>NZ_CALDKF010000036.1 GCF_937898925.1 uncultured Methanobrevibacter sp.
TTACTTCAACCAGCATTTTATTTAGGACAACAATATGTATATTTAAAAGTTGTAAGAGAAGAAAAGTTTAGTATTAAAGATGCATTTTATGGATTTAGTAACTATAAAAAAGCCATAAAATTGTATTTAATAATGATGTTGTATATAGTGGGGGGACTAATTCTTTTTATTATTCCTGGTATTATATTGGCATATAGATATTCAATGTGTTTCTATATTTTAGCAGATGAAAAAGGGGACTCTTTAAACAGCAGGTCCAAGGTTTCACTTAATAAAAATCATTATTTGTTGTGTGATTATGAGGGGTATGTTTTTCGAAAATTTCCAGTATTTTATTTGAAAAAAATTCGGAATGATAAAGAGGACTATCAGAATAATTCAATTGATTATAAATTAACTTTAGAAAGATATCTTCCTAGATCTGATAATCGTTTTAAGAGAACTTACACCGAAAAGAATGTTTTAAAAAATCCTTATGTTTCTAAATTTATCATTGATACAGATAGCAATTTATTTGGCATTAAAGAAAAGTTAAATATAGCTTTAAAAAATAATGATGAACATCTTAATCCTAAAGAACATCCTATAGGGTTAATTATTATTGAAAATGCTGACAGATTTTTCCGTTCTTATGGTAGATTGGAAAGCTTTATCACATGGTTTAAAGAGTTAGATAGTGATGTTAAATTATTGATACATTTCAATAATCCTTCAATCGATTATATAAAAATACTTATAAAAGAGTTAAACTTCGCAGTTTTACCATTCAACAGGTATATATTACAAAATAACAATTATTTGAAAAGTAATTCCCACCAATATTTTTCAAATATAGATGAATCTGAACTAGAGTTAGTCAGTAGATATAATTTAGATTCTGATATTTTTATTAATCAAGAAGTAAATTTATCCATATATGATCCTTTAATTTATTCTGGCTCTATTGATATGTTTTTTTCTAATGCATATTCTACTTTTAAAAAAATAGATATTGATAATGTATATGATGAAAATTCTCTTCATAAAGCTAGAGAATTACTTTTTGATTTATATAATCTCACGGTTAACCCTTCTTATTTAAATATACCGTTTAAAATCAATAATGGATGGACTCGCAGTAGTATACCACATTTCATACAAAATTATAAAAGCAAATTATTTTTGGAGAATCCTAAAAATAGATTTTTTATTTATAGTTTTTTAGATTCTTTAACTAATATGTATTATGAATTGGCTAATTGTAAACGTGTAAATGAAGATTTATCTTATTCTAGAGAATGTAAAGACTATGTTTTGTATGATTTGTTGGGGGATTTTTATCTTAAAAATCAAGAAGTATTTATTGGAACTTACCTTGATAGTGAACCCAATATATTAAAAGAAGTTTTAGAAAAAGGATATTATATAAAGAAAGATTTATTTGTTCCAATTAATATGAAGATGCTTACTCAAAAGCCTGACTCAGAGAAAGAAAACAAAATTTTAATTTTACCTGGAGTGATTCCTGAAGTATTTACTTCAGAATTATTTAAGCCATATAAAGAAATAATAATTTTATCATATGAAGGAAATAATCATAGATTTTTAAAAGAACAATTAGATAAGGTTATTTATGGAAATATTTTAGAAGAAAAAGAGTATATGGATATTCTTAAAGAGACATTAGAACTTTTTGATGCAGCAGAAGATAATGAGATTTTAGACGATTTTAACAAAAGATTTGAATTAATTGAATTCGAAGAAGAAGAGGAAGAACCTGAAGAAGAATCAGGCGATGATTTAGGCGATATGGAGGATATTGAAACATCTGAATATGATCCTTTCCATATAGATTTGAATTTGAAGGATTATATGAGGGAATGGAGCAGAAGCAAATCAAATTTAAATATTGATCTTTCTAAGGAGATTAATCAAAGAAATTATGACACTATACCTTTTAGATTACAGAATATTCAAACCAACGAATTTGTAGAAAAGAAATTGCCGGTTAATAAATCATATTTGACTTTTGATAATATTTATCATATTGATGATGCGAAAGAATTGAAACCTTCCGAGTTAAAAAGTGGAGATTATATAATTATTATTGACAACGATGAGAAAAAATCATTATTGAATTTAGTCATTGATTCTTCTGAATTAAAATCTCAAATAAATATGAGTTTGGTCGAATATTGGAAATTGGAATTTTTAAATTATGTTGAATCAAACAATTTGAAATATAGTGAGGTTTATAATATTTATTGCAATCGTGGTGGAGATAAGACATATCAAACCGTTATGCAATGGTGCAAAGGGGAAGCTATTGGGCCTCAATCCGCTTATGATTTGTATATCATTGGAGATATTTTAGATAATATTTTTATTATGGATAATTATCAATCAATTTTCCAACAAATCTCTTTAGTTAGAACTTCCCATCGTTTGATTGGTAGAAAATTGAAAAAGATGATTAAATCTATTTTAACTGATGAATATTTGGATGTTTCTAGTTTAAATGATAGAGAATACTTAATTTATGAAAATATCCAAAATGGAATTTATAAAATTGTTTAATTGCAGAATAAAATTACTGGTTTTTTTTAAAATTAGTCAGAATTATTAGGGATTTCTTTATTAAAATAAATTTCTTTCATATCTTCTAAACTTAAGTCAAATTTACTAAATTTTTCGTTATTTTCTAGAATATATGAAAGTAATTCTTCCTTATAATCATTTTTTGCATAATGCATTGCTTTATGACAATTTGGGCAAAGAGCTATAACATTTTCTTCACAATCTAATTCTTCAGAAAAACTATCATTAAGGGCTACTGGAATTATATGATGGCCTTCTACATAATTTGGTCTGTGGATACTAGGAAATGTTTTATGATTTTCACTAAAGAAACAAGTATAATTGCTTTCCTCCAACACATTACTTATAACTGAAGGGTTTCTTGGTTTACATCTAATTCTATTTTTTACTTCATCAAATTTCTTTTCAGATTCAAAGAACATATCCTCGTATTCCATTTCATCGACAATGCCTTGTATGAAATCTTTTACAGAATCATCTAATGTAAGATAGCTGTTTCTTCTGTTTCCTATTTCTTTTAAAATATTCATTTCTCTTAGGGATGCAACTACCCAAGTATACCATTTTTCATAAAATCTATTATAAACTGATTTTAATTCATTTTTAGGAGCTTCATCTAAATATTCTAAGTATTTCTTGTTTTGTAGTTTGTATAAAATAGTTATAACATCCTCTTCACTAGTTATAAATGGGATGTCAATTAAGAACATTTTTTTGTTTATAAGTCCCTTGTGTGCTGAATTTTCTGACATTAATTTAAACATTATTCTAAAAGGGAATAATGACAGCTCATTGTCAATTGTTGCATGGTTTGGGTATGATGTTTTTAAGAGTTGCAAAATGTAAGATTTTAGTGCTTTGTCAAATTCTTTATTTAACATAGAATTTAAGAAGTTTTTTCCATCTATTGATAGGGATAGTAAATTATCAATATTTCTAATGAAACCTACAAATTCTAAAGATCTAAAAAAGTGACCTTTATTTGACTCATTAGGATCATGGCCATAGTGGAATTGAAGATATTCAGCTATTTCCTCTTCGAACATCTCTTTTTCAACAAGAGGATTCTCATCAATATAATTTAAGACACCAATACATCTTTGTGACATCAAGCTTGTTTCCCATTCTTCTAAACTTGTATCGAAAAGTCTTCCATTTCCTGGTGCTTGCCATTGATATTGATTAGCTCTTGGCATTAATTTTCCTCCTTTAAAGGCATTGTTTCAATTAATTTTGCTGAAAATTTAGGGGGGAAACCTTCTCCGATTACTTGTCTAATAAAGTTTTCAGTTGCCCAATCTGGAATATTCCAATCATCTGGAAGTCCAGATAATCTTAATATTTCCAAAATTGATAGTACTCTTGCATCTGAATATGTTCCATCTTCTTTTTTTCTTCCAGGGTGGACATTATTTTGAGAAGAAACAGCACCATTACACATTGTAATGGTTGGTGCAGGTTTGTCCCATTCAATACGTTTATAGGTTGTATTGTAGCCTTTTATTCTTCTACCATCTTTTTGAGGGTAATAAACTTCATTATCGAATGCTGTTTGACCACTTGGTGTATGTTTCATCCATAAAATATGGTTTGGGTTGTGTTTTTTAGCATAATGATTAGGAATATCTGATTTTTCTCCACTTTCAAGTGATGGTAAATCCCCAATAACATCCCTAACCGTGATTTTATCCATTTTTTCAGGAAATTCCCATTTTTCTATATTTGATATTAAGATAATAGCTCTTTTTCTGGTTTGAGGTGTTCCATAATCAGCACAGTCTAAAACACCAGCATTAATATAATAGCCAAGTGGTTCAAGTTCTTTATGAATATAATCTAAGATTTTAACTTCCTCATCATCTACTAAAATTGAAAATCTAAGCATTTGAGGCACATTTTCAATTATTATATTACTAGGTCTTGTTTTTTTAATAAATTTAACTGTGTAAATAATTAATGAATTTCTAGGATCGTTTTTGTCCATTTTACCTGCAACGCTCATACCTTGACATGGTGGAGTGGACATTAAGAAATCACATTCGTTTTCTTCATATAATTCTACTAATTGATTAAAGATTTTTGAGTCAGTTATATCTCCACAAATCATTTTTGATTCAGGATATAAATGAGAGTAAAAATCACATCTTTTTTCAATTAACTCATTAGAAACACAAATGTTTATCCCCTTTTCTTTAAGGTATGTCTCTCCAATTCCTACATTTGCAAATAATGAAATTCCATTAATCATTTTTTTATTCAACCTAAATTTCTTTATAATAATTTTTGTTTTTATAGTATTTATTTATAAGTTTTTACTATAATTTTCTAGCACATTTGATAATGCATTTGAAGCATCGTCTAAACTGTAAAAATCATTTTTGTCCAATTTAAGGGAGTATGCTGGTTTTCTAAAAGGGTAATGAAATGGAATATACCTAGCTTCAGCTTTACTAACATCTAAAATAAAGAATTCACTATATTTGTAATCTATTCCTAATAATAAACTATTTTCATCTTTCAGATTTGCATATTTATTGTCCCTTAAATCGACTTTGTTATTTCTTTTCCAATATCCTTTAAAATCATTTACTAACTCTATTAATATTTCTTCACCATCAACCATAATTTTTAAATCAGAATCAGCTTTAGGTTTTGTTAAAATCTTCCTATCTCTATCTGCACTATTTAATATTGTTTCATATCCTTCCATATTGAGTAATTCAACAATACAGTCTTCTAACACCCATCCAATCATTAAATCGCATGCATATTCTAAAGAAGATCTATTATCTCTTCTATGATAGGCAGTTTCTAAAAGACTTTTAACATATTCTTCATCCTCATTGGTAATTTCATCATTGAATATATGCATACATAGAGAAATATCTTCATCCCATTCTTTTTTAGTAATCAATTCTTCAATGCTCATATCCAAATTGGATGAAATGAATTATGGGGCAAAATTTAATTTAGTTTTATAAGCTGCTTTTTGAAAATGATATGTTTCTACCATACTTTCACCTCTTAATTGAATTTTATTTTTTAGTTTTATATAGTAAACTTTTTATAAATTTCGTAATTTATAAAGATATGTTTTTTTTCAAAAATAAGATTTTAATTTATGTATAGTTAAATATACTAAATATTTGTTCATGTTCATTGAAAATAAATATAAATAAAGAAAATCAAAGTTTAATTATGAGAAAATTTATGAATGTATTAGACTTATTTTGTGGAGCTGGTGGATTAAGTTTAGGCTTTGAAATGGCTGGATTTAATATATTGGCTGGTTTTGAAATAGAACCTAATTTTTTAGATACATATAAAAATTCTCATCCTAATACTAAAGGTTTTAATGTAGATTTAAATAGCATTGATATTCTTTCTTTTCTAAAAGATAATAACATAGACCCTAAAGATATTGATGTTGTAATTGGAGGACCTCCTTGTCAAGGATTTAGTACTGTTGGAAATAGGATGATTGACGATCCGCGAAATAATTTAGTTAGAATTTATGCAGACATCGTTAATGAAATTAAACCTAAGATGTTCTTAATGGAAAATGTTTCTGGATTAGCCTCTATGAAAAATGGTCAAGGAGATTTAATAAAAGATGAATTAATTGATATTTTTAATGAAATAGGGTATAATGTAAAGTCTAAAGTTTTATTAGCTGCAGATTATGGGGTGCCTCAATTCAGAAAAAGAATTTTCTTCGTAGGCATTAGAAAAAATTACAAGACAACTTTCAAATTTCCTAAGCCAACTCATCATGATAAAAACTCTTTATTAACTTATTATGAAAATTCTAATATGTATTTAACTGTAAGAGATGCCATCTCTGATTTACCTACAATTGAATGTAATGAATCTGCAGAAGAGTATGATAAATATCCGGAAAATGATTATCAAAAATTTTGTAGAGAAAAAAGTCCAAGATTATTTAATCATAAAGCACCAAATCATTCAAAAGTAGTTATTGAAAGGATAAAAAACATCCCTCAAGGTGGAAACCATGGAGATCTACCAGATGATTTAAAACTTAAAAGAGGGTATCCTAACATTTATGGAAAATTAGATGAGAATAAACCTGCTGATACAATTACAGGTAATTGTGGCTGTGCTTCTGCTCCTGGAAGATTTTTACATCCCACATCTAATAGGGTCATAACTGTTAGAGAAGCTTCTAGATTGCAATCTTTTCCCGATTATGTCGAATTCATGGGTTCAAGTAGTCAACAATATAAACAAGTCGGGAATGCTGTACCTCCATTACTAGCAAAAGCTATTGCTTTGGAAATGAAAAAATCTTTGTCAAAAGTAGAATAATTATTTTGTTATTTTATGTAAATAATTTAATATATCTTCACTTTTTTTACTTAATTTAAATTTTTTATTTTTTCTGGCATATGGATTAATGCATATTATGTAATTTTTATTTTCTAATTCTTTTAAATTTGTAGAGATATGGCTCAGATAAAATTTTTGGGATGATAATTCTTTCGGAGTTTTGATTCCATTTTTTAATTGTAATATTATATGGAATCTTATTCGACTTTTCAAAATATAACTCAACTCTTTATCAATCATAAATTTTCCCCATTTTGTTACATAAATATGTAACTATATATAAAAATTGTTTTTTACTTAAATAAAATTATGTATTTAGAAGACAATCAATTGGAAGAGATATATAATGAGTTATCTAGTTATCATAAACAATATCTAGATGAAGATGGGGTGAAACTTCCTCGTTGGAAAATAGGTGAAAAATATTCTAGACGGGGATTAGCATTAATATATTTATATGTTAATCGCGAAGAGCCAGTTTCAAAAAAAGATTTAACTGATTTTGTTTTACAATATCCATCAAGAGGTAAATCATCCGATATCCAGG
>NZ_CALDKF010000037.1 GCF_937898925.1 uncultured Methanobrevibacter sp.
AGAAAAAGTTTGATCAAAACTTTTTCACTTTTTTATTTTTCATTAATTTTTTCATTAATTTTTTCATTTTTTCATTTTTTCATTTTTTTATTTTTTTATAATATTTTCTACCGGCTTTCCCATTTTTCGATAATATTTTCTTAAATTCTAGTATTATCCTAACTAAATTACTTAATGATATTAACATGACATTAACATTTTTTTCAAATTTCATGAAATTTTCAATGATATTATCATGATATTATCATTTTTTGGAAATTTTTGAATTTTTTCTCTAAAATTTTACTTATTTTTTCGGTTTGATATTGAAATTTTTCTATTTTTTAATTTTTAGATAATTTTTACAATTATTTTTAATTTTTATTTCAATTTTAGCAATTTTTTTAAATTTTAATAGTTATTTTTGACTTAAAAAACATAAAGTATTTATATAAGCAAATAGACATATATTATATAATAGGCTTATTTGATGTTTAATTGTTAAATTTCATATGAATTTCTTAATAAAACTCAAAATTAAAAAATTCATATCTTTAATTATTAATTCATTATTCATAGGCTAAAATTTTTAAAAATTAAAGGATTTTGCAATGTTTTAAGTGCATTGACAACAAACATTTTTATTTGATTTATTGAGTTATAATGGTGAAAAAAATGGTAGAAGTTTCAACTCTTTACGATTTGGATATATATACATTAGCAGGACAGTATGTAGGTCAAGTACACGACGTAGTTTTAAATATCAGATACGGAACTATCTCTAGACTTCAAGTAAAAGCTTTAGAACCTGAAAGAAAAAGTGCAGGGTTCAGAGATATCTTTAGAGGAGGATTCCAGTTCGTACCTGAAGAAGAAGTAGGCAGAACCTTCCAAGAAGGCTTACTTAACATTGAGTTTGACAGAGTTACTGCTATTGGCGACATTATGTTAATTGATCCTCAAGACTTAAAAAGACCAAAACCTCCAGTAGCTGGAGAAGAAATGTCTATTCGCCCAAGACCAGAACCTGTTAGAGCAGCTCCGGCAGAAGCTCCTGTAGAAGCTCCTATACCAAAAGCACAATAGTTCTTTAACTAAATATGTTTTTAATCTTTGAGATTTTTACCATATCCTTTGATTATTAGCCTATTTTTTCTAAATGTAGTTTCAGATTAATTAACATATTTATTTTATTTCTCTTTTTTTTCAATTTTTTTCATGAAGCAATTTTCATCATTTTTCTTGTTATTATCAATGTTATTAACAATTTATAATAAATGGTTTACATTTTTTTAATTTTTATTGGAAATCAAAATTCAAACACTTAACTATATTCAATAGGATAGTTTTTTATTTAATAAAGAATAATTATAATTAAGGAAAAATTAATTAAAGAAAATTTAATTAAGGGAAATTTATTAATGAAATTTATTTTAACAGTATACTTTCAAAAAATTTTTCAATTTTTCATATTTGAGGTGAACTTATGATAGTAGGTATTGTAGGATGTGGAGCTATAGCTAACACTATAGTGAATGAATTCATATCCGATAGTGGAATACAAATAAAATATTTCTATGACACAGACATAGAAAGAGCGGAAAATCTTGCACAGATTGCAAATGGTGTTGCTGTTTTAAGATTAGAGGACATGCTGGATGATGTTGATTTGATTTTGGAATCCGCTTCCCCAATCGCTTTAAAGGTCATTGCATTGGATATCCTTGAAAGAGGCATTGATCTGATGGTGATGAGTGTAGGTGCATTGATGGATAGGGAATTCAGAAACAAGGTCAGAAAAACCGCTGAAGAACATAATGCTAAGGTATACGCTCCTTCTGGTGCTATAGTTGGTTTGGATGGTATTAAGGCAGCGTCCATAGGTAAGATTACAGAAGCTTCATTGACTACAAGAAAGGCACCTAAATCATTAGGAAGGGAAGTTGAAGAGGAAGAAGTCCTATTTGAAGGAAAAGCTTCAGAAGCTGTTGAGAAATTCCCAGTGAACATCAATGTAGCTGCATCATTAAGCATTGCCTGCAATATGGATATTGATGTAAAGATAATAGTGGATCCTAAAGTGGACAGGAATGTCCATGAGGTTGTAGTGAAAGGTGACTTCGGAGAATTCAGGACAAGTTCTGAAAACTACCCATTTGCCGCAAACCCAAAAACAAGCATGTTAGCTGCATTTTCAGCTATTAAGCTCTTGAAAAGTTTCGGAGAATGTTTCTCTGTAGGAACATAATTTAATTTATATTTAATAGAATTTTGATTAGAAATCTATAGAATTTAGGTGATTAGATGAAGGATTATGAGATTTATTCAACTATGAAAGTTCCAAAGAACTCCAATATCATCATTCGTTTGGATGGGCGCAAGTTTCATAGTTTAT
>NZ_CALDKF010000038.1 GCF_937898925.1 uncultured Methanobrevibacter sp.
ATATATTTGCACAATTAAAATAAATAGTTTACTAATAAAAATAAAAATAATTAATGCTCCCTTTAAAAATTCAAAAGCAAAAAATCGAAAAAAATGGAAATAAGAAATTTAAACTAGAATAATTAGCTATTAAAAGCATGAAAATAAAATATTGAAAAATGAATAATATATAAAAAAATAATAAAAATTTGAAAAAAATTAGAGGTTTGCACAAAACCTAAAAAAATAAAAATTAATAAAAAGAATTTAATATTAAAAATAATTAATTATTTTCACCAACGCCTATAAAAACCAACATATTGATCTTCATGAGTCAAAAACTTAGCCATTTGCCTTCCTTGATACATTATAATGTCAGAATAAGACATTTTATTTCCATTAAATTCAACCTTGCTATTCAATTTATCCAAAATCTTAGCAATAACCAAGCGCCTTGACTTATCATTCATTAACATTATGTTTCCTTTATCCTCAAAATCATCTGTATCAACTTGATTCATATTTACAATGGAAAGAATGGTCTTATCCACAATCTGTTGTCTGAATTCTTCAATGAGATCAAATACAAGGCTTGCTCTACCATAACGCTCTGAATGAAGGAAACCGCAATAGGGATCAAGTCCTGCAAGATAAATGGATTTCCATATTTCACTTTCTACAACAGCATAACCATAATTAAGCAATGAATTGACAGGATCTTGAGCTCCTCTACCGCTTCTTCCATTGAAATTCCATTTCTCATCCAAGACATCTGCAAATCCAGCCCAGTATTCAACAGAAGCCTGCCCTTCAATACCCATAATCTTATTTCTAAGATTATCTGATGCCTTTACATAAATTTTAGATAACTTTTCCAAACTATCAGACAATTTGTCCCTCTGATTTATTAGGAATTCATTTTCATCTCTTGACTTAGCAAGAGTGCCTAGAACTGCCTTTTGATTTTCAATTTTAGCTAGAATAAATGCCTTAGCCAAATAACCGCTTCTTGAATCCATAAGGGAAAAATATTGTTCTTTTTTTACAATTGCATTCTTTCTATCTGGAGCGGATAACCTATAGTTAACATGTCCTTTCCAATCAATTGATACACAATCAATATCATGTTCAGCAAGCAAGGTTAAGGCATCAAAGGTAATTGAACCTTTTCCAGGGCTGCAATCAGCAGAGTTGAAGCCAGCAGCATATACGCCGCAAAAAGAAATCCTTTTCTTTACCATTTTCCTTTATAACAATTTGATTATCCCTTTTAGCGACTGATTTACCAAATCCATCTATAACCAATTTCATTTAATCACCCCTTATCATATAACATTTTTTTAAATGAAATTCATAAAAAAGCATATTCCCATTTTTGAGGTAGCAATAAGTCCCCTTCTATAAATACAGAATCTAAACAAGATTCACAAGCTGGAACCAGTATAATGCTATCTCTTTCGGAAGACATAAAAAAGTCAAACTCGCTTGCTAAGTTTAAACGCTCATCCATGGTTAAATATCCACAGAATATAGACTTCTGTATACGGCGTAAGCCATAGTGCTGCAATTTCTTAACAAAACTAGTTCTTGTTGGATTATCTGTAATATCATACATTACAAAGACTAAAATATCCATCACCCCATAACCAATATATTATGGAGGTGGTGATATTTAAATCTTTCCATTTAGTAAAAAAAAAAATTAAGAAATAAATATATGATCTTAACAATTTGAAAAAAATGAATATGTAAATCAGCATTAAAAAAAGAAGAAAATAAAATGAATATGTAAATCAACATTAAAAAAAAAGAAATTAATCATTTGTTTTAGGTTCTTTATCCACTTTGACTACAGAACCAAAACCTTGACTAACTCCTTTTCCAAATCCCATAAAGTCAGGTATTCGAAAGTTAACTCTAAATTCTCCGGTGAAAGATAACATATTTACTCCTTTATAATCAGTGGAAACATGCTCTAGATTGGATTTAACATGAATTCTCCTATTGACAATAATGCCCAATCCTTTAGACATGGAAAGAATATTTCCAACAAGAATCTTATTTAACATGATCTTTCTTTCTTTCCAGTCGTTTATTTGCTTATACTTTTGGAAATTAATGGAATTCAATGCAATCCATGGAGTGATAAACTTATATTGAATCTCTTCATTGGTGGTGTTAACATTGTATTCCTTATCATAAATGAGATGATCTTCCACCTTATAATAGCTGTCTCCCATTTTCAGTTCATTTATTTGAGGATAAATCTCCTTTAATAATTCTGCACCTTCTTCAATACCTAAGATAGATGCTTGACCATCTATAATCTGGTATTGAACAAGAGGATAGGAGTATAAAAACTTTCCCTCACCATAATGATTATGTAAAATAGGGTACTTTTCAAACTCCCTACCAATATAACCTCTAAATTTAGAGGTCTCCTGTTTTACTTTCTTATTTGTTTTAAGAATTAGTAATGTAGTATCAATTTTCATAATATCAAACAGCTTATTGCTTTCTTATAATATTTGAATCAAGTTTTGGAAATTTTCCCATTTCCATAATATCTTCCAAATCTGGGAAGAAACCACTTGCATACTCTAAAGTATTATTATATAATTTTTTAGCAGTGTTTTTCTTAATAGGATTTAAACCATGCGCTAAAATAGAGGTATTACGAGATTTTAGACTGCAGTTGAATTTTTCAAATTCCTTAGTCTTTTCAAAACCAAAAACCTCTAAAAGATCATAATTTTGATCATTTGCAAGTTTCAATTCACCATGAATATCATAATTTTTACCATATAATGCTTTAAATTTTTCTCTTTCTTCTTTTGAAGCTCTAAAATTGCGTTTAATAATATTTTCTGCATCTATGTAATTATATTTTCCAACATTAGCCAAAATTTTATCAATGCTCAAAATAAATTCTAAATCATTCCTGATTTTTTCATCAAAATATAAATCTTTTTCAAATAATTTTATTTGAGATATTAGCTCATTCGCCCTATATAACCTTGCAACTGCATCATTATATTTTCCTTCTTTATAACGTCTGCATGAATTGTTCAATAAATCAGCTAAATAAAACTTTAGTCTTAAGCTTAAATCTTCATTCTCAATTTTGATTTTCAAAAATTCATGATTTAATTTAATTTGATTATAAAAATCTGTTCCTTCAAATAAATTAATTAAATAATCACTATTCTCTATTTTTTCAATTATTTCCTCAATTTTTTGTGATAATAGAGTATTTCTACCGAACTCGTCATTAAAAAGGTCCCATTTATTATAGAATTCTACAAATTCAATACATCTCAATGCTAAAGACCTATTATTTTTAATTGTTTCAACATCAACATTACTAATATGATTACTTACTGAAACATCCCCCATTTCTTCTTGAGATTCTTTATTTTTTATTATAGACTTAAAATTTTTATTGGCATTTTTAAAATTTAGTTCAGCACCTTCAAACTGATATTGATTAAAGAAATTTATTCCTCTTTTAAATTCTGTGATGGCCCGTGACTGATAAGGATTGATTTGTCTTTTTATAAATTCCTTACCTGATTGAACATTTCCTACACCAATTTTATTTCTGCTTTCATCATCGATAGAACCGACATAACACAACATAAAGTTTGAGTAATCTCCTTCAATAACGGAAAGAACCATTCCAGAGACCATAGGTTTTGTTCCTCCCGTAAAATCTACAAAAACTTCATATTTGTCAGCATCATCGAATTTTGAGATAACTTTTTGTGAAATATCAAAAGAAATTTCTAAATCTTCTGCATCACTTATTTCTGTTAAAAATATTCTTTCATCATTCAAATCAGAAATTTCCAGAATATCTGAAAATTGCTCTGTGAGAAAATTAACCATATTATCATAGGATGGAAGATTTTTAACTTGATTAAAATCTAAATAAGTTTCAATGTTATTATTTGCTTTAAATAACTCATATTCTTCATTGTATGATTTTTCTAAAATTGAAAGACCGGTTATAAATTTTTCTCCTTTATCCCAATCAATACTGTCTAAAATTTCTCCACAATAATGTAATGTTTCTGGAGTATGAACAAATACAATCCTATCCGGCTGATAATCATTTATAGAATAAATAAGAGGTTCTGGTGAACCTCCTACACTTAAAATTAAAATTTTTTCTTTATTAGACATGAAAAAAACTCCAGAAATTATTTAAAGTTTAATTGCACCCAGGATAACGGTAAATTTTCATTATTAGATAAAATTTTCCTAGATTTAGGGAATTCATAAGGGTATTTTTTATAGAATGTCCCCATGATTTGATCAAAAATATCTGTTCCATTATTCCTATCATACTGCTTGACTTTCATAGCAATAGAAGTTGCCATTAATCCAGAACCTGCACCAATACGTAAAAGAGGATTCTTTTTAGAGTTATATTTAGATATTCTTTCATAAAAATCAATTAAATTATTAACTATTTCATTTAACTCGTTCATTTTATGATATTGATCATATTTATTAAAAAAATCAATTTCATAATTAATTAAATCCTTTGAAAATGTATAAATACAATTTTTAATGAAATCAATGTCTAAAATTTGTTTTTGCTTATTGGAAAACTCTAGTTCCTCCAAAATATCCTTATCATAATTAATCACTAATTCTGTATCTAAACCTCTCTTAGGAGCTATTGTTTCAAAATATGATTTGGAGGGGTTTTTATTATTTCTATAAAGTTTTATCCCATTAGGTTGATTAAATTTAGATTCTGCCATGATAGTGAGAATTTCGTATAATCTAGGATATTTTTCAGTGCTGGAATCAGAAACATGTAAAAATCGCATAATATTCTTTTGAGCACTATTCCCTTTTTTTGTTGAAAAATAATAATCGATGAAATTATTATATTTAAAATTATTAATTTTATACCTCTTATTATACTTATTAAACGAAAGAATATTTTGTATTTTTTCAATATCTCTATCTGGAACTATATTATAGAATAATGCTGTTTTAATAGCACCTTTAATAGAAGAACCTGGAATATAAACTTCATCCATTGTTTTAATATGTTCTGAAATAACTGATTTGAATTTATCTTTTGATTCTGGACATTCATTTATAATTGTATAACGATAAAATTCCGAATTAATCTTTGGAAAATCTTGTTCAAGAATATATCGGGAATCATCAGACACATTAGATAAAATCCTATCCTTTTCATCATCATTTAAACTTAAGAAGAATTTATCAAAATTTATACGCTTAAGTTGTTTTTTTGGCTTTTTATTAACATTTATTGGATTCGGACTATTATAATATTCTAATGCATCGAATGTATTTCCAGAACCAATAAAAATTGGAGATAATGTTTTTATCCTAATAGGATATTTTTTTACTTCCATATTAATCCTCCTTATTTCCAATACATTTTATAGGAAATGCAAATCCATATTCAACAGCAGGAGAATCTTTTCCAGATTTAATTAGTTGCCCATAATATTTTTTATAATTTGGAAAAATAGATCCTTCTTTAAAGAATCTAATTTGTTTTCTAATTTCATTAGATGGGCTTTTACCTCTTTTAGATCCAATTTCATAACTTGAATATTCATTGATTTTTTCCAAATCTTCTATTTTTGGAATGAAACGTGATAATGTTACAAAATAATCCAAATTATTAGAAGTATATAAATCATCTATTGAAAATTCTTCATCAATTTCATAATCAAATTGACCTTTGCCATTACTAATATCTTTTCCAAATCCCCTATCTCTTAAGAATCGTAATGCTGCTTTAACAATTGGAATATAATTTTCATCAAAGAATTCTATAAGGAAGAATAATCCAATATTTTTATATTCATTTCCAGAAGTGTAAAAAATACCATCAGTTTTATTAGTTAAACGATTAACACTATTATTTGGAATAATACTTTTACCAATAGCTACATCAATGTCAATTTCATCTTTTAATAAGAGGATTTTATTGATAACATTATAAGATTTAAAGTCTTTAAGGATATCTGATTCAGTTAAATTGCCATTGATTAGTTCAAAGAACAATTGTTCTTCAAGATATTCAACATCTTTAAAATCTTTAAAATCTTGTGAATCAATTATGACAGATTCGTCTTTAGAAGATTTTTTAGTAATTATCTTAGGATAAAATCTAACGTTTATATTCTGTTTAAATACAAATGGAAATGTTGAAGATAAAACAAAGGGAGGTTCTTCTTTAAATGCATTAATCATATCTGCGACAAGTTCAGGATATAATTCACTGACTGCATAAGTTATTGCCCCAAATAAAGTATCAGAATGTAATTCCGGAAAGATAGATAAAGGTTTTAAATAAACCAACATTTTAAATCTCCCCTTATTTTTTAAAATGTTCTATGACCTTTTCTAAATCAGCATCTTTTATAAGAGGCTCTTGATTTTTTCCCTCTTTGTAATATTCTTGGTCTCTTTTAGAAATAGTGATATTATCAAATCTAACTTTACCAAATCCTCTACTTCCACTTCCACCAAGATAATTATCTTCTAAAAGACTCATAGATTCAAATAAACTTAAAATATTTTCATTATCTCCCTCATATACACTAAAAATAATTTCAAAATTGAATTTTGAACCTTTAGGAATTCTTTCAATGTTACGAGGATTTGCAGAAGCATTAATTCTATTTAATGTATTTTCATATTTTAACTCAGTTCCTCTAACAACCTCTTCAGTTTTTTTCCATAAATCTATTGTCTCTTCATTAGGAAAAGAATCTCTTACGATAATCCTTGTAGGAAATTTGAATTCTTTTTGAGTGTCTGCAGAAACTCCGAATATTTGAGCTGCAATTGTATTTTCATCTGAAGAAACTTTTCCTTTATTTTTTATCACATCTTGAGCTGAATCCTTATCACTTAATTCAAGTAGTGACCTTAATTTACCTTTCAATGATGAACCTGGTATAAATGGTAAATCTGAAGTAGAATCTCTAATTACCACATTATCTGAGCCGCCAATTTCTATATTATCATTAGATCCCCCAATATGAAGGCCTGTTTCACAAACTATTTCCCCTTTAATTATATAATTTTCTTTAAACATTATTTCACCTCAAATAAAATTAATATAACACTTAACCATAATATTTATGATATGCTACAATTGATTCAAAAAATTTGATAAAAGTATTGAAACTTTTTAATTTTTCTTCATCAGATCCGACATCAACCTTTTCCATAAGTTTAATTAATAACCTATAAAATGGTTTTGGAATATTTTTTCTACCTGCAGAAACAGCTAATTTTGGTTTTAAAAGATAAAATTGAGGTTCCACAACATCCCAAGTTAAATTTTCTTTTTGTTCAATTAATCGTATAGCTGCAAAAAACTTTCTTAATTGGCTAGTTTTCAAATCATCTGAGTTTTCAGCAACAATATCAGCATATCCACCAACATCAGCATAAGTTTTTACAGGAATCTCATATAGTTTATCATAACCATCTATCATAGAAATAATTTTATTTATTTCTTCTTCTTTTTCTTTTTTAGATTTTTTTGCCATTTTTTCACCTTTAGAAATTCATTAATTTCTCATTCTTAAACTTACCCAAGAAACTGGAATTTTTATCCAAGGTAAATAATTTGTTTTTTTATCCAAATATTTTTTAACATTTTTGTCCTTAATTAATCTTAATTTATATTTATATAAAGGAACATAGGATTTTTTATTTAATCTTTTAGTATTGATTTCATACCATTCATCATATTCTGAAGTAATTTCTGAAGACTCTTCAAAAGTAATTTTACATAAATTTAACATAGAATAAATAATGCCTTTAGATACTTTTCCACTAATAACATATTCTTCTAAATCTTTTCCAAATTCATATAAATCATAGAATCCTTTAAATCCAGTTCCTTTTTCATTCCAACTTACAACTTCACCAAATAAACAGATTTTATCTTTTTCACATGACTTAGAAGCCTTTAGATACTCTTCAGCCATATTTGCAGCTTTTCCTATAGGGAATTTTGGTGAAACAATTGAGATTCCTGCAGATAGATTAATGGAATCATTATCGCATGTCCATTGTTTAAATTTAGATCTCAATTCACCTGCAAATTCAATTATATCATCATAAGGACCTAATACAAGCAAATCATCCCCACCAGAGAAGTTAATATATATTGTAGGAATTTCCCATCTTTTCAAGGTTCTTCTCTCTTCTAAATCAAGTTCAGATTTTGCTTTATAAACAGTGATGAATTCATCTTCAACATTATCGTTTTGTAATTTAAGGTCAATTTTCTTAAACTTATTGTTTTTAGCATTTTCATCAAGATTCAAAGCATCAATATCACTATAAACAACATAATTTGAAGCAATATCATTTACAAAACCAGAGAAGAATAAATCTAACTGAGAACTTAAAGTAGACATTCTGGAAATGCTCATTCCAGAAATGAACTCTTCACTATCAGAATTATCAAGAAGTTGATCGAATCCACTTGAGAATATTTGTCCTAAATTATCCACATCCATCTTCAATATGCCTAATTTATTGGAACCTTTACTTATTTGAGCTAAATGTTCAAAGTATAAAGGACCTTCTTTAGGATATTTAGGAACTGTATTTCCAATAAAACTAAAACTAAATGAGACTTTCTCCAAACTACTATCATCAAATTCATTAGCAAACTCTAAGAAATCTGTGTCATTTAACTTGATAACCTCAAATTTATCTGCAAACATATCCAATTTTTCAATGAATTTGATTAAGTCAGAACCGGACTTATAAGACCTGAAGAAATTATAACCCACTTTCAGATATTCATCAGAAAATGCAAAATCTCTTTTTGCATCCTTAAAGTCATATTCTTCATTTAAAAATGCTTTTATCATGTAATTGGAATTTGCAACCTTTTGACCTAAGCTTTCATGAGATTTACAACTTGGACAAACAAAATCATCTTCATTTTCTTTATGATATAACTTTCCACAAACGGAACATATATCATCATAGATGATTTCTTCATCAAAATTGAAAACATCTTTAAGGTTATCTACAAATTTGTGCTTTTTATCTTCAGTCAATAAGTCAGTTAAATGTTTCATTAATTTACCGAAGTTATTTAAATCATATGATTCATTATCTTTAGGATCTTTAATTGCACAACACTCTTCAGTTGCAATAGCTAAATATAATTCAGCGTTAAATTTTTCTATAAATTCTTCATTAACCTTATTTTTAATTTCTTCCAATTTTACTTTAGCATTTTCTGTATTTGGTGCGATTATTGTAAATCTTCCACCTCCACAGAACAAAATATTAGCTGAAGTCAATTCCAATTCCTGCGCAATCTTGTCTGCAATTGCATTTGTCAATAAAGTCAAATACAAAGACCTTCCTCTTAAACGTTTACTCATTCCGCTTTGTGCTTCCTGAGGAGAGGAAATCTTAAATATGAACTTTTGAATACCTGAAATATCACCATTAATGGCCAAATAAACATTCTGATGATTGGTTTGAGTTAAATTCTCATAAGAATCCCTATCAAATAGGTACCTGCATACTGCAAGAGCTGCAGTTGTTTTGGAATGGTCATATAAAGAGATATCAGGAACAGATACATAAACTGCAGAAGGTATGGTTGAAGTATATTTTTTCATTAAAGCAAGTGTTGTGTTGAAATCAAAACGCTTTAAACTGTTCATTTCATTTGAAAATTCTGCCCATAATTGCTTATAATCTGGCTTTAAATTCCAACCAGACATGATTTCCTTAGAAGAAATTTTAGGTTTTAAATCTTCAAAAGAATCTTCATTTAAATCAATTTTCTTAAATGGAACATAATATTCTTCAGATTCTTTATTATCTCCAAGTTTAACTTCTGAGAAAATAGAAATCAATGGAGTTAATGATGTATCGTTAGCTTCCCCACTAGTTATTCTTTCACTAGAAGAATGATGATCCGCCTTCTGAAGCATTTTACATAATTCAGGGTAATTAGAAGCACTAGGATTATGATGGTACAATGCTAAATCAATAATGTCATCATTCCAATATTTGCTTAAAAAATCAGCGGACCATTTAGCATGAGCTCCGTTTCTTCCGTGTTTTTCCATAGGAATTTCAGAATATTTACCGGTAACCTTATCACCAGTACGCTGATGAAACTTACCGATATCGTGAAGTAAAGAAGCAAATTCTAAATTTTTCCTATCCATATTATTCACCATAATATTAAATTCAACAACAATGTACAAAATAAGATTAAATAATTATTTTAACTAATTTCCGTTAAAATAAAAATAATAAAATTTAAAATAAAATGACTTGTTTTAAAAATTGCATATTGAAAAAAAAGTTAAAGTTTTATTCTAAATAAACCTTATTTTTATAGATAATTTTTAATTAATTGAACAAAAATCTCAATTACCACCTAAACCCTAAAATTGTTATTTTATATTATGTCAATGGTAGATTATAAAGATTTATATTTAATCCTAAAAAATATCTTTAAGAAAATTGTGAAGAAAAAATAATTCAATAGAGTAAATTTTAATAAATGAATGATCTCTTATATTCCTCTAATATATCAAATAATGGTTATAGGCATTTTTTATACTTAAAAAGACAAACATTTTATGTTTTTATAGAAAATAATGCTAATTAATTATTATTTCTATAAATAAATGTTTTTTCTTAAAATTTAATTTTTAAATTTTTGTGCAAACCTCTTATTTTTTTCAAATTATCATTATTTTTTTACAGATTATTAATTTTTCAATATTTCATTTTATGCATTTAATAGCTGATTATTGTAGTTTAAATTTTTTATTTTAGTTTTTTTAGATTATTTGTTCTTTAATTTTTAAAGAAAGGATTAATTATTTTTATTTTTATTAGTAAACTATTTATTTTAATTGTGCAAATATAT
>NZ_CALDKF010000039.1 GCF_937898925.1 uncultured Methanobrevibacter sp.
GTCTGAACGCAAGCGAGTTGGCATTAGGAATCAATGCAGCTTTGCATGGCGATGAGAAATATAAATGGTTCATTGATTAAATGGACTGATATTGATTGGTTGAGGACATCCGCTTAGGTGGGTGTCCTTTTTCTATTTATTGACTTTTATAAAAATGACTATGACAACAGATTTTAGAGTAGCAGAAGTTGGACTAACATACAAAAACAGAGTTCCAAAGAAAGATAGAAAACAGATTTTTGATTCATATACAGCTTACAAAGTTCTGAAAGAAAACTTTTCTGATGATACGATGGATTATAGAGAAACATTCAAAGTTCTCTATCTGAATCATAATTGCCAAGTTTTGGGATGTTCCACCATTTCAGAGGGTGGAATTACTAATACATTGGCAGATGTAAGAATGATAATGCAAGGTGCTTTACTGACCAATGCAACAGCAATGATATTGGCACACAATCATCCAAGTGGCAGTACAAGACCAAGCAGACAGGATGATGAACTGACCAGAAAAATTGTGGCTGCTGCAAATCTTATGGATATACAAGTAAATGACCACATCATCCTGACAAGTGAAGAATTTTATAGCTATTGTGATGAGGGCAGAATCTGACCAACTACTTTAGCTTAACAGACCTTTCTAAAAGTTCACTAATGCACAAAGTGAACGTTACTCTGATTATCAATACTTTATAAATTGATGGTCAGAATTAACGTTCACTTTTATTCATTTACCAATAAAATTGAACATTATGAGTTTGAAATATTCAAGCACCACAGCAGATTACTTGCAATGGGATGAAGCCATGAATCTTATTAGAAAATTGGCTAAAGATAAAAACTATAAAATGTCGCTTCTTGTGGCATTGGGATGTTTTACAGGTTTACGGATTTCTGATATTCTTGCTCTAAGGTGGAAACAGATTCTTAATACAGACGAATTTTCTATCATTGAGAAAAAGACAGGAAAGAATAGGACAATCAGACTGAACCACCAATTACAGAAACATATACAGGAATGTTACAAGCAGATAGAGCCTATTGGTGTCAATGCTCCTATATTGGTCAGCCAGAAAGGAACGACTTTCACCATTCAAGCCATAAACAGAATGTTGAAACAGGTCAAGACCAAATACAAGGTTAAAGCCAAGAACTTCTCTTGCCATTCACTTAGAAAGACATTTGGCAGACAGGTTTACAACATGAATGACAACAATTCAGAGTTGGCATTAGTAAAGTTGATGGAATTGTTTAATCATAGTTCTGTAGCTATTACCAAAAGATACTTGGGATTAAGACAAGAAGAGATACTGCAAACATACGAATGTTTGAGCTTTTGAAATATTAGGACAAGGTTAGTTTAGCCTTGTCCTGTTTGATTTTGAGCAGAAATGTAATCGAAAACGTAGCCTATTGTATGGTTACTGATTTTTTATAGTATAAAATGTGATTTATTCGTGACAAAATAAGCTGTTATTCACACCTTTTCGTTATATTTGTACCAATTCAAGGCTATAGTGGTAGCATTTGAATGACTTTTATTTACAAAAGGGTGTTATTGAAATTATCTTCTAAAGTCAAACTTCGCAACTTTGATAATTAGCATGAAGATGATGGCAGTA
Source organism: uncultured Methanobrevibacter sp. (assembly GCF_937898925.1). GTDB lineage: Archaea > Methanobacteriota > Methanobacteria > Methanobacteriales > Methanobacteriaceae > Methanobrevibacter. The sequence goes on from NZ_CALDKF010000039.1 coordinate 1,623, forward strand.
GCACCACATCATAGATATATCCAGTCTTCATTACTAATGCAGGCTTTTAGATATTGTCTAATGGTGTGGGCTATTGTTTTATCCATGCTAAAGGTAATGCGAAGACCTGACTTTAGGATAAAGCAGATATAGTTCCCACACCTTTATTTTTGTTTGCTTTCATCAGGG
>NZ_CALDKF010000040.1 GCF_937898925.1 uncultured Methanobrevibacter sp.
AAATTTTATTGTTTATTACAATTTTTACTATTTTTTATGATTTTTTATTATTTTGTCAATATTGTTTCTCTTAATCTTATTTCTCTTAAAAGAAAAAACAACAAATTTATAATATCTTCAAACATAATATCCATATAAATGATTACTTTTTGGAGATGCTAATTTGAAAAAGACAAAGATTATAGCAAGCATTGGTCCAGCATCTGATTCTGTTGAAACAATGACTGAAATGGTTAATAACGGCATGGATTGTGCACGCATTAACCTTAGTCACGCTACAGAAGAGAGCATATTGAAAACAATAGAAGTTATCAGGGAAGTTCGCAAGATATGCAATCGGCCTATTGCCATTATGTATGACACCAAAGGGCCGGAATTCAGAACATTGGAATTTGAATCTGAAGGAGTGACTCTACAAAAGGGAGATCCCATTAGGATGAGCAAAACATGCATACTCGGAAATAAAGAAGAATTCGGAGTCAATCATAGTGAAGCAATCGACCTGATAGAAGTTGGAAACAAGGTGCTTATAGACAATGCTCTTCTTGAATTGGAAGTCATAGAAAAGCAAGAGGACCATGTTGTTTTGGAAGCTTTAGGAGACGGAGACATTAAAAACCATAAGACAGTTAATGTTCCTGGAGTTGACTTGAAATTGGATTTCATTAGCGAAGCTGATGAAAGGGATATCTCCTTTGCAGCAAAGCATTCCTGTGACTATTTGGCTTTATCCTTTGTAACTTCAAAAGAGGATGTTATTGCAGCACGTGAAATAATTGAAGAATCAAGTGGAGATGCTCTAATCATTTCAAAAATTGAAAGCAACAAGGGAATTGAAAATATAGATGAGATCATTGAAGCCTCTGATGGAATCATGGTGGCTCGTGGAGACTTGGGAGTGGAAGTTTCACTGGAGAAATTGCCAATGCTTCAAAAGGGAATCATTAAAAAATGCCGTGAAAAGGGCAAATTCGCTATCGTTGCTACTGAAATGCTTGCTTCAATGTATGAAAGCCCAAGGCCTACAAGAGCTGAAGTTTCAGACGTGGCTAATGCAATATTGGACGGAACCGATTGCGTCATGCTATCTGGAGAAACCACTGTCGGAAAGCATCCTGTGGAATCCGTTGAAATAATGAGCAGAATCTGCAAATATGTTGAATCAACTATCGATTATACAAAGCATACTGCATATAAGGGAACAATAGAAGTTAGCGATACAATTGCCAAATTGGTTATAGAGGCAGTTGAATATTTAGACATTAAATTGATAGTTACACCTACCATGACCGGTTACACTGCACGTAAGATCAGTAATTTCAGGCCAAACCCCATTATATTAGCTTGCTGCCCATCTAAGCATATTGCAGAGAAAGTGGTTTTGAACTTTGGAGTTAAGGCTGTGATAACAGACATATTCAGCAACACCTCAGAAATGGCAAGAAACCTTAAGAAAATAGCTAAAGAGGAATTCAATTTAAATAAAGGGGATTTAATAGTGATTACTGGAGGATTCCCATTAGGAGAAAGTGAAAAAACCAATTCCATAAGAATAGCAGAAATAGATTTCTAAAAATGGAAACCTATATCAAAATCAAGATTTAAAAACTTATTAATCAGTTCAATGATAAATAGTATTGAAATTAGTGTGTTTAATTTAATCTTTTTTTAATTAAAATAAATGTAAATATTACTGCAAAGGTTTTAATATGAACTATCCAAGATTGTATGAAAATGATGTTTTAGAAGAAGAGATATATGATATTGTTTGCGAAGGCCAAGATTATATTGAAGCCATTAGAGAAAACAATTCTTACCCATATCACTATTTCCTTTCTCCAATAAGACACAACCTCTTTCAATGGTATCCATTTAAAAAAGAGGGAAGCTTACTGGAAATAGGAGCAGGATATGGCCAATTAACCTCATTATTCACAAAAAAGCTTGATCATGTTGTTGCTGTGGAAGATAGCCAGTCCAAATGCAATCTCATTTCCAAAAGAGCTGAAGATGCAACTGTTTTGCTTTCTGACTTTGATGATATTGAGTTGGATGAAAAATTCGATTATATCGTTTTATGCAATATCTTTGAATATGCAAAATCCTTTGTTGAGTCTGAAAACCCTTATGTGGACTATCTAAACTATCTTAAAGGATTTTTAAAGGAAGATGGAGTCATCTTGCTTGCTATAAGCAATCGTATAGGATTGAAATACTTTGCAGGATATGAAGAGGAACATACAAATCGCTTGTTCAGTGGAATCAATGGATATGAAAATGAAGATTCCGTTCAAACATTTACAAAAAATGAGCTTGAAAACATCATAACAAATGCAGGTTTTCCCAATTACAAGTTCTTTTACCCATATCCAGATCATGAATTCCCTGAACTTGTCAATACTGACAAATTGATAAATGAAATTCCATTTACAGGAGCGATTGAGTTTTCAAGGAAAAGATATATCCTTTTTGATGAAAACAATCTCAATTTGGCATTATCAGAAGATAATCTATCCCAATATTTTGCCAATTCATTCCTCGTTGAAATCAGGAAATCAGATAATGATTATCCAACCGATAATATGGATTTAATAAAAATAGGTGCACAACGAAAAGAGGAATTTAACATTTATACAATCATTTGGTCTGATGGAAAAGTATCAAAAACACCTATTTCAGCAAAAGCAAATGATCACATAAAAAGAATGGTTGAAGGAAGCAAATACGATATAGGGAAAATCAAATGCTTGGATGCTGAACTTATAGATGATTCCTTGTATTATGATTTCATAAATCAAAAATCCTGTGAATACATGATTCTTGACTTTATTGCTAAAAACGATAAGGTGAAATTCTTTGAATTGATAGAAGATGTATATGATGCCTTGTTTTATAATTCCTTTGAAAGCGACGAATATGGCACTAAAGAGTTCCTAAAAGTCTTCAAAGAGAAATCTGACATTAAATTCCATTGCCATGAAAAATCATATCTTGATGTGATATTAGGCAACATGTTTATAATTGATGGAAAATTCACCGTTATTGATTACGAATGGATTTATGATTTCCCTATTCCTTTGGAATATATATTCTATAGGACATTCAGTTATCATTTTTACAGCAGCAAATCATTTAGGGAATTCACAAGCTTTGAAGAGATATTTGAGCATTTCAATTTAGATACTGAAAATCTGAAATTATTCAAGAGATGGGAACTCAATTTCCTAGGATACATATTGAATCGTCCACCATTAACAAGATCTGAAATAATGCCTTTAGAAGATGTGGAAAAAATAGATTTGCTTCAAAAGGAAATTGAATTGAAGAATAAGGAGATAATAAAGAAAAATAAAATGATTAATAAGAAAGATAAAGAATTAAAAAGCTTATTAAATTCAAATTCATGGAAAATAACAAAGCCATTAAGAAAGTTTAAATCAATTTTTAAAAAATAGATAATAAAAATGTAAAAATATAAAAAATATAAAAATAGAGAAAAAGAGAAAAGAAAAAGTTTTATCAAACTTTTTTTTAAAAGTTTGGAATTATAATAACTCTTTTCTTAAGTCAATAGTGTCCTTTAAGTCTGGTCCAGTTGAAATGATTGTTACTGGAACTCCAGTCTCTTGTTCTATTTCTGAAATGAAAGCCTTGGTTTCTGCAGACAATTCACCATAATCCTGTACACGAGCACAGTCAAATAACTTATCAACACAGGTTAGAGCTATTTGGGTAGCTCCATTTATTCTACAGGATTCCTTAGCAAGTTCCATATCGAAGTAACCGATTCTTCTACGTCTTCCAGTTACAACACCATACTCTTCAAGACCTTTGCTTTCAGCTTCCTCTTGAGTCATTTCTGTTGGGAAAGGACCTTCTCCAACACGGGAAATGTAGGATTTGAATACATTGATGACCTCATCCACTTTAGTTGGCCCTACACCCACATCTGCTGCAAAAGTTGATGCAGTGGTGTCTTTGCTGGTTACAAATGGATATGAACCGTAATAAAGTGAAAGTGCAAATCCTTGGGAACCTTCAATGAATACGTCTTCCCCATTATCAATAGCTTCATTGCATGCGAGAGAGACATCAGCAAGGTAATCTTCAAGTTCAGGAACATCTTTTGCAAGGCCAACTGACCTCATTACACGGTCTGAATTAGCTGGTCCGCAACCAGATCCTGTACTTCCAATCTTTTTAGCCAAATGTTCGGAATTTTTATCTCTTGACATGTGCTCTTCAGTGATTATAGCACATCTTGGGTCTACAACCATTCTTTCCTTTACATTGTATTTCTTCAAGTCTTCGAATTCCTTAAATAAAACATCTGGGTTTACTAAAACTCCTGCACCGATCATGAGTTTAGCGTCTTTATGAACAAAACCAGATGGAGTTAATCTTAAACCATATTTTTCTCCATTGAATTCAACAGAATGCCCTGCATTTGGTCCAACACCTGCACGGGCAATAATGCTTGGCTTATCATTATCACAGAGATAGGTAATGCATTTTCCTTTACCTTCATCTCCCCAAGCTCCACCAACTAGTATACTACAAGTCATTTAAAATCTCCTTTTTAAAATTATTTTTAGTTAGTTTTGATAGTTTTTATATAGTCTTAAGCATAGTTTAAATAATTGTTTAAATATTATAATTTTAATTAGTTTTTTAGTATAATCTTAAGTACAATTTTAAGTATAGTAAGTTGTTAAATATAGTTCAATAACCATATATATTTTATTTTTTAACATTAATAAATATTATCATGACATGAAAATTTATAAAAAATAGCTTGAAATAATTATACAAAAATATAGAAAAATAGTGGAATCCAATAGGAAAAGTGAAGATTTTTAAGCATCTTCCAATATTTCCAATAGCTTTTGAAGATAGAGGTATCTCTCGTATTTGAATTGCTCATTGCTTGCTAAAAAGGCATCCAAGACATGTGAATTCATTTGCCGCAAAATGGATAACTGAATAATGTTCTTTACATCCTCATCAATCTTTCCCTGAAGAATCAATTGCCCAAAACCAGTGGCAATTATTGTATAATCAAGACTCATCAATTCCTCATAAAAATCCATATCCTGGATGATTTTCAATATATTTTCACTTTCAATGATGTCATCGTTAAAGTCTTCCAATTCCAAATCCCAAGACTCTAAAATCCATATGAAACATTCGATTATTGGAGTTTTTGGATTTTCAGCCAACCAGTTTGATATTTCACAAAATGCAATATACGCCTCTTCACATCCAAAAGGAGAAAGTTCATCAGTGGCATCCCAGAAGAATTTATAGTCAGCAATCTCTACTGCACGCTTATTAGGCACTTCTCCAAAGAAATGGCTGTTGTCTTCCAAATAGTTATAACCTTTTTTCAATTGTTCCATAAATACACCAAAACGCTTACTTTAGAGAGAATCAAAATCATACTTCCTTTAGAGGAAACTCTTCGCAAAGAGGATCTTCATCATACTCCTTATCAGTTCCTTTCTTGTTCCAGTAATCCAAATAATACATCATCCAAGTATTTGAAACCCTTTTAATCTCATCATCATCCAATGCTTCAAAATCATTAAAGAAATTGATGAAGTCTCCACCTACAGCAATAGCTATTTCCTCACATTCAAAGGACAATATGAAATCATTATTCTCATTCTCATTTCTTTTATCTGCAAAAACCTTTTTAAACTTGTATTTTGCTTCAATTTCGGTTAAATAATCATGATTCTGGAATTTGAATCCCTTGACTTTTTTTGAAAATTCCTGATAGAAATAGGGATATCTTAAATAGAGATATTCATTGGAATTCAACAATTGATTCAGATAATCATCATCAAATCTTAAGAAATCAAGATTTTCCTTTTCATTAAAGAACAATGCCAAATAAATGTTTTGACCAAATCGAATGGCTAATTCTCCCCTATATGAATTGTCTAAAATAGGCCTTGAGGATAATTTGAGATTCTCAAATTCAAGATAAAGTGAATTTGAATTGTCATCTATTTCAAGCCAAACCCATTTTCCCTGTGAAATGGCATCTTCAATAATATCTTTGGATCTATTGTTCATTTTCTTCACTGTTTAATCTAATAAAGTCTTCAAGGGCTCCATCCATTGAATAATCCTTTCCATCATATTTCTTTTTCCAATTGAAATTTTCTATTTCAATTATTTCATCTACGGATTCAGCCCAATTGATTTCAAAACCATAGTCTTTCAAGGTTTTAACAATCTTTTTAGCTATTTCCAAACCTTTCTTTTCATCATATTCAAAATCACCAAATGCAATATTCAATGCATTCTCCTCAATTGCAATTTCAATGTCTTCAAAGGTATAGAAACAAAATCCTATAGGTTCATACTTATTGTTTTTCAAATGTGTAAACAGTTCAAATGAATCCTGAATCCCCTCTTCAATGTCATAACCGGCATTATGAATGGAAATGATCTTTTCCCTTGTCAAATCATCAAAGGCCTTGCTTAATTTGATAAAATCATCTGAATCCTCTTTCAATTCCTCTAGATTTTCCTTATTTTCCAAAAGAAGATTTGAAATAAGATCTTTAGAAATATCCTCTTCAATAAACTCATCATCAATTATCTCTAAAATCTCATCATCACTATAAAATCCAATTTTAATCAATAGCTGAATTTCATAATTGATCTCATCAATCAGTTCCTTATCCATAATAACACCCATTAGACTTTAATTAGATAAATATAAGCAAATTATAAAAAAAGTAGAAAAATAAAAAATAAAAAAATAGGAATCATTAAGCCCTAATGATTTTAATGGTATAAATGTTTTTTCTTTCAGTCAAAGTGACAACTATCCTGTCATCTCCAACCTTAACAATACAAAACTCATCTCTGTACTTGTATTCATAACCTTTAATTTCAGAATAACCTCTCAAAGCCTTTAAATGATTTACTTCAAATTTACGATGGAAATCATTAATGACATTTGCAAATACGTCAATATCATCAGTGATCTCTATCTCATCAGACTCAATGGTTACAAAGAAAACAAAGCCTCCATAATTAACAGCACAATATGCATCATTGCTAAAGAGGGAAGATACTGTCATATTCAATATATGAGCTTCAGTCAAGTTTGCTGAGAATACATTTTCAGAAAATTGGGGAACATTCTGTTCTTGGCCAAATTCCTTTATAGCCTTTGCCTCTTCAATAAAGTCTTCTGGAAAACCTATATCCTTATTATCCCATGCCCATGACCATGTATCCTCATCAGGGTCCAAGAATCCAATCAATTGAATAGGAAATTCCTTTTCGCCAAATTTGACAATTCCCTTTTCAATATCCAATTCAGGTTCAGCATCTCCAACAATGTCTGATAATATTTCCTGCTTTTCTAATGCCAAAGCACCATATTTAGAGAATAAATCCTGTAAATCATCATTTTCTTCAATTAATAAAGAATTAACTTCCATTTTTTCACCAATAAAATAATAAATATAAAATAAAATAGAAATGAGAAGAATATAACTCAAATTATCAAAGATTAGAAAATCTAGAAGGATAATTTAGAGATTCTACTCATAGCTTCCTTAGTGTTTTCTAAAGTGTTGAATGCAGTTAATCTTAAGTAACCTTCACCGCTTGGACCGAATCCGGAACCAGGAGTGCCTACAATATTAGCCTCTTCCAAGAGCAAATCAAAGAAGTCCCAGGATTCCATGTCGTTTGGAGTCTTTACCCAAATGTAAGGGGAGTTCACTCCACCATAAACATTCAATCCAATATCGGATAAGCTTTCACGAATGATTTTAGCATTTTCCAAGTAATATTCAATGTTTGCCATGATTTCCTTTTGTCCTTCTTCAGTGTAAACTGCTTCTGCAGCCTTTTGGACAGGATAGGAAACACCATTGAACTTAGTGGTTTGTCTTCTGTTCCATAATGCATTTACTGATTGCTCAATGCCTTCAGCATCCTTAATCTTGATATCCTTAGGAACAACTGTGTAAGCACAACGTGTACCAGTGAATCCTGCAGTTTTTGAAAAACTTCTGAATTCAATAGCAACTTCCTTTGCACCATCGATTTCATAGATTGTATGAGGCACATCATCTTCGGTGATGAAAACTTCATATGCTGCATCGAATAGGATAAGAGCATCATTTTCCTTAGCGTACTCTACAAATTTAGCCAATTGGTCTTTTGTTAAAGTGGTTCCGGTTGGGTTGTTTGGGAAACAGAGATAGATTAAATCCACTGGTTCTGAAGGAAGTTCCGGAACGAAGTCATTTTCTTCTGTGCAAGGAAGGTAAATGATATTCTCATACATTCCATCATCTTTAATGTTGCCTGACCTTCCTGCCATAACATTGGTGTCAACATATACTGGATAAACAGGGTCAGTAACTGCAATCACATTATCCAATGCGAATATTTCCTGAATGTTACCTGTATCACATTTTGCACCGTCGGAAATGAACACTTCATCAAGGTCTAAGTCCACTCCCCATTTATTAAAGTCATTTTTAATGATAGCTTCAGCTAAAAAGTCATAACCTTGTTCTGGACCGTAACCCATAAAGGTGTCACCATCTGCCATTTCATCAACAGCATCTTTGAAAGCCTTGATTACAGTTGGGACTAAAGGTTTTGTAACATCTCCAATACCCATTTTAATAACGTTTTTATCTGGATTTTCTTCCATGTATTTAGCTGCACGTCTATTTACTTCAACAAAAAGATAACTATTTTGCAATAAAAGATAGTTTTCATTAATTTTAACCATGTTTTTACCTCAGACTAATTTAAAAATTTAAATAATTAAAATCATTAGTTAATAAAAATCTAAAACACCAAAATTACAATTAATATAATCCCACTTCGAATAACTAAAATCTCTAAAATTAACTTAATTAATAATTTCTAACTAGATTTCTAACTATTTAACACTTAATTATTTATTAAATATATTATTTAAAATTGTGTATTAAAAAGGGAAAAACTTGGAAAAATCATACAAATTTTTAAAAAGTTATGCCTCTTAAAAAAAATATAAAACTAATGTATAAATAAAATAAAAAAGATATACATATAATACTATAAGATAATGTATGACTTACCCATATTGTTTTATCAATATGTCATGAGAAACATGCATTATCCTATATTATGATTACATATTGCCCTATCCCATTTCATGCTTAGATCATAGGGCAAATCAATATATTAAAATAAGATTAATTCGGTGAAAAAATGAAGGAAATAACAGCAATACTGCTTATTCTTATAGCACTTATTGGAATCATTTCCATAATAATTGTTAAGATATACTATAAGGATAAGGAAAAAGACAACGAGGAAGAAAGATTAGCAGAATTCATCAATAGCACAAAAGCGGACTATGACAATGAAAAACGTGCAAGAACCAGAAAAGCACAAAGAAGGAACCGTGCTAACTTAAGTGAAGCTCAATTATATGCAAACACTATTGATGATGTTGAAAATGGAGATGTAGGTGGAACAACTGCTTTATTGAGACAAAGGGCAAAAGCTATGGATGAAGCTCCTCAAAAACAAGCTAGAAAAGTTAGAAGAGCCCAACCTGTTCCTAAAAAGGTCCCTAGAACCCCTGAAAGAGTAAAGACCCAAATGGAGAAGGAAGAAGAGGTTAAATCTTTCCAGGAACCTATTAAACCAGAACATACTGCAACCATTAACAGTGCAAGACAAGGAGAAAAACAGCCTGAAGCTCGTCAAGTGCCAATGACTGAAAAGCAAAAGGAATTCATCTCTGGCGAAACTAATAAGTTAGTCGTTGAAGAAGGTGAAGGCACTGTAAAAGTAGTTAAGTCTGTAAAACCTGCTGAAACCATTGAAGAAATTAAGGAATCTGCAAAAATTGAAGAGGAAGCTCAAGCAGAAGAGGCTGTTGAAGCTGAAGCAGAAGCAAAAGATGAAATCGTTCAAAAAGCTGAAGCAGACACTGCTGATTTAATCAAAAAGATTGAAAAAGCTAAAGAGGATGTTGAAGAGAAATTAGCAGACATTTCATCTGAAGACATTGAAGCGGTTAAAGAAAAAATGGCTAAAGAGGAAGAGGAAGCTGAAACTCCAGATATCGGAACCACTATTGAAAAGATCAAACAAGCATCTGAAGCTAAGGAAGAATCAAAAGCAGAAACCGAAGCTAAAGTGGAAGAAGTCAAAACTGAAGTAAGCGAAGCTCCTAAAGCTGAAGAAACTTCCCAAACTGCAGAAGATTCCTATCATGATGATTTACATATCCTCTTAAATAAGGAAGAGCCAGTTGAAGTTGATGAAAGTCCTGAAAATGACTTTGTTACAATCAATTCAGGAAATGAAGAAAAACTCTCTACAGGAAATGAATTGATTAACAGTGCAATCAAATCCATCAGAAACTTCAGAAAAGCAAATGCTCCACAACAACCAACTGTAGTGGAAACTAAAGTTGATATCGTTCCTGATGATTATGCTCAAGACTTAGGAGATGGAATTGAATACATTGGAGATACAATTACAATAACTCCTATCCATGAAGAGGAAAGAGACTTAGCAAAAACTCAACCTAACGAAGATGTAGACAAGATCTATAAGGAAATCAATAAGGAATCCTACAATAAGACTGATGATGAGGAATTATCTGATTCCTTCGAAGATGTAACTGATGAAACATCTGAAAAAGATGCAAATGTCTACACTAAAGAGGACTATAAAAAGATAGAAGCTAAGGAGAAAGAGAAAGTACGTAGAGCAGAAAACACTAAAAAGATTTTAGGATCAAAAGGCATTAGCGAAGAAGATCTCCGCAAAAGATCTGAAGCTAAAGCTAAATCCAAACGTACAAGAAGAGCTGCTCCTGCTGAAGAGCCTGTAGAAGAAGGTCAAAAAAGATTGATGATGCATAAGGCTAAAACCGATGTTGAAGAAGTGTACATCAATGGTACCTTATTTGAACTAAAAGTAGGTCAAATTGTTATCTTTGACATTAATGGCGAAAGCTATTCAAGCCAAATCTTAAGACTCAAGCCAGGCTACATTGGAATAAGATACAGATCTAAAAAGATTTGGGTCAAATCCAATACAGTTAAAAAGATTTTAAAATAATTAAATAGTTTAAATAGCTTTAATTCTATTTTAACTATTTTAATTTATTATTTTAAAAACTAAAATTAAATTTTATAATTTTTATTTAAAAAGAATAAATTTATTTAACTAAAAAAAAGCCGAATTAATCTTAAATAAATTTATTTCCTTCTTTTATTTTTTTAAAAAAGCGTTTATTTTTACTTAATGTCTTATTTTGCTTTTTACTTTACCTTTTTTTACTTGTTGATATTAAGCAAATTAGAATAATATTCTATAGTTTTATCCAATCCTTCATCTAATTTTACATTAGGTTCCCAATCCAACTCTTTTTTTGCTAAAGAGATATCCGGTTTTCTTTTGCTTGGATCATCACTTGGCAATGGGCAAAATATAATCTCAGATTCGGAATTGGTCTTTTGAATGACCTTTTGAGCCAAATCAAGAATAGTGAACTCTTCAGGGTTTCCAAGATTAACCGGTCCTAAAAAGTCTTCTCTTGAATTCATCATCCTATAGAGTCCTTCAATCATGTCATCGATATAGCAGAAGCTTCTTGTTTGACTTCCATCACCATAAACAGTGATGTCTTCTCCCTTTAAGGATTGTATGATGAAATTGGAAACAACCCTACCGTCATATGGATCCATGTTAGGACCGTAAGTATTGAAAATCCTTACAACCTTAATTTTAGTTGAATAAATTCTGTTAAAATCAAAAAATAGTGTTTCGGCTGCTCTTTTTCCTTCATCATAACAAGCTCTAACCCCAATAGGATTTACATTGCCTCTATAAGATTCCTTTTGAGGATGTTCCAATGGGTCCCCATATACTTCACTAGTACTTGTCTGAAGGATTTTAGCATCATTTTCAAAAGCAAGCTCAAGCAAGTTCAAAGCACCTATAACATTTGTCTTCAATGTATCAATAGGCCTATTAAGATAGTGGGGAGGGCTTGCAATTGATGCCAGGTTATATATTTCATCAATGCTTTCATCAATCTCCAAAGGCTCTGTGATGTCATGCTTTATAATGCTAAATGAGGGGGAATCAAAATCCTTTACATTATCCATGTTACCTGTAGAGAAATTATCTACACAGATAACCTTTTCTCCTTTATTGAGCAAGTAGGAACAAAGGTTTGAACCTATAAATCCCGCTCCACCACAGACCAAAATTGTTTTCATAGTTTTACCCATTAAATATTATGTTTCAAATATTAAATATATTGCATAGAATAAAAAAAAAAAAAAAAATTATAATTTTCTAAGGAAATTCATGAATGCCCTTAATGGTTTTGTTAATTTCCAACTTTTAGAGGACAATAAACTTTTATTAAAGTCATTTAACTTCTTAATCTCTTTCTTTAATTTCTTATTGTCCTTATTTAGCTTCCTATTCTTTTTCTTTAATGATTTCAATTCCTTATTCGGATTCTCATTATTTGTTTTCAAGTCATAAAGCTCATTTCTTAAATCATACTCAAAATGATTATTGGATTCAATAACATTATTGAATAAGCTCTTGTTTTTTGCATATAATGAAGAATAAAAATCATAGTATTTTTCATGGCCAATGATCTTTTCAAAATCCTTTTTCATTTCTGTGAAGAAAAATTCCTTGAACTCAACCATAATCAAATTATAACGGGTGTTGATGAGCCTAACCTTTCTATTGTATAAGAATTCCTTAAAATCTTCAAAATGGCCATAATCCATGAATGTTTTGAAAATTAGGTTATTTGTTTTGATTGTATGAACACTTTTCTCATTATGGGAATGAACTAAAGAACTTGAATGAACCCTTCTTGTATAAAGGATTTTATCATAGAAATAAATTCTGCTGGAATTGAACATTATCTCCCAAAAGAAGATATTGTCATGATAAATCAATTCCAAAGGAAATTGTGCACCGCTTTTCTTAATCAAATCATGACTGTAAAGCTTGGACCATGGAGTGACACATATATCAAAAATTGTATTTCCGATATCTCTCCAGTCAAAAACATCATCCCCTACTACTTCATGCAATCTAGGCATTGTAAAATAGGAATCTTCAAAATATTTATCAGTATCCTGATCATAATTGATTGCTTTAAAGATTACAAAATCCAATTCCTTTTCTTCCATAATGTTATAAAGCTCTTCAAGTGCATTTAAGTCAAGAATATCGTCAGCATCCATAAAATAAACATATTTCCCTTTTGCTTTGCTAAGGCCGGTATTTGTAGCTCCACCGGGACCTTGATTTTCCTGTGTGTAGACTTGAACACGGCTATCCTTTGAAGCATAGTATTCCAATCGCTCCAATGTAGTGTCAGTTGATCCATCATCAACACAGATAATCTCCAAATCCTCAAAGCTTTGATTGATTATGGAATCAAGAGCCTCATCCAGATAATCAATAGCATTGTATGCAGGAATAATAACAGATATTTCTACCATAAATACACCAAACAGTTCAAAATAATATGAATCTTAAATAAAACTAAAGAATTAAAAAAATAAAAAAATAAAAAATTAAAGGATAAATAATTAAACAAAATTAATTATTTATGTGCATAATAAAAGATTAATTCATCATCTTTTATCTCATCAAGTCTTGCAAATCCGAATCTTTCAAATTGGACAATGTCGCCGACTTTCAAGTCATTGCAGTCGATTTCACAAAGACCTTCAGTAACAGATGCGTCATCCATTACAACCTTAGCCTTGATAGCATCAGTTGGAACCCATTGGATGATTCTTGCTTTTGCTTCTCTTGCATCTTCAAAGGATTTGCTGTGGAATGATGCATTTCCATCCTTGATTTCAACATTTACCGCATCCATTAAACGGCTGATCCCATCAGTCAAATCAGCTTCAGGGATATAGACTTCACTGTTGAATACAAGGGTTCTGTTTCCCCTTTCCTCAAAGTCAGGGTGCAATGGCCTTTCAATAGTTAATCCTAAATCCTCTTCAGGTACATCAGCAATATCTATTTTTACAGGATTTGGAACAAAGAAATACCTGTTTACCTTTTGCTCAATGATATTCCTGTTCAATCCATAGATCTTTTTCCAGCTGATTGCAGAGTCAGACATTTTGATACCTATTTCAACCATCAATTGAGTGATGGTTTCAGGTTGGATTCCTCTTCTTGCAATTGCTTTCAATGTTCCAAGTCTTGGATCATCCCAACCGCTGTAAGTGCCATCTTCAATTCCAGCCATAGCTTTAGAGGTACTTAGTGCAATGTCTTCCATTTTTAATCTTCCGTAATGGATAAACTCAGGAATTTCCCAACCCATATGTTGGTAAAGATACTTTTGCTTTTCACTGTTTGCAAGGTGGTCCTTACCTCTTAATACATGAGTCATTCCAAGCAAATGGTCATCTACAGACACTGAGAAGTTCATCATAGGATATACTCTGTATTTGGTGCCCATTCTTGGGTGTTCCTCTTCTACAATTCTCATTGCTACCCAATCACGAATAGCTGGATTCTTATGATTTATATCAGTTTTAACTCTAAGAACAGCCTCACCTGCTTCCATTTCAGGGAACTTTTTCCAAAGTTCCATATTCTCTTCCACAGTATTGTCTCTGCATGGGCAAGCTTGGCAATTGTCCTTAAGCTTTTTGAACTCTCCACCATCACAGGTACACATATATGCTGCACCACGCTTGATAAGCTCTTCAGCGTATTGGTAATAGATTTCAAAACGGTCACTTTGGTAGTAGACTTCATCAGGCTCGATACCTAACCATTTCAAATCCTCTTGAATCAATTCATAAGCAGGTTCGTAAATACGTTTTGGATCGGTATCCTCAATTCTCAATATGAACTTTCCGCCACATTTCTTTACATATTCCCCATTAGGAATAGCTGCCCTTGCATGTCCAATATGCAATGGACCACTTGGGTTTGGAGCAAAACGCATTACAACATCCTTGTTTTTACCTGGAAGCTTTGGAAGACCTTCCTCTTTCTTTTGCTTTTTCTCTTCAACAGCAACTCCCAACTCTTCCATTTTAGCTTTCTGTTCCTCTGGTGAAAGTGCATTCACTTGAGCCACAATCTTTCCAGATAAAGGTCCAATTTCCTTAGCCCTTGGCCTGAGTTCAGGTTCACTGCTCATAATGGAACCCATAACAGCTCCAGGATTCGCACTTCCCTTATGTTTAGCTGCATTCAATAATGCATGTTTAAATACAATTTCTTCTAATTCATCCATAAATATCACAAAATAAATAAATTTTAAAAAAAGTGTTTGAATTAAATAATGTTCAACTATAAATTAAATTAATAATTTTAATTAAAATTATGTTATAATTTATGAAACTAAACTTATATAAATATAATTAAAAATAGTCTTAAATCTAGATAAATAATTTAATGAAAATTGAAAAATAGGTATAAATCTAATATGAATGTAATAAAATTACAAACATATTAGATAGGCAAATCTAATAAATAGGTTTAGCAACGATATTTATCAGACAATATAATTTTTAAGCATTTTGATATTTAAATTATTTGATATAAATGCCCCTTTAGAGAAATAAGGAAAAATTATTTAGTTATACCTAAATATATCTGATTAAATCAATTTTCTAAATTGGATTCGATGTCTGTAGCTTCAAGCTTCATTATAACTGGCCTTAGTCCATCATTGCAGGATACAATAGCTACTCCTGGAGTTTTAATCCAGTCCTCATAATACCATATTTCACTTGCACCATGCGCTAATGCAAATACATATTGATAAATCGCCTTCCATGCTTCATCACAAAATCCTTCAGGTTTTGCATAATCAGCATAATAGACCTCGCCCTCTTTCATTAAGGGACAGATGGATAAGCCTTCAACACCATATTCCTTAGCAAGATCATCTTGAAAGGTAGTCTTTAAAATTGTAATCTTAACTTTCTTCATAATTATAAATTAGTTGTTTTTAGTAATTATAATTAATGAATGTATAGATAAGTTGCACTAAATAAATAAGATTTTTGATATGAATTAATATAAATGAAAAAGCAATTAATAATTTTATAAGTATTGATAATTAAATATGATTTAATCAATCATCTTTTTAATTAAAATGAAGGAAAAATTT
This sequence comes from uncultured Methanobrevibacter sp., assembly GCF_937898925.1. Taxonomy (GTDB): domain Archaea; phylum Methanobacteriota; class Methanobacteria; order Methanobacteriales; family Methanobacteriaceae; genus Methanobrevibacter. The sequence goes on from NZ_CALDKF010000040.1 coordinate 16,199, forward strand.
TTTGAAAAATTTACTATATGAAACTATGTAAAAAATGGTGATTTTTCAATTTCGAAATTTCGAAATCGAAATAATGTTTTTACAAACAAAATTTCAAAAATTTTACAGTAGAAATACACCTCTCTCTAATATATGAAAATTTTTGTCAAATAATGAATTTTCTTTATAAAGAACTGTAAAAAAATAAACTAATTATAAATATTAGGCAATTAATAAAATTATATGATGAAGAGATAGATCAATTTTTTCAAGACAGACATTCAATGATAAAAATCAACAATATATAAAGGAAAACATGTTAAAAATTATCTATTGTATATCTTGAAAATGAAATGAAAATTCTCTATGAACAAGAAAATAATTTACAAATACTAAAATATAATAGGTGGAATTTAAAATGGATGGAAGATTAGATATAGATTCTTTTGAAAAGGCCATTAATGGTTTAAATAAAAATTTAAGTGATGTAGGATTGCTCTTTAGAGCAAATATGCCACTTCTTGCAACAGATGCTACCCAAGAAACTAAAGAGAATTGTGTGGATAAGATGTCTGAGAGAATTGCTGAATTGCTTGATTCATTTAGAGAAAGCTATTCCTACTACAATGACTTCTATGAAAAGATAAAAGAAAACATAAGAAATGACAATGTCGAAAATCCAGAGGAATATGACGTATTCTTCAATCATGCTAATGAGACATTTCCAAAATACATTGATGAGCTTGGACAAAGCATTGACAGCTTATGTGATATTCCTGTAAAGACTGAAAAGTTCGAATCAACAATGAGAGAGTTAGGCTCCATCATTGAAAACTTCCGTTTTGACTTTAAGAGAACATTAGCGGTCTCTGACGTTTATGAAGTTCAAAAGCAAATGAAAGCTGAAAACAAGGACTAAATAATCAATACTCATTTAAATGGAGTCTTTTGTGATAACATGACTTATCAAATCAATGATCCTGAAGAAATAGATTGGGCTTACTTCTGGGCAAAGAAGCTTGAAGCAAAAAAGGATAGAAGTAAAGATTGGAATAAGGCAGCACCGAATTTTGGAAAGTCTGCCAAAAGAGACGACTATCACACCAGATTGATTGAAAGGATTAATGTAAACAAAGAGCAAACTATTCTTGATTTAGGTTGCGGTGACGGAACTATAACAATTCCCCTTGCAAAAAGAGCAAAAAGTGTCACTGGAGTTGATTCTGCATATAAAATGCTTGAAATATTAAATGGAAAAGCTCAAAAAGAGAATATAGACAATATTAAAACAATTGAAGAGGATTTAAGTAAAATAACAATTGATAATGTGGGAAAACATGATATTGTTGTAGCTTCAAGATCATTGAATGGAATTCTAAATATAAAGGAAACCATTGCAAATATTAATGAAATCGCTGAAAATTATGTTTACATAACCCTTTTTGGACCAAACAACTGGAAAATTGAAAAGGAATTTTATGATACCATCAATAAGGAATATGTTGAGTTTCCATCTCATAGATACTTTTTCAACATACTTGTAGATATGGGAATTTATCCAAATGTAGAAAGCCTGAACATAGGCCATGAAAGGGAATATGAAAGCATTGAGGATGCAATGGATAATGGTAAATGGAGATTGGATTTCTTAAATGATGAGGAGAAGGAACAGTTACACACATACCTTGAAGACATTCTTGAAGAGAATGAAAATGGAAAGCTTTCAAATCCAAACGATAAGGCAGATTGGGTATTGTACTGGTGGAGGAAATAATCTTAATAAATTTATAATCTAGGTGTATCATGAGATTAGAAGATGAAATAAATCCTTTAGAACTCGATTGGGAATACATTTGGCAGAAATCCCTCAAAAAAGGATTTAAAAAAGAGAAAGATTGGGATAAGATAGCTAGCGAATATGGCAAATGGCTTAAAAATGATGATTATCCTGATGTTTTGCTCAATGAAATGAGAATATCTTCTAATGATACCGTTCTTGATATAGGTTGCGGTGAAGGTACAATTACCAGAAAAATAGCTAAAAAAGCAAAATCAGTTACTGGAATCGATAAATCAGAATTGATGCTTGAAGAACTAAACAAAAAGGCCAAAGATGAAAATATAAAGAATATCAAAACCTTTCAAAAGGACATTAATGATTTAAGTTATGATGAATTAGGCAATTATGATATTGTACTTGCTTCCAGATGCTTAAATGGAATAGCTAATATAAAAAATACATTATTAACTCTAAATGAAATTGCAAATAAATATGTTTATATAACCGTTTTTGGATCTTCAACCCACAAATACAAAAAGGAGAAAGCAGAAATAGTTGGAAAACCATTTAAAGCGGGAACAGACTATATGGTTTTAGTTATGCTTTTAAGAAGTCTTGGAATTGAAGCAAATGTTTTTCAATTGGAATGTAAAAACCTTAAAGAGTACCACAGCATAGATGAAGCAATAAACCGATCCATATGGCGACTTGGAGACTTGGAAGAAGAAAACAGAATTGCTTTAGAAAATTACTTTAAAGAAATATTCATTAAAAATGAGAGAGGAAACTGGGTTAATCCTAAAGACAAAACAGATTTAGTGTTAATTTGGTGGAAAAAAGAAGATAATTATAATAAGAAAAATAAAAAGTAATAAAATTAAAAAATAAGAAAAAATAAAATGAAAAAGTAATTTAAATATATTCTTCATCATGGAAGAAATCAAACACCTTTTCCATTTCTGCAGGGATATCGATTCCTTGCGGACATTGGATATTGCACTCACCACAGAAAGTACAACTATCTGCACGTTCATCCTTATTAACTAACCAGAAATAAGGGGCTGCTGTCTTATCAATATAATCTAGACTTTTTGCAATATTATACTGCTTGAAACAATGTGGAATGTCCACCCTATTATGGCAAGGCATACAATATCTGCAACCAGTACACGGGATCTCTTCCCTTGACTTATAGACTTGAGTAACATCCTTAAGGATTTGCCTGTCATGTTCGCTCATTGAATTTACATCACAGCTTTCTGCAATAGCAACATTCTGCTTTACTTGGTCCATATTGCTCATACCACTGAAAACGGAAGTTACAAGAGGCTTATCCCATAAATACTCAAATGCCCATTCAACAGGAGTCCTTTTCTTATCAGCGGTATCCCAAAGTGCTTGAACCTCATCAGGAATATTATTGATTAGGCTTCCTCCTCTAAGAGGTTCCATAATAACATTTCCAAGTCCTGCCATTCCGACAAACTCCAAACCGCCAAGACCGCTCTTATAATCCTCATCAAGATAGTTCACTTGAGTCAATATAACATCCCACTTGTCGTAGGAATCCATAATATTAAAGAAAACATCCAAATCATCGTGGAATGAGAAACCTACATATTTGGCTCTTCCATCTTCGAGGATTGAATCTAAGAATTCCAATACATCCATACCATATAACTTATTCCAGAAGTCAATCTTAAGGGAATGCAACATGTAAATGTCAATATAATCAGTCTGCAATCTTTCAAGTTGCAAATCAAGGAACTTATCCATATCTTCCCTTTTATTCACTAGCCATCCTGGCAATTTGGTTTGAATGACAACATCATCACGAATACCCCTTTCAGCAAGGTACTTGCCTAAAAATGGCTCAGCATTTCCTCCTAAGTTCCTGTTTTTACTATGAAAAGAATAAGCGGTATCAAAATAGTTCACTCCATGCTCAATTGCATAATCGAACATCTTTGCAGCTTCAACCTCATCAATTTCATAAAAATGCTCCTTATGAGGTAAACGCATACATCCAAAACCTAAATTAGATACTTCCAAATCAGTTTTTCCTAATTTTCTATAAAACATTATGTCACCAAAAACAACATTAATTATATAATATTATGTTTAATGAAATATATAAAAATAGCTAAAAAAGCATAAAAATATAAAAATAAGAAAAAATATTGAAAAAATAAAAAAAATAAAAAAAGAATAGAATAAATAAAAATTAGAAAAAAGAATCAAAGAATTTAGGACTAAAGAAATTGCTAATCCAAATAATTTTCCACATGATTAAAGAACAGATACAAGTTAGGCTCAACTTTCCTTAAGCGTGTCTTGTATTCCACCAATAAGTCAATCCTTTCATCATCACTTAAGTATTTTCCATCATAAATCAATGGAATATCAGCCAAATCTCCCATAAAAAGAAGCTTGACTTGATCTTTAGTCAAAATGGATGAGAACTTAAGGATATTATCGAAATTCTCTTCTGTGAAATCCAAGCCAACGGATTCCAAATATTCCCTGAATTTGCTAATTTCCTCAACATAAATGGGAACTAATTTAACTGCAATATTGTATTTCCATTCCTCATCCCAAGGATGCAATTCACTTAATTTTTCTATTAGAAAATTAGTGGAATCCTCTAAATTGTTCCCAAATTGATTGAAATCCATTCTATCCCTAAACTATCCTATTGACATGATAAGAATTATTATAAATAATATTATAAGCACACCACAACATACAGAACCAAGATCATTGGAACTTGAAGCGCTGCTAGCATTTGAAGTAGTTGTAGTTGTTGTAGTGGTAGTTGAATTATTAGTGGAAGATCCATTATCTCTTAAATTTGTGCTGAAATCTGGAGAAACCAATTTACTTCCGCAATTTCCACAGAATGTAGCAACATCCTTATTTTCATGACCGCAATTTGGACAAAACTTTGACATTTTTTACCCCCTCATAATAAAATTTTTAAAAAAATGAAATCAAAAAATAAAAATAAACTAAAAAATTAAAGAACTTGAAGAATTGAAACCAAAAATGCCATTTAAGCATTTTCAGTCATAATAGGAACCACTTGTTTCTTACGGGAGACAACTCCTTCCAATAAGACAGTGTTATCCTCTAATTTTACTCCATAAGCTTTTTCTACAAGTGCAGCATCCTTACCAAGTGCAATGACTTGAGAATTGCTGTTTACAATATCAGTGATTAAAAGCATGAATAAGTCTAAATCCTCTTCTTCAATGATTTTTTCCATTCCTGCTTCCAAATCAGCTTTCATTTCCATTACATCAGCAATATCTGCAGTGTTCACTTGATTTACAATGGATTTTACATCCTTAAAGTCAATTTGCTTTGCATCTAAGCTTAAGATTTCAGGAATAGAGAAACTGGATAAGTCAGTTCCTGCCTTTAACATTTCCAATCCATAAGTTTCATAATCAATTTCAGCGATTTGTGCAAGCTCTTTAACGGCTTCCTTATCATCTTCAGTGGTTGTTGGAGATTTTAAAAGCAATGTGTCAGAAATAATTGCAGAAAGCATCAAGGATGCAATGGTTTTATCTGGAGTTAATCCGTTTTCCTTATATAACTTCAATAAAACGGTTTCAGTACATCCTACAGGTTCTGTTCTGACAAATAAAGGATAAGAAGTTTCAAAAGCTATTTTGTGATGGTCAACGACCTTTAGGATTTTAGCGTTTTCAATATTGTCAATGGATTCGCTTGGACTGTTATGATCCACTAAAATAACTTCTGCATCATCATCAATTCTTTCAATTAATTCAGGAGCTTCAATATCGAAGTAATTCAATACATATTCAGTTTCCTTGTTAAGACTTCCTAATCTGCATGCAACAACATCATTACCTAATTTAGTTTCCAAATCAGCCATTACAAGGCTTGAGGTAATTGAATCAGTATCTGGACTTTTATGACCAAAAATATAAGTTTTACTCATTTTTTCACCTAATAATAAATTGGATAAATTTTATCAAAATAACAATTATAATTTTGACCTTTCACATTATTAAATATTTATGAAAATTTAAAAAAAGTTAATTAAAAAGATTAATGTTTAGAACTTAGATTAAAAAATCTAAGCTCTAAACCTGAATTATAAACTATACCAAAAAAAGAAAACTAGAAACTAATGTAAAGGGGGTGATATGTTAAAAGAATATTCTAAAAGTATAGTTAATAATTCTATGTATATAATTATATTTATTATCTATATAAATAGTTTGCTATTAATAATACAAAAAATGAGTTATAAACCTTAAAAATATCAATAGATTTTGAAGAGAGAAAAATATAATTAAAAAAAGTTAGAGATTAATTTATTTTATTTTAAAAAAATTTTGATTATTCTAAATAGGAATAAGACGAATGTAATGTTTTTATAAAGTATTATTTAGAATAATCAAAAGAATTTTCATCAAAGAGCTATTATGCAAAATAGATCCTTGATTGAATTCGTAGTTTTAAGTATTTTCCGTGAAGAAACTGTAATTTCCAATGAATTTATTTTAAAATGTATTAAAATTGTTTCACCAAAAAATACATGTTCCTTGAATATACTATTATTTGAATAAATATAAGCCAGTATGCCAAGAGCATTTGAAAATAAATAAATAAAAAAAAGTGATTAATGAAAAAATTAGAAAAAATTAGAAATTAGAATAAATTAGAATAAAGAAAATAAAAAAGAGAATAAAAAAAGAGAATAAAAAAAGAGAATAAAAAAGAACTACCTAAATAAGTCATTTTCAATATTTAGTTTTCTATAAGTATCTTCAATCTCTTTTGTAACCTTTTTAATCTCATCAGTCACATACTTATGTCTTGATACCAACTCATCAGAGTCAATCTCTTCTCCTTCATCTTCGTAAGTGTCAACATAACGAGGGATATTCAAATTGAAATCATTCCTTTTAATTTCATCTAAGCTTGCTCTGTGGGAATATCTTTCTATTTCTTCCCTATTCCTATAAGTCCTTGCGATTTTAGAAATATCCTCTTCCTGCAAATAGTTGATTAATTTGGTTCTATCGAATCCTTTTGAAGCATCAATGAAGAGAACATCATCATAGTAATCTCTGTTTTTCTTAAAGATCATCATACAAGCAGGATTATTGGTGCTGTAGAACATATTTGCAGGAAGTCCAATGACTGCATCAAGATAATTGAATCTTTCAACAATCATCCTTCTGATTTTTCCTTCAGAAGCAGCTCTGAACAGTACTCCATGAGGGGCGACAACAATCATTATTCCATCCTCATTCAACTGATAAAGCATATGCTGAATAAATGCATAATCCGCTTTTGAATGTGGGGGAAGAATATTATATTGCATAAACCTTACATCATCAAGAAAACTCCTGTCCGCAGTCCATCTGGAATTGAATGGAATCTGAGAAACTACAGCATCAAAAGTATAATCCAAATGCTGAGGCTGTTCCAATGTATCCCCTTGCTTAATGTCAAAGTCCTTATAATGGATATTATGCAGAATCATGTTTTCTCTTGCAATATTATAGAATGAGGCATTAAGTTCCTGACCACAGATAAAATCACAAGGCAATTCCTTATTAATCTCTAAAAGCAAGGAAGCTGAACCGCAACATGGATCATAAACGGATTCAAGCTTTGATTTCTGGGAAGATATAATCTTAGCGATTAAAGTGGAAACCTCATTAGGAGTATAGTAATCTGAGGAATTTGATGAATTCAAGGAAAATTCGCTTAATAGATATTCGAAACTGTTTCCAATTAGATCATCAATATATTTTTCATAAATTTCATCTTTCTGATGAATATCCCTGTTTAAGCTGTATTCATCAAATTCATAATCCAATCTATCTGCTTCTAAAGCATAATTAGACTTCATTAGATTGTATTCCATTTTTTCATCAACTAATGAATTCAAATCCTTGAAATCCGCTTTAATATTATTCTTTCTTCCGGAACGCAAGCGTCTTTCATTTTTACGTGAATATGAATAATCCTTATTGAATTTTCTATTTTCAAGAATGGATTTGCTTAAAAGAGTGTTATTCCTGCTTTCCTTATCCAAATCAAAATTCACTGGCCCTAATGCATCTAAAATATTGAATACAACACGGTTCTTATCCTCTATTGTCTTTCCCAATTGAGATGCATATAAGTCCACCCCTTCAAAAAGGTTCTGGAAATCCTCTTGGCTTTCTCTTCCCACAGAAGAATCGCTGATTTCATTGAATGCCTTATCCAATTCTTCAATAATGATATTCCCATAATTCTTTGAAGAGACAATGTTTTTATATAAAAGGTCAGGGCTTAAAAAGTATCCTATATCTTCAATTGACTTTTCTCTTAAGGATTTTTTAAAAGCTTTAAGATTATATGCTTCTTCAAACTTAAGGTTCTCAGCTTTCAATTCGTTATTGATGTAAGTCTCCAGTTTTTCAGATAGATACTTATAGGAAATAAAGCCTAGGAAATACTTTTGAAACTCATCATCAGTTAAAAAACCAATCCTATTTCCTCTTTTCAAATCTTCATAAATGGACCATAATTGACGCCCTAAAAAGTTCTCCATATCATAACCCCTAAATTAAAATAATAAAAATAATTATAATCAAGACCAGTGATTAGTTTTCATCTAATCTCTCTAATAAATTCTTCATGATCAATTTCTCATTCTGTCTTTCCAATTCAATCAATTCTTGGTTTAGATTGATTCTTTTGTCCATCAATTTAAATAATCTTCCGTATTCCACTTGAGTTTCATAATCAGGAATAGGCAAGTTAATTTCTTTTAGGTGAGTGGTTTTAATGATTTTTAAGGTAGTTCCCTCTACAATCTTATGCAATTCCCTTGGGAAGATATCACTTTTAAGAAGATGATAGATGAAGTCAACATCAAACCCTTCCTTAACCCTTACAACAGCATAATACATAGGGATGATTATTCCTTCCTCTTCAAGCTTGCTTACAGTGGATCCTGCAAGCAAAATGACAATGTCATCTTTCCTTGAATAAAACTTAGGGTTTATGTCCTCAGAAACCTCTACATCCTCAGTTTCAATCCTTGAACTGTCTTCATATGTTTTCTTAAGTACTTTCTGCTCTACTGTGATACCTTTTTGATAACGTTTGACCCTAATTCCAGTGAAAATGTCTGCAATTTCATCAAACTTATAATTTTTAATCATATACTCACCTAATTTTGATTAAAATAACCAAAAAATAATATTTATATATTATTTTGTAATTACTTGTTCTTAAAGTTAAGGGCAAAAATGATAAAAAAGAGATTGAGAAAATGGAAAATGTGGAAAATGATAGAGTAATAAAATGGAAAAGAAAATGGGAAAAAAGATAACACCCCCATTACCTTTTTTCCAAAAGAATAAGAATCACCACCAATTCTTATCCTAACTTAAAGAATATAATTCACCCCCAAATTATATTCCAGTACATTCAAAGGAGATCAAATATGAACAAAATATCACAAGCAAGTGATTGAATAAGAATCACCCCAATTCCTATTCAATAATAAGGAATACAATTCACCCCCGGACCATATTCCTTAGCTTATGAATAATGCATAAGATTGATTTCTACCTACTTTTTAATTAACCATTTTTTTAATAATTTATGTGCGATATTAATTGGATTAGATCTTATTTTAATCAACCATTAAAATTTAGTGCATATATGAATGAGATAGCAAAAGGTGTTAAAGTTAAACAAACAAGAGAGAGGTCGAACTACACTAATTCACTAATGAAACATCTTTAGTTTCTAAATTTTAATGAAACTTTTAATGATTGAAAAAAATAAGCAGACTTAAATTTACTTAAGTTTTTTCTAATCACAATAAGTATTATACACATACTAGTATATAAATGTTTCGTTCTTAAATTTAATGACACTACTCTAAAATCATATGACATATAAATATTTGATGAAAAAATAGAATAAAAAGTTTAAAAAACCAGTGAATAGCTGTAAAAATAAAAAATAGAGCAAATAAACTAAATAAAGCAAAAAGAAAAAGAAAAAGAAAAAAAGATAATAATTAAATAATTAAATAATCAAATTAATTAAAATCCTTATTAAATGCTTCTGTATCTTCCACACCATTTGTATAATGCTTATTGTTCACTTTATCAATGACTTCATTATCACCATGAAGACGATCAATATGATAAAGACCTTTAGAATCAGTGTATTCCCTTATGTAATCTGAATCCTGACCAGACCAGTAATAACCGGCAGGCACATTACTTGATGAGCTTGATTGGTTTGAAGCTGAACTTGTACTGTCAATTCCAGTATTGACTACACTTTGATTAGCTGTAGCGTTTGCAGAAGTTTGATTCTCACCAGTCAAGGTTTCTGTAGTGTTTGTTTCTTCATTGAAATATTGGTAACTAACAGAACCGATCATATGCTCTAGCATTTCAGGGTCTTTACAGATTATCAGGATATTGTCATGAGTGACATGATTTCCAATGAAAGCCATATAAGTTCCATTTTCCTCATTATGCCAAATGGTTTGATTTCCTAATGTTTCCTGAACGGAATTTGATATGAAATCATTACGGATATACTCCAATTCAACTGCCGCAACCTGATTTCCTTGTGCACTATTGAAATACATCACAGTCAAATCATGCCGAGTGTCGTTGATTAAGTAAATCCCATTTTTGATAACTGCAGTTGTAGATTGATCACTTATTGGCATGTCAATGCTGGAAGAGTCTGTAAGGCTAACCCTATTGTATTTGATGGTTTCATCATAATTCAATAAAAAGAAAGAGCTGGTTAAAACCACAGCAATTACTAACAATACCAATAATAAACGTCTTAAATCCACATAAACCTCCCCATAAACTAATTTTTTTAAAACTAGTAATAAAATAGCTTGTTATAATTATTAATTTAAATTAAATTATTTATAAACTTAACTTAAAAAATAGTCAAAAAAGAGCAAATAATAGGATAAAAAAAGGTAAAAATAGATAAAATTATTAAAATAATAGAATAAGAAATTTAAAAAAATAGTATAAAGTGAAAATAATTAAAAAAAGAAAATGAAAAAAAGAAAAATAAGAAAATAAGAAAATAAGAAAATAAGAAAATACTAAAATTAAGAAGACCTGTCTATAACAAAATCTGCTAAAGCGATAAGCATTGCTTTAGCTTCAGAATCAGGCAATATTTCGAGTACTTTCTTAGCCCCATCAACGTTTTCTAAAGCGAGATTGTGAGCATATTCAATGGAGCCATATTTATTGAATAAATCAATAGCCTCTTGTACATTCTCTTGTGAAGAATTTTCTTCTTTTAAGATTTCAAGTAATCTTTCATGATCTTCGCCTTCAGATTCAGCTAATGCCTTAACAACCATAAGAGTCATTTTACCTTTAGCGATATCACTTCCAACAGGTTTTCCAAGGTCTTTCTCATCACTGATTACATCCAAGTAATCGTCTTGGATTTGGAAAGCGGTACCTATCATACGACCATATTCATATAATGCGTTGACAGTTTCGTCATCTGCTCCACCCATAATTGCTCCTGCTTTGGTAGCTGCAGCAATCAATGCACCTGTTTTCTTAAAGATCATTTCAGAATATTCAGCTTCCTTCACATCAAAGTTTCCTTCAAAGCTCATATCAGAAGCTTGACCTTCACAGATTTTTACGCAAGCATCTGCAACAGTAGCTAATGCATTTGCAACATTTGCAGGGTTTGCATTTTCCTCTTTTGAATCGATTACCATTTCAAATGCTTTTGAGAATAAGGTATCTCCAGCTAAAATAGCTACAGGCTCATCCCATACCTTATGTACAGAAGGCATTCCTCTTCTCATGTCATCATCATCCATGATATCGTCATGGATAAGTGAAAAAGTATGAATAAGCTCTAAAGCAGCCGCAGTTTTCAATGCATCTTCCTTTTTCCCTCCAACTGCTTCCGCAGAGATTAAAGTAAGAGCTGGCCTAAGCATTTTACCGCCAGCTTTAGTTAAGTAAAGACAAGCATCCTGTAAATCCTGTGGTTCAATAACACTAAGATTCTCTTCAATGGTTTTTACAACATCTTTGGAATATTGTTTTAAGACATCAGTAACATCAGACATAATTCTCCCTCTAGACTAATATTTATTGAAACTTCATTAAATACTTAATTAAAATAAATTTGTAATAATGATTTTTAAAAGAAATAAGCTCAAATAAGTTAATTAGATTAACTAGTTGCCATTAAAGACTTGAGCTTGTGCATTTCTTAAAATATGAATATTGTTTCCTATTCTGTATCCCTCTTCCTCTGCAAGCTCTCCATAAGCAACTAACATATTAAGCTCACCGTGAGCAGGAATGATGTGTTTTGGCTTAAGCATTCTCAAGAAATCCCTGTGGTCTTCACGACCAGCGTGTCCTGAAACGTGAGCGTTTGCATAGATTCTTGCACCGTTTGCCTTTAGTTTGGATTCAAGAATATGCCTGTTTGCAGCATTGGTTGGATTTGGAATGATAGGTGCTGAAAATATGACATTGTCTCCTTTCTTTACATTGAATGGAGTTCTTCCACTTGCTATTCTTGGAAGCAATGCATCTGGTTCACCTTGGTGACCAGTGGTTACAAGCAGGAACTTGTCCCTATCATCTTCAGCTTTCATAAGAGCCTTATTGACTGCTTTAGGAGATCCATAAACATAAGCGTTTGCAGGCAATTTCAAGATTCCCAAGTTCTGAGCTATTCCACAGAACCTTTCCATGGAACGTCCTAAGAATAGAATTTCCCTATCGCTGTCCTTTGCAATGTCTGCAATGGTTTGAATCCTTTCAATATGAGATGAAAAGGTAGTTACAATCATACCTTCTTTTGCCTTTAAAGGTTCTCTCATCAAGTCTTCAAGGATTATTCTTGCAACCTTTTCGGAATATGTTCTGGTTTCAGTGTAGTTGATTGCATTGGTAGTCTCTACAATGAGAGCCAATACTCCTTTTCTACCTAATTCCCTAAGCCTATTGTAATCAGGCGGTGGTGAAACCTTTTGGTGATTGTCAAACTTAAAGTCCAATGCATAAACGATAATTCCTTCATTGGTGTGCAATACAGGGAACACAGCTTGAGGAATACTGTGAGTGGACTGTACAAACTCCAATGTAATGTCCTTGGATAACTTGATCTTGCTTCCAGGATTTAATGGTCTGATTGGATTGTTTACCTTGAATTTACGTTCTCCTTTAATTTGCTTTTCAATTAATGCAGTGGTATAAGGGGTTCCAATGATTGGTGCATCGTATCTGTGAGCCAATTTGGCAACAGCACCAATGTGGTCTAAGTGACCGTGTGAGAATACTATTCCCTTAACTTTACCGTCTACATCCTTCATGATTGTATCGTCTGGAATTACTCCTCTTTCGATTAAATCCAAACTATGCATTCTATCAATATCTGTATCTTCGTGAATGCTGATTCTGTCTAAGTGGATACCCATATCAAAGATGATTACATCTTCACCGACTTTTACTGCAGTCATGTTCTTTCCTACTTCTTCATATCCACCTATTGCAATAACTTCTACAGTCATTTTATTGCCTCCTTTTTGTTTTTTCGTATCCGTAAAATAATGAGTATAAAATTTTATTTCAAATAATAAGTCACAATGCATTCTAAATATATGAAAATAAGAGTGAAAACTCTTAAATTAAAAAATAGAATTATCTAAGATAATCTTTGAATAGATAATTATCTTCTAGCATAAGCTTTTGTATCGAATCCTCTTGCTTCAAGCCAGTTTTTAGTTTCTCCCTTGATTATGAGATTTGAATTCTTAAGCTCTTCGATATTTGAAGCTCCAACTAAAAACATAGCTATTCTTAATGATTCGTTGAACCTTTCAATCATTTCCACTAAAGCTTTCTGTCCTTCATAAGCTCCTTTAAGTGCAGGTAATGCCATTCCAACAGCATCTGCTCCTAATGCAATAGCTTTTGCAGCATCAAGACCTGAACGAATTCCTCCAGAAGATATAACTGGAATGCCTACGGAATTTACCACTTCTGCAGTGCTTACAGCAGTAGGGATTCCCCAATCCCAGAACAATTCTCCCATATAACGGTCATCAGCACGGTAGGTTTCTACAGCAGCCCAGCTTGTTCCTCCAGCACCTTCAACATCAATGAAACTGACTCCTGCCTTTTCAAGTGCAATTGCATCTTCTGCACTGATACCAGTTCCTGTTTCCTTTGCCATAACGGGAACATCTACGCTTTTGCAGATTTCAGCTATTGAATCAAGATATCCTCTACCGTCAACATCTCCTTCAGGCTGGATTGCTTCTTGGAGTGGATTCAAATGAATTGCCAATATATCGCTGTCCAATATTTCAACAGCATCCTGAGCCAAATCAGATTGAGGCGCTCCAATATTACCTAAAACAAGTGCAGATGGAGCATATTCCCTTACAACATCATAAGTGTGTCTTAATTCTGGATTTACAATAGCTGCCCTTTGGCTTCCTACACCTAAACCAATTTGCTTGTCTTCTGCAACAATAGCCAATTCCTTATTGATATCCTTTGCAGCAGCATGCCCTCCAGTGATTGCTGTAATGAATAATGGAGATTCCAATTTCTTTCCGAAAACCTCTGTTGAAATATCAATTTCCTCTTTATGAACTTCAGGCAATGCCCTATGGATCAATTCTATATCCTCAAAGCCTGTAGTTTTGTCTTTATAATTAACATCATAATTCTTACAAATCATGAGATGTTCTAATTTTCTATCTGAAATCATTGTTTCCTCTTTTATAATTGATAAGTAATAAGAATAATAAGTTTAAAATTAATATGAAGAAATATCAAATCATTAGAACCTAAAAAAAGTAAGTAAAAACATATAATTCCAATATATAAAATTCAATTTTATATAAACTATCTTTTAAAATAGCAAATTATTATAAACTTTATAAAAAAGTCCATATCAAATCTAATTCATTCCCTTATCTATTTTAAGCGAATTAGATGAAAGCATATCAAATGCTTTTACGTGTTTATTAGGTCCCGAATGAATTTAAAAATATTAAAAGCATCACATTAACATTAAAACATTAATTTTAATTTTTTAAATTCAAAAATATATGAAATCCATATATTTAACTATTTATAATTTTTTATTTTCATTATATTTAAATATTGGGTAAAAATAGAGCGAATTTGATAAAAAAATTGTTTAAAAAAAGCTTAAATAATACTAAAAAAGAATAAATGATAGAAAAAAGAATAATAAAGAATTAAAATTATTTTCTGCAAATTTTAGTTCCATTCACTTCCATACCTTGCAATGCCTTTGCAATGGCTCCTTCCTCATTTGCATTGATGATTTCAGAACTTATTCCATAATCTGCAAGGTCTAAAAGTTCTTTTACCTTTCCAACCATACCACCAGTCACATCAACATTGGTAGTGGATTCCAAGAACTTGATGTCTTCAATGGAGTTCACTTCATCAATATGGACGGCATCATCATGTGTTTTAGGGTTTTTGGTATAGACTCCAGCCACATCTGTTCCAAGTACAATCCTATCAGATTTTAGGAACTTAGCAATGTATTGGAGGACTTGATCTCCAGAGATGACTGCTATCTTCACTTCATCATCAATAACCACATCTCCAAAGAGAACAGGAACAAATCCTTCCCTAAGATATGTCTTTATTAAGTTCAAGTCAAAGTCATAGATTCTCTTGTTGTGTGAAGTTATAAAGGAAGATGGAGGTATTGCAATAACTGGAATGCCATGTTCAATCAAGGACTCACAGATGATTGAATTCAATTTCTTGACCTCATTTTGAACTTCTGCAAAGCCTATTCTCTTTTCGAGGTAATCCTTCATTTCAAAAGGCTGTCCAATCTGATACTTTTTAGCAGGAGGATGGCCGAATGATCCTGCACCATGAACGATTACAAGACCGTCTATCAAGTCATTGCTGATTTCCTCAGCATACAAAGACTGTCTGATTTCCTCTGCAATACGATTCAAGTTATCATAATCGACTTTAGGTTCCGCTGAATCCTTTTCAGTTAATATGCTTCCGCCAATCTTTAAAATAATCATAAAATCACACTATAATTAAAAATAATTTTTAAAATAATATTTAAAATAATATTTAAAAAAATATTATAAATAATATTTAAAGAAATATTATAAATAATATTTAAAATAAATTTAGAAAAATGAAAAATAATTATAAACAGTTTTCATTGCAATCACAAAATCTAAGGTAAAGGAGGAGCCCTCCTATTTACTAAAACACCATCCTTTGAGAACTTGACTTTAATTGTTTTATCTTCAACATTGATTGCTTCTGCAACTTCATCTATTGTCTCTTCACTGCATAGGGAAATTATACTTCCTCCACCACCAGAACCTGTGATTTTGGATGCTAGTGCCCCATTGTCACGTGCAGTGTAAATCATTCTGGACAATTCATAGGTGTTTACGCCTAAAGAGTCAAGTAAACCCTGATTCAAGTTCATAAGTTCAGCTATTCTTTCGACATCATTCTTTATGATTGCAACTCTTGCCTCATTAGCAATCTTGCCCATTGTAGAGATTATTGGATTGACCAATTCAGGATAGGTTTCCTTTAATGTCTTTACGTTCTTAACCATTTTAGCAGTGTTTCCATACTTATTTGTGAATCCCACAACAAAGGGAGCATCCAAATGACTGTCAAAACGGACTATCCTCTTTTCACGGGATAAGTAGATTAATCCCCCATAGGTACTTATCAATGTATCCAATGGACTTGCTATTCCTTGAACATCTTCTTCAACTCCATGAGCTTCATGTGCAAGTGTTTCCTTATTGAATTCAACTCCATGGAAATGATGCAATGCAGCTATTGTTGCTACAGTTACAGCAGCAGAAGAACCTAAACCTGAACCGATAGGCAAGTTAAGGGACAAGCTCATGTCAATGTTACTGTGATCATGGAACTTTCCCATAGCATTTAAGATATAGCGAATAATGCCAGGCTTTCCTCTAACTAATGTATAAGTTCCTCTAC
>NZ_CALDKF010000041.1 GCF_937898925.1 uncultured Methanobrevibacter sp.
AAACTTCACTGGAAGAAAATTACATTTTACTGAAAAAGAAATCATTGCTTCAACGTAAATCCATGGGCTCTATTAAGATTTTTTATAGTGAAATCACTGATTTAAGACTCAATAAGTCTGATTTGTCCTCATTATATTCCGCTATAGTTATCGTTTATTCAAAAAATGGTTATACAAGGCATTTAGTCTCTTTAAGTAGTTCTGATGGATTTGCAGTCAGATGGTTTTATGATGAATTGGTTGTTAGGCATTCAATGATCAAATCTAATTTAAACAAATCAAATTTCATCAAATCAAATGAAAAGGATTTTCTAGATGGGAAGGATGATGATTCTGATGAGTATCAGAAATTTGATGATTTTATGAATCAAATGAATGCTGAGATTTCAGAAAAACGTAAGAAAGAGATTTCAAGGCAAATGAAATTTGATAGATGTTCCAGTGAGGAACGATGATTTTTTATCAAAGTTTTGTTTTTTATTTTTATTTTCAATTTTCTAATTTTGATTTTTATAAATTCATGTTCAATTTTTATTAAAATTAAGTTGTTTTTTATTAACAATTTAACTATTTTAAAACTATTTTTTTAAAATTTATTTTTTCAATAGATAAGTTAAAATATTTTGTATAATAGATATTATATTATAATGTAATCTTTAGTTGAAATTTGATTAAATTCTATGAATTTTTCATGAGATTTTTTTATAAAAATCTGATTTATAGAATAGTTTAAATTAAATAAATTACATAAATAATTAAGGTAAATTAATTTAGCAAAAAGTATCCTTTTTTTATGGAAAATACTTTAGATTGCTATTAATTTGATGATTATTTTAGATTAAATACAATGAATTAAATGGTGAAAATATGGGAAATGAAGCAAAATTAGCTTTAGAAGATGGAACTGTTCTAAAAGGTGAAGCCTTTGGTTATGAAACCGTAACTGTAGGTGAGCTTGCTTTCTCAACCGGTATGTCTGGTTATACCGAAGCTCTTACTGACCCGTCATTCAAAGGGCAAATCTTGATGTCAACTTATCCTTTGGAAGGTAACTATGGAGTCAGTGAAGAATGGTATCAATCCGATAAGGTACAGGTTGAAGGTTTTGTAGTGAGAGAAGCTTGTAAGAAATTATCCAATTTTGGTACTAAAAAGACTTTAGATGATTTCTTGAAAGAATTTAAGGTACCTGGAATTGAAGATATAGATACAAGAGACTTAACTTTGAAGATTCGTGAAAAAGGTTCTCTAAAAGCAGCACTCGCTACTGAAGAGATTGATGATGATGAACTTGTAGCTCGTGCTCAAGAGCATAAAAGCATTATCGATTTAGATTTGGTTCCTTTAGTGTCAACTCCTGAAGTAAAGACTTTCGGAGACTTTGATAAGACTGTGGCTATTCTTGATTGTGGTGTTAAAAAGAATATCATAAATTGTTTCTTGGAAAATGATATTGGTGTTGCTTTATTCCCTTATGATACTGATTATCAAACCATTTTGGATTATGGTGTGAATGGACTTATGGTATCTCCAGGTCCTGGAAACCCAGATAGGTTAACTGACACAATTGCAAATGTGGGAAAATTAATTAATAAGTTCCCTGTATTTGGTATTTGTATGGGACAGCATGTAATTGCAAAGACATTTGGTGCAACAACCTATAAAATGAAATTTGGTCATAGGGGAGCAAATCAGCCAGTAAAAGACTTGCAAACTGGAAAAGTGTTCATCACTTCTCAAAATCATGGATTCGCTATAGATCCAGATTCATTGAAAGGAACCGATTTGGAATTGACCCAAATAAACTTAAACGATGGTACTCCTGAAGGATTCTTGCATAAGGAATTGCCTTTAAGAACTATCCAATACCACCCTGAATCTGGCCCAGGTCCAAATGATACAAGAGTCTTGTTTGAAGAATTTGGAAATATGATTAAGGAGTACTAGGATTTGAATTTCATTGTATTTAATTGATTATGTTTATTTGATTATTAAATTATTAAAATTTTCAAAATTATAAAATTATTACTTTAATGTGGATTGAGAGAGGATAATATGCCTGTTGATGAGGATATTAAAAAAGTGCTTATAATTGGTTCTGGACCTATTCAGATTGGTCAGGCTGCTGAGTTTGACTACTCTGGTTCTCAAGCTTGTAAATCACTTAGAGAAGAGGGATTGGAAACTGTTCTTGTAAACAGTAACCCTGCTACCATTCAAACAGATATGGATATGGCAGATACTGTTTATACTGAACCGTTGACTCCGGAACTTGTTGCTCAGATAATTGAAAAAGAGAATATTGATGCTATTTTGCCTACTATGGGTGGACAAACCGGTTTAAACATTGCAACTGAACTTGGAAAATTGGGATTATTGGAAGGAATCAAGGTCATTGGTTCTGATGTTCAAACCATTGCAGATGTGGAAGACAGAGACTTGTTCGCTAACTTTATGGATAGGTTAGATGAACCTATTCCTAAATGTCATGCGGTGGAATCTGTTGAAGAGGCTTTAGAGGCTGTTGAGGAAATCGGTTATCCTGTAATTGTACGTCCAGCATTCACCTTAGGAGGTACTGGTGGTGGAGTGGCTCATAATAAGGAAGAGCTTATCGAAGTTACAACTCATGGTCTTGACATGAGTTACATTAACCAAGTTTTAATCGATGAATCCGTTCTTGGATGGAAAGAAATCGAATTTGAGGTTATGAGGGATAAGAACGATACCTGTATCATTGTATGTAACATGGAAAATGTGGACCCAATGGGTATACATACAGGAGACAGTATTGTAGTTGCTCCTATTCAAAACCTTAATGATGAAGTATGCCAAAGATTAAGGGACGCTTCCATCAAGATCATTAGAAACTTGGGAATCAATGGTGGATGTAACATCCAATTCGCTTTAAACCCTGAAACCAATGAGTATAAGATCATTGAGGTAAACCCTCGTGTAAGTAGAAGTAGTGCACTTGCATCTAAGGCAACAGGTTACCCAATTGCAAAAATCTCTTCAAAAGTAGCTCTTGGACTCACTTTAGATGAAATCAGAAATGACATTACCAAGGAAACTCCTGCTTCATTTGAACCATCCATTGATTATATCGTAGTGAAAATCCCAAGATGGCCATTTGACAAGTTCAAAGGTATTGACAGAAAAATCGGAGTTCAAATGAAAGCGACCGGGGAAGTAATGGCTATTGGTAGAACCTATGAAGAAGCTATTCAAAAGGCTATTCGTTCCTTGGATATTGGATTGCACGGATTTGAATATTTAGAATACACTGAAGATAATTTAGCAAATCCTACTGATGAAAGATTATTCCACATGTACTCCGCTATAAAAGATGGAAGAAGTGTAGAAGAACTTGCAGAACTTTCCAAAATGGATGCATTCTTCTTATACAAAATCGAAAACATAGTAGAGTTTGAAAAACAAGTTACAAAAGAAGCACTTGAAGATGAAAAATTCCTCATTAAGGCTAAAAAATTAGGATTCTCTAACTTCACTCTTGCAAAACTCGCAGGAATCAAAGAGGAAGATGTAAAAGCACTTCTCGATAAGTTTGACATCAAGCCGTCCTATAAGATGGTAGATACCTGTGCAGCAGAGTTTGAAGCAAAAACTCCATATTATTACAGTAGTTATGACAAAGGTAATGAGCTCATTAAAACAGATAACAAGAAAATCTTGATTATTGGTGCAGGTCCAATTAGAATTGGACAAGGTATTGAGTTCGATTACTGTTGTGTACACTCCTCTCTCGCATTAAAAGATCAAGGAATTGAAACTATCCTTGTAAACAACAACCCTGAAACTGTAAGTACTGATTATGACATTTCAGATGAACTGTTCTTCGAACCATTAACCTTTGAAGACATTATGGGAATCATTGAACAAGTTGAACCTGAAGGTGTAATCGTTCAATTCGGTGGTCAAACTTCAATTAACCTATCTGTCCCTCTTGCAAAAGCAGGAGTCAAAATCTTCGGTACTCCATATGAAAGCATTGACAGAGTGGAAGACAGAGAAAGATTCACCGAAGTGCTTAACGATTTGAATATTCGTCAAGCTCCTTATGGTTTGGCTAATTCCTTTGATGAAGCAAGAGAAGCAGCTGAAAGAATCGGATTCCCAGTTCTTGTTCGTCCATCCTATGTTATCGGTGGAAGAGCAATGGAAATCGTTTACTGTGTAGAAGAACTTGAAGAATATATGAAGGAAGCGGTAAAGGTTTCCCCAGAACATCCTATCCTTGTAGACAAGTTCTTGGAAGATGCTGTTGAACTTGATGTAGACCTCTTATGTGATGGTGAAGATGTATTCATTGCAGGTATTATGGAACACATTGAAGAAGCAGGTGTTCACTCTGGTGACTCTGCATGTGTAATACCTCCTCAAACTATTCCAGAACATTTGCTTGAAGTCATTAGGGAAAATACAAGAAAATTGGCTTTGGAATTAGATGTTATTGGATTGATGAACATTCAATATGCAGTTAAATTGGATGAAGAGAAAGTTTACATCATTGAAGCAAACCCAAGAGCAAGTAGAACAGTTCCATTTGTAAGTAAAGCTATTGGTGTTCCTCTTGCAAAAGTTGCAACCTCATTGATGATGGGTGCAAAACTCAAAGACTTTAATTTAACTAAAGAGATTAAGATCAATCACGTAGCTGTTAAGGAATCTGTGTTCCCATTCTTGAAATTAACAGAATCCGACAGTATCTTAGGTCCTGAAATGAAATCTACTGGTGAAAGTATTGGTGTAGATGAGAACTTCGGTCTTGCTTTCTACAAGTCACAGCTTTCAGCAGGTATGGACTTGCCTAAGGAAGGAAATCTTTTGATTAGTGTAAGGGAACAGGACCAAAAGAAAATCCAACCTATAGCTGAAAAAGCTCATGCTTTAGGATTCAATATATTTGCTACAAAAGGTACAGCTAATGCTATATTCGATGTTCCTATTACAAGAATCAAAAAAGTTTCCCAAGGAACCCCTAACATTAAGGAAGCTATTTTAGATGGAAAGATTGATATGATCATCAACACTCCTCATGGTGAACAGGCTTCCAAAGATGGTTATACCATTAGACGTTTAGCTATTGAACTTGGAATTCCTTATGTGACTACTTTAGCAGGAGCAAGAGCTGCTTTAAATGCAATTGAAGCTGTTAAAGAGAATGAGTTGAAAGTCAAATCATTAAATGATCATATAGCAAACATTTAAGGGATATTCTGGTGTTAATCATTAAATGATCATATAGCAAACATTTAGATTTTTTAAAAGTTTATTAATGGAGATTTACTCCATTTTCTTTCTTATTTATCATATGTGGTGTTAAAATGCCTTTTAAAATTGATAGTGCAATAATGAAATTAGATACAGAAACCGGCAAATACGATTTAGTGGATCCGGATGGAAAGTTCAATAAAAAAGATGCTTTAATGGTAGTTGAAAGCGATGACTTCATTACTATGCAATTGATAATTAATGCAATTATCAGAAACGATTTTAAAGCATGGAAAGAAGTTAAGTGGAATGATTCTGACAGTCTCAAAGCCATTCTTGTTAAATTAGGATATGGCAGGGATGAAATTGTCGAATTGCTTAAGGAATTTTAATTTTTATCATTAGAAATTGTTTTATTTTCTATTAACCTATTTTCTTATTTTTATCATTTTTTAATTTAAATTTTTTTAGATATTTTTTCTATTTTTTCTTATTTTTATCATTTTAATTAAAATTTTTTAAAAAAAGAGAAAGTTCCAGCTTTAAAGCTGGAGATGTTTAAGGAACCTATTTTCCATTATGGATTTTTAGCTTCTTTTTTATCATTAAATAAATCAACATCCACAGATTTGTTTTTGAATGAAACGATTATGGTACAGATTGCATCACCAGTCACATTCACTGCTGATCTGATCATATCCAGGATATGGTCTATTCCCATGATTATGCCTATTGCATCTGTTGGCAACCCTACAGAGGCAAATACCATATTCAAGGTAACTAATCCTACGGATGGGATACCTGCTGTTCCAATTGAAGCCATAACTGCTGTAAATACCACTGTAATCAATGCGCTTAACCCTAAATCAATTCCATAGGCCTGTGCTGCAAACATAACTACAACACCTTGCATTATCGCGGTTCCATCCATATTGATGGTAGCGCCTAATGGTATTGTAAATGATGAAACATCTTTAGACACTCCCAGTTCACTTAATTTCTCTAAAGTTAATGGGATGGTTGCATTTGATGATGAGGATGAAAATGCGAATAGCATTACAGAGAAAAATCTCTTAAAGAATTTTATCGGATTTAATCTTGTGAAGATGACAAGTAATGTTGGATAAACAATAAACGCTTGCACTGCTAAAGCTAGGAGTATGCATGCAACATATTTGCTTAAAGGCATTAATCCATCCATTCCTAATGTGGCAAATGTCTTAGCGATTAAACAAAAAACGCCTATTGGAGCAAATTTCATGACTATATTAGTCATTTCCATCATAATTGTATTCCCTTCAGTAAAAAGTTTATTTACTGTTTTTGTTTCTTCTTTTAATTTAGCAAGGATAAATCCCACAATAACTCCAAAAATAATCACTGGTAACATATCCCCGTTAGCTAATGAGTTTAAAGGATTATCCGGAATCATGTCTAAAATAGTGTTGGTTATTGTCACATTAGTTGTAACATTTGAAGGATCTGCAAGATTGGCCATATTCAAACCGATACCTGGTTCGATGATCCCTGCTATAAAAAGAGCTATTGAAACCGCCAATGCAGTGGTTAAAAGATAGATTAAAATGGCTCTTCCACCGATTGAACCGATTTTTCTAATATCTGAAATGGAGGTTACTCCTACAATTATGGAACAGAAAACAAGTGGAACTACCAACATCTTCATCAATTTGATAAACAGATTTCCTCCTAAAAAGAAGACATTGTCTATTAATATCACATCTTTGATAAGTGGGTCGCTAACATAAAAATTCAGTATAATGCCTACAATCATACCCAGTATCATTGCGATTAGAATCCAATTGCCTAAGCTAATTTCCTTAAGTCTGTTTAACATATTATCTCCATAATCATTTATCGATATTGTATACTATATGTTTATACCTATATTAATTTTTTTTAAATTTCTTTGTTAAAACTGATAGAGAGATTAGAAAATGGCAATGAGAACTAAACATTTAAAAAAACAAATTATAAAAAATAGCAGTAATAAAAAATAAATTTTTAAAAAAGTTTTTCTAAATAAATTAAAAAAATATATTAAAAAAATTAAGTTTTAAGGAATAGTTTCAAAGTAAAGTAAAAAAATTAAATTAAAAAAATAAAAAATAAAAAAGAGAAAATAAGAAGATTTATAATTCAGCTAAATCTTCTTTGGATAAGAGGTTGGCATTAGCATCTTCCAATGCTTTTACACCGTCTTCATAGTTTTCAATTTTAACTACAACAATAGCTTCCTCGGTTTTAGAGCTGACGAATGCATATAGGTATTCAACATTAATGCTTTTCTTTTCAAGGATTTCGAGCATTGTATTAAGACCGTTAGGTTCGTCTTTAACTCCTACAACAATCACATCAGTTTCTTTTACTGTGAATTTTTCTTCTTTCAAAGCTTTGATTGCAGTTTCATTGTCGGAAACAATTAATCTTAAGATCCCATATTTGGAACTGTCTGCAATGGAAAGAGCTCTAATGTTTACTCCTGCCTGTGACATTGCATTAACAGCTTTTTTTAATTTTCCTTCTTTGTTTTCAAGAAATACGGAAAGTTGCTTTACACTCATGTTATCACTTTCTTAATAGTTAACAATTTTATTAATAAACTCATTTATTCAGTTATTTAATAAGTTCTAATAAGTTCATTTAATCAAAGTTCCTCTCATCAATAACCCTAATGGCTTTTCCTTCACTTCTTGGTAAGGATTCAGGCTCTACTAAAGTTACATCTACACTGATTCCAATAGCGCTTTGGATTTTTCTTGCAATTCTTCTTTCAAATTCTTCAATCTTCTTCATTTCGTCAGAGAAGACTTCAGGTGAAGTTTCCACTTTCACTTCAATTTCATCAAGTGTTTTTGGTCTGGAAACATGAATTTGATAGTTTGCAGTTAATCCTTCAATTTGCAAGATGGCAGCTTCGATTTGAGATGGATAAACCATTACCCCTTTGATTTTTAGCATGTCATCGGTTCTGCCGGTAATTCTATCCATTCTAACTGTGGTTCTTCCACAATCACATTTCTCTCTTCTAAGTGCAGTCACATCTTTTGTTCTGAATCTGATTACAGGCATGCCTTCTCTTGTTAGGGTAGTCAATACAAGTTCACCGGTTTCCCCATCTTCTAGGTTTTCAAGAGTTTTAGGGTCAATGATTTCTGCAAAGAAGTGGTCTTCTTGAATATGCAAACCGCATTGTTCCTTACATTCAGTAGCTACTCCAGGACCGATAATTTCAGTTAAACCATAAATGTTATGTGCAGTAATTCCTAATTTTGATTCTAAGCTTTGTCTCATTTCTTCAGTCCACATTTCCGCACCAAAGATGCCCGCATGTAAACTGATTTCATCTGGGCCGAATCCTTCTTTTTCAAGGGATTCTGCTAAGTACATTGCATATGATGGAGTGCATGTTAGGATATCGCTTTGGAAATCTTCCATGATCTTCAATTGCCTTGCAGTGTTTCCTGAAGACATTGGTATGACTGTTGCACCCATGGCCTTTGCACCGTGGTCTATTCCAAATCCTCCAGTGAATAATCCGTATCCATATGAGTTATGGATTTTAGAATGTTTTCCACCATCAGCCATCGCAATAGCCCTTGCAGTGCATTCTCCCCAAATGTCAATGTCCTTTTGGGTGTATCCGGATACAACAGGTGTTCCAGTGGTTCCTGAGGTACTGTGGATTTCTACAATATCGTCTTCACTCACCGCGAATAATCCAAATGGATAAGCCTGTCTTAAATCATCTTTTGTAGTAAATGGTATTTTATTCACATCTTCAAGAGTTTTTAAGTCGTCAGGATGGAATCCTGCATCATCAAACTTCTTCTTGTAGAATGGCACATTTTCATAAACTCTTTTTACTTGTTGCTGGAATAGGGCAAGCTGCATTTCCTCTTTTTCTTCCCTTCCCATACATTCTGCATTTTCATTCCAAATCATATAATTTCTCCAATGATTCAATGTCTTTTGGTAATCGTTTAGGTAATATTATAAATTTTAAATCATCTTTTATTTTATTTTAAAAATTTATAATTTTATGACAGTATTAATTTTATTTTTAATCATTAATATATTTACTAGTTTAAAAATTCTTTTTAATGTCAAAATTGTATATTTTTTGTTCATTTCTGCACAATTTAGTTTTTATTTTACAAAATATTCTATTTTATCAATTTATTAACCATATTAAGACTTAATAAGGTTCCATATATTTTTTAACAATTTCTAAAAAAATTTATATATAATATTCATTAAAAATTAATGTGTAAATTATTATTAAATTATTATTTTTAATATTAATCTTTATTTAGAGGTTTTTGAATGAATTACTTTTTATTAGGAATAGTTTTTATTGTTTATTTTTTTATGGTAGGGTATGTCGGATACCTTGCTTGGAAGAGAACTAATTCCTCAGAAGACTTTATGATTGCAGGTAGGGAAACTCACCCATATATCATGGCATTAAGTTATGGGGCTACTTTCATTTCCACTGCAGCTATAGTCGGTTTCGGAGGGGTTGCAGGTAAATACGGTATGGGTATACTATGGCTCGTATTCTTAAATATTTTTGTAGGGGTTTTCATAGCATTTGTATTCTTTGGTAAAAGAACTCGTAGAATGGGTAAAAATCTTGGATCCCTTACATTCCCCGAGTTTTTAGGCCGTAGATTCAATAGTAAATTCATACAGTACTTTAGTGGAATTTTAATCTTCTGTGCTATGCCTATTTATGCGGCTGTAGTTCTTATTGGTGCAGCAAGATTTATGGAAAGTTCTTTGATGCTTGACTTTAATTTGGCACTTTTAGTGCTTGCAGTTGTAATTTGTGCTTATGTATTGTTCGGTGGTTTAAAAGGTGTTATGTATACCGATGCATTGCAAGGAACAATCATGTTTGTAGGTATGATAATATTGCTTGTATTCATTTACTGGGTATTAGGTGGTGTTACCGAAGCGAATACTGCACTTACAAATATGGCTCATCTTTATCCTCCTGATGCTATCGCCGAAGGGGGTACAGGTTGGACAAGTTTCCCATCACTTGGAAGTCCATTCTGGTGGTCTCTTGTAACCACAACCATTATGGGTGTAGGTATCGGTGCATTAGCTCAACCACAGCTTGCAGTAAGATTCATGACTGTAAAATCCAACAAAGAGTTACACAGATCACTTTTAATCGGTGCTATCTTCATTGCTGTAATGACCTGTACCGCTTATATTGTAGGTTCATTATCTAATGTATACTTCTATCAGAATTTCGGACAGATTGCAATTGATTATGTTGGAGGAAACATGGATTCAATCATTCCAACATTCATTTCAACAGCACTTCCTGAATGGTTCGTATACATTTTCCTATTGTCATTGCTCGCGGCAGCTATGTCCACTTTAAGTTCACAGTATCACACTCAAGGAACTGCATTAGGTCACGATATTGTAGATGCAATTAGAAACAGAGGCGGTTCTGATGAATATAGCCAAGAGGAACTCAATGCAGACAAAGCTGTTGAAGAAAGTAAAATAGGATTTATTTCAGTTAGCCAAGCAGGTATTTTAATAGCAGTTATTCTTTCATTGGTAATTGGTTTAGCATTGCCAGGCAGTATTGTAGCACTTGGTACATCCTTATTTATGGGATTATGTGCAGCAGCATTCTTGCCGGTTTATTGTGCTGCTTTATTCTGGAAACGCACCACTAAGGAAGGTGCAATTGCAGGGCTTTTATCCGGTACATTAACAAGTTTATTCTTGCTTGTATTCGTATTTAAGAAAACTGCAACAGGCCTTGGTATTTGTAAATTCATATTTGGTGTAGACATGTTAATAAATACCATGCCATGGTATTCAATTGACGTAATGATTTTCGCTATACCTGTTTCAGCAATATTTACAATTGTAGTAAGTTTGCTTACACAACCAATTGATGAAAAAGTCCTTAACAAATCCTTTGAGGGGATTTCTAAAGAATAGGTGATATTATGATGGTTTTAGGAATTGAAGATCCTTGGATTTGGGGAGCTTATGTATTAATAATTTTAATTACATTGATTTGTATTGTGTATGGCGCATTAAAATGGAATAGTGAGGATTAATTTAATCCTTATCTTTTTCTTTTTTTATTTCTATTTTTTATTTTTTTTTATTTCTATTGTTTTTTTGCTTTTTTTGCTTTTTTATAATTATTTTCATTTTCATTCATTTTTATTTTTATTCATTTTTTCAAAATATTTATTAATTGATTGAAATAAAAAGAATATTGTTTATTAATATAAAAATTTCAATTAAATTATTATCCAACTTATTTTCGGAGAGATTTTTTATGAGAATAGTTAAGGAATTAGTCGGTAAAGAGGTTTTAGGCAACGACATAATGAGTATGGGAAAAGTTGTTGATGTTGAGGTTGACCTGGAAGATAATTTCATCGAATCCATTATAGTCTCTAAAGGAGGAATTCAAGAATCTTTAAACATCAGTAAAAGTGAATTGGTAATTCCTTTT
The DNA here is from genome assembly GCF_937898925.1 of uncultured Methanobrevibacter sp. GTDB lineage: Archaea > Methanobacteriota > Methanobacteria > Methanobacteriales > Methanobacteriaceae > Methanobrevibacter. The sequence continues at coordinate 11,759 of NZ_CALDKF010000041.1, forward strand.
GACATGATTAGCAAAATCGGAGACAAGATTATTTTAAAAGACATTTTTGATGAAGACCTTGTTCAAATGGAAGAGGAAATCGAAGATTTGAAAAGTCAATTATAATTCATTTTTTACATGGTGATTTCAATGGTTACAAAAGAGTATTTGATTGAAATATTAAAGAAAAACAAGGTGTTTGAAGAAGGAGATTTCACTCTGGCTTCCGGTAAGAAAAGCAATTATTATGTCAATATGAAAAGAGCCATCACTGAACCGGTAATATTGTCCACAATAGCTAAATTGATCAATGAGAAGATTGATGATGACATTGATAAGATTGCAGGTCCTGCATTAGGTGCTGTTCCTATAGCAACTGCTGTTTCACTTGAATCAGGAAAACCTCTCTTAATGATTAGAAAAGAGAAAAAAGGTTATGGGACTTCAAAATTGATTGAAGGAAATTTGATTGAGGGTGACAATGTAATCCTTGTTGAAGATGTTACTACCACTGGCGGATCTTTATTAAAAGCAATAAATGCAATACTTGATAATGGGGGAGTAGTTAAAAAAGCATTTGTTGTTGTTGACAGGGAAGAAGGTGCAATGGAGACCTTTGCAAATGAAGGAATCACTCTTGAACCATTAATTTCCGTAAGCGAATTTTTTGAATAATTAATTTTAAATAATGATTGTTTTTTCATTATAGATTTTAATCTATTTTTTTATTTTTTTATTTTATTTTTTATTTCATTCTTTTTCAATCATTTTCATTTCTTTTTTATCTTTTTTATCTTTTTAATCTTCATATGTTAATCTAATTAAGTATATATTCTAAAATTGATAGAGATATAATTGAAATTAGTAAAACTTATTCTGGTGTCAATATGAAGATAATTAATTTAATGATCGTTACATTGATAGTTCTAATCGTAGCCATTGGTTCTGTTTGTGCAGGAACTGATGATGGTCTTCTTTCTGATGGCGATGATTTCGATGAAGATAATGAAGACGATTTTGACCTTGATGATGATGGCGATGACGATGACAATGATGATGATTTAGACGATGAAGATAATGATGGTGAGGATGATTCGGATGATGATTTAGACGATGAAGATAATGATGATGATTCTGATGAAGATTTGGATGATGAAGATGAATCATTTGAAGAAGAATTCGATGGGGAATTTGATGGAGAATTTACAGCATTATCTGCTGGATTCGATATTTCAAGTGCAAAGGGCATGAATGGTGAAATGGCATCAAATTCTGCTGGAGGTTCTCAAAATAGCTCGGATTTAAGCCCTAAAGCTGGAAATCCTATTGGTGTCTTATTATTGTCTTTATTGTTTTTAATAGTGATTCCATTAAGAAATAGATAATCTATTTCTTTTGGAAACTAATTTTTTACTTATTTTAAAAAAATATTATTTAAACTTATTTTCAACTTTTTTTTTAAAAAAATTATTAAATATTTAAATCTTATTTTGTGGCATGCTTTTTCAAGTGACCTAGTTCATCAATTATGATTCCAAGGCCGGTCTTCACTGCATTTGGAGAGCCAGGCATTGCAAATATCATGGTTTTTCTATAGATTCCTGCAGTTGCTCTTGACAATAGTGATCCTGCTCCTAATTCTTCATAGGAAAGGGCTCTGAATATTTCTCCAAATCCCTTGATTTCCTTTTCAAAGAGAGGTTCTATTGTTTCAATTGTTATGTCCCTTGATTCAAGTCCTGTTCCACCAGTTGTAATGATAACTTCTATTCCATTATCAATCATTTCCTCAATAGTGTTTCTTAAGGTGTCCATTTCATCAGGAATAATTGCGTAAGCATCAACGTCATATTTTTTAGCCAATTCCTCTTTTAAGTATTTTCCAGATAAGTCCTTTTCTTCCCCTTCCTTGTCATTGGAAAATCTATCACTGAGAGTGATTACACCACAGGATACTTTTATTGGTGCTTTCTTTTTATGCAATTCCATTGTTTCGCTTTTCATAAGATTACTTCCGTTTGATTGTTTTTAATAAAATTCCTTAGTTTTTTTTAAATTGATATATTTCATATTAATTTTTATTAATTTCATATAAAATATTTTTTATAATTTATTGAATTTTTCATTAAACTTCAATGTCCATATTGCAGTTTCATAGGTTAAAGTTTCATAAATTAGTATCATTAAGTTTATTTATATAAAATATAAATATATTTATCATGAATGATTTATTTTATATCTTGGATGCATCTGCATTTATCAATGGCTTTGAACCAAAAAGCCAATTTAACTTCACTGTTTCTGAGATAACTGACGAAGTTAAGGACTTGAAATCCAAGATATTGTTAGATCAAGCTATTGAAGAAGGAAAAATAATAATAAAAGAGCCAAAAGAAGAGTTTATTAAAGAATTGAATGAAATAATCTCCAAATCTGGAGATGATTTGCGTTTATCCGAAGCGGATAAAAAGTTATTGGCTCTAGCTTTAGACTTAAAGAGTGAAAATGAAAACATTAAGGTTTTAACCGATGATTATTCAATGCAGAATGTTTTGAAAATCATTGATATTCCATATGGCAGCATAATTACTGAAGGGATAAAGGGAATATACAATTGGGTTAAAACATGTGAAGGATGCAAGAAGGAGTTTGATGCAGATTATCCTTTCGATGATTGTGAAATATGTGGGTCTAAAGTTTTTAAAAGAAGAATAAAAACCTATTAAACTGTATTTGGTGTGAATATGGAGATTGGTGTTGTTGTACATGGTCCAGGAATAGTTGATTCAGGTTGGGCCAAAAAGATTATTGATATCCTATCTAATTTTGGTAATGTCAGTTGTCGTTTAGGAGGAACAATGGGCAGAACAGCAGTTATTGATGCTGGATTGGAGGATGTCATTGACATATCATTAAAATTATTGCCTAGTCAATCATTGGAGTTGTTCAACAGGGAACATGCTGATGTCATTTTCCTATTGAATTATGGAAAATCCCCTGAAACTGGACGTGTTTTTGGGTATAAAGTGTTTACTCATTATTTCAAGCAGATTTCCAATGAGGATTTCTTGGCTACCAATCATAAGCCATTGTATGAATCAAGCATTCCGGTTATTCAGATAGAAAGACCTGGAGAGGAAGATGGTGCAATCATCAGCTGGAATGTGGTTTTAAACGAGCAATTGGCTAAAAGCAAAAAGAGCAAAAGGGCACGTTTAGGCTTAGGCGATAAGAACATGCTTGAATCTCTTTCATTTAATTTTGAAGAATTGTTTGATGGCTTAAAGGCAGCTTTGGATTTAATTGAAGTCACACCTGAAGAAGTTGTTTCAGACTATTTCTCAAACAATCAGGAAAGCGAAGATGAAAAAACCATTGAAAACTTATTGCAATCCTATGATGATTATGAAACCAGCCATTACACTTACCGTAAGATTCATGGTGTAAGCCCTGATGAGAATATCTTCATTAATGGAATTGTTGTTGGATATTCCAATGCAGATTCAATTGTCCTGATTGCACGTGATGGAATGATTGTAGACATTATCAACGGTACCATAAAATATCATGGTCTGGAAAAATTAGGGCCAGTTGATTTGGAAAGGATTATTGTGAAAACAGGATTGCTTAGAAAATCTGAAGACGTTAATCCGAGGATATTATCCCATAATGATATTTATGTAAAGGATACTGAGAGAAATCTTTATTCCGGTGAAATTTCTGAGGATGAGTATTCCTTTAAAGTGGCTTATGTGGACCATGCCGCTTATGACATTTACAAATTCAAGGACTTTGACTTGGTTGTTACAATTGGTGATGACACTTCATTGGTTGCTTCCGACATTTTGTACAGATTCAATATCCCAATCATTGGTATCATTGATGGGGATTTGGATAAGGTTGTTGAAAACGGTTTTGTCAATGAAAAATCAATATTCATTGAAGTCGCTTCTGGTTTTGATGACATTGTTGGCCAATACATCAATGAGGAAATATTCATGTCAAAGGACACTTTTGAAATGCCTTTTGATGAGGAAGCAAATTCTGTAGAGGAATTCAAAACAGTTATCTTCAATGTTTTTAAGGATCATCTTATTGAGAAAGTAAAGGACATCGTTCCAAGCTTTGTAGAGAAGGATTGCGATTATAATGTAATTGACACATATCATGAGGTTGTTGATGAGAATCCCGAACTTGTTGAAAACCTGGATGAGTTTATTGATGGATTCGAATATGAGTCCTTCGAGGAAGGGGAAGAGGTTTATTTGGATGAAAATTATGATTCTACATTTGAAGAATATACAGATGATGATTTTGAGGAACTTTCAGATGCTCAACTTGAAGAACTGTTAGTTGAACATGGATCTAGTGAATACGAAGAAGTTTACTATGATGAAGAGATTTATCTTGATGATGAAGTCTATCCTGATGAAGAGGATTCAATTTATTATGATGAAGTTCCATTTGAAGAAACTGCAGATGAACCTTTAGTTGAGGAGATTTATGTTGAGCATGATGTAGTTGATTCTCCCGTTGAGGAGATTTATGTTGAGCATGATAATGATGGCCATTTAGTTGAGGAGATCTATGTTGATCATGATGAGGAAGTCATTTATGAAGATGTTCCTGTTGAAGAGGTTTATTTAGATGAAAATATAAATGAGGTTTCTCCAGAAGAGCCTGTTGATGAAGTGTCTGTTGATGAAGATGCAGATGAAGCTGATGGATGGGCTGAATATATTGAAGAGGAATTTGGAGAGTCTATTGAACAGTCAGAGGATGAAAACAAACAGGATTAACTTTTTGATTTAATTTATTAAATATTTTTCTTAAAATTATTTTATTATTTACTTTAATTATCATTTAATTCAATTATTATTAAATTCAATTATTATTTCAATTCAATTATTTTAAATTATTTTTATTATTAAAGGTGTAATGATGGATTTTGAAGAACTTGTTAAATCACTTCAGGAATTTGTAGGAGTCAGCCGTAAGAATTCCATTGAGAAAGTTACAAAAACCTTAGGTGAAGTTTATAATATCTCCGGCGAAGTCCTTCTTGATTTTGGAGATGACGCTTCAGCTATTGACATTGGAAACAATCAGGTTATATTGCTTGCAGCAGATGGGATTTGGGGCCAATTGATGAGTGTAAATCCTTATTGGGCAGGTTATTGTTCAGTGCTTGTAAATGTTAATGATATTGCTGCTATGGGTGGAAAGCCAATAGCTATGGTGAATACAATGTCCATTTTCGATGATGAGATTTATGATGATCTTCTTCAAGGAATTGTGGATGGATGCAAGAAGTTCAATGTTCCTATGGTTGGAGGACACCTTCACCCTGATTCCGAATTCAATTCATTGGATGTGGCTATTGCAGGGATTGCTAAGAAGGATTCATTGATAACCTCTGCAGGTGCAAGCGTTGGTGATAAGATCCTTGTAGCTATTGATACTGATGGAAGGCAACATCCTCAATTTGCTTTAAATTGGGACACTACCTATGAAAAGGATGACAAGTTGGTTCAAGATCAAATAAAGGTCATGCAGGAAATTGCAGAAGCGCATCTTCCTACAGCTGGGAAGGATATAAGTAATCCCGGAACATTAGGCACTTTAGAGATGCTTCTTGAGGCATCTGGTGTAGGTGCTTGCGTTAACCTTGATTTGATTCCAAGAAATCCTGATGTCTCTTGGGAAGATTGGTTAAGGGCTTATCCTGGAGCAGCTTTTGTATTGACTGCCAAAGAGGAAAACTGCCAAGAGATCATTGATACTTTAACTCCATATTCATTTGAAGTTGCTGTTGTTGGTGATGTGATAGAAGAGAAAGTTCTTTATTTGGAACATGGCGATGAAAAAGCAGTTTTATTCTCTCAGGAAAAGAATCCTGTATTGAAAATGAATGAATAAATTAATTTTTTCAATTTCAATTTTTTTTTAATTTTTTCTAATATTTTTTTAATCCTATTTTTTTAATTTTTTCTAATATTTTTTTAATCCTATTTTTTTAACTTTTTCATTATTTTAATTAATTGTTATTTATTTTGCTTATAATAATGTAATTATTCTTTATTTTCTTTTTATTTGATTCATTGCCCTTTAAAATTTTCATTTTTTCAAACATTTTCTTTTGTTTTTATTATATGAAACAGATTTTTACTATAATTTCTATTTTTATTGAAAATTTTTATCATATTGTTTTATAATTTTTATTAAAAATTATTCATTTTCTAATTTATTAAAACTTAAACAATATTTATTATTTTTTGCTTTTATTTGTCATAACTTGCATTTTTGACCCTATTTTTAATATTTTTTTGATTAAATGACACTATTTTATATAATATGATTTTCTTAAATAAATATGTAGATTAGATTTTTTATCTATCTAATTTATAATATATTATAAATTAAAAATATTTGGTGTAAATATGAATAAAAAAATAGGAATTATATTAGGAGCTGCATTATTAGTCTTCTTATTAATCGGTGCTTCCAGCGCAGGTTGGTTTGATTTCTTAGGTGGAGATGAAGCAGCTACTGATAACGATGACAGCACTTTAGTTGTTGGTTTCGACGCAGAATTCCCTCCATACGGATACAAAGATGACAGTGGGGAATATGTTGGATTTGACTTAGACTTAGCTCAAGAAGTCTGTGACAGAAATAACTGGACTTTAGTAAAACAGCCAATAGACTGGGATGCTAAAGACAGTGAATTAGACTCTGGTTCTATCGACTGTATTTGGAACGGATTTACCATCAACGGTAGAGAAAACGATTACACCTGGTCTGAACCATACATTGACAACAAACAAGTTATTGTTGTAAAAACTGATTCCGGTATCGACGATTTAGATGACTTAGAAGGCAAAATCGTAGAAACCCAAAAAGATTCCTCTGCATTAGCAGCTCTTGAAGGAGATCAAAAACCTTTAGCAGACACCTTTGATTCCTTAACTCAAATTGCTGACTATAACACCGCATTCATGGACTTAGAATCCGGTGCTTGTGACGCAGTTGCAATCGATATTGGTGTAGCTCAATACCAAATCAGCCAAAAAGGCAGTGACCAATACAAAATATTAGATGAAGAAATCTCTTCTGAACAATATGGTGTAGGTTTCAAAAAAGGTAATGAAGAATTAAGAGACCAAATCCAAGCTACTTTAGACGAAATGTTTGAAGACGGAACTGTTGCAAAAATCGCACAAAAATACGATGAATTTGGTGTTCCAGGTTCTCTTATTCAAAAATAAGTGATATATTCTTAGTTTATGCATAATTTATTATGTATAAACTTTTTTTTATTCTTTATAAATCCAGTAAGTTTAGTAAATTTAAATAAATTATTTAAAAAGCCTATTTCTGTTTAAATTCATTTAAATAATTTATTTAAGTTTATTAGTGATTTATATTTATTTTGGAGAATTCTAAATGTTATTAAGTAAAATTATTGAAGAATTGATGTGGGGTATGGGCACTTCCATTGAAATATTCTTGCTTACTTTACTCTTTTCCATTCCATTAGGTCTTGTAGTGGCCGCTGGAAGAATGAGCAGTTTTAAGCCATTGCAATGGTTTATGAAAGCTTATATTTCAATCATGAGAGGTACTCCATTGATGCTGCAATTGATTGTGGTGTTCTTTGGACCATACTATATTTTCGGCATGACCCTTTCAAGGGATTTCAGGATGATTGCAGTTATCATTGCATTCACCATCAACTATGCAGCATACTTTGCAGAAATTTTCCGTGGTGGAATCGAATCCATTCCAAATGGTCAGTATGAGGCTGCACAGGTATTGGGTTACAATAGGTTAGAGACATTCTTTATCATTATCTTGCCTCAAGTAGTCAAAATAGTGCTTCCTTCAATTACAAATGAGGTCATTACTTTAGTAAAGGACACTTCTCTTTCATTTGTGCTTGCTATTCCGGAAATGTTCACTGTTGCAAAACAGATTGCAGCAGCTGAAGCATCCATTTCAGCATTGCTGATTGCTGGTGGTTTCTATTATGTATTCAATGCGATTGTAGCATTTGTGATGGAACGCTTTGAAAGGAGATTGGATTATTACGATACATAGGGAGAGATATCATGAGTTTATTGGAAGTTAAAAATCTTAAGAAAAGTTTTGGTGACAATGTAGTATTAAAGGATATCTCTTTCAATGTTGAAAAGGGAGAAGTGTTATCCATTATTGGTCCTTCAGGATCAGGTAAATCCACATTGCTTAGATGCATTACCGATTTGGAAACTGAAGACAGTGGAGAAATCAATTTTGATGGAACATTTGGATTAGTGTTTCAGAACTTCAACTTGTTCCCTCATCATTCTGTAATGAAGAATATTGCAAATGCCCCTATAAGGGTTCAAAAAAGAGACAAGGGTGAGGTTTATGCTCATGCTAGAGACTTGCTTAAAAAGATGGGTCTTGAAGATAAGGAAGATGCTTATCCTTCTGAACTCTCTGGTGGACAGCAGCAAAGGGCATCCATTGCAAATATCCCAAATGATACAAACACGGTATGCAAATGCTGCAAAGGGTATCCATTGCAAGGGCATTATGCGTGAATCCAGATATTCTGTTTTTTGATGAGCCTACTTCTGCACTTGACCCTGAGCTTACCGGTGAGATCTTGCAGGTAATCAAGGATTTGGCTGCAGAGCGTATGACAATGGTAATTGTTACCCACGAGATGAACTTTGCTCGTAATGTCTCTGATACCATCATTTTCATGGAGGGTGGAGTCATTGTAGAGCAAGGATCACCTGAAGAGGTATTCTCATCAGACAACCAAAGAATGAAAGATTTCTTAGGTAAATTCTATGAATAGATAGAATTTACTCCAAGCTTTTTGAGGATTCTCCTCAAAAACCTTGACCAAAAGATTTCTATTTTTTATTTACTTTTTCCTATTTTTTTTAAAAAATTCTTATTATTTTTAGTTCTTTTTTTATTTCATTTTTTAAATATGATTTTTAATATTCATTGTACTATTTTTATTATTAAAATTAATTTAAAAACTATTTTATATTATTAATAATATAAATATATTTAATTTATAAAATTGAGGTATTTTTTAATTTTTTAATAATTGAATTTACTCTCATTTTATAATATTGTCAAATTTTAACTTTAGATAATAATTATTATTTTATAAATAAAGAGGCAAGCCTATGCTAATTAAAATTAATGGAGAAGATGTGGATATTCCTGAAGGTTCTACCATTAAGGATGCAATTGAAATCTCAAATGCTCCTTACAAGAAAGGAAGTATCGTTTGTCTTATCAAGGGAGAAAGCGAAATACAAAGCAATATCCTTAAATATAAGATCAAAACACCTAAGGGAAGTATTCTCATTGAATTGGAAGTTTCTGAAAAATCACAACCTTTAACTGATTTCTTCAAGGAAAACTATTCTCAGTTTATCTCTAATAATGTTCGTTGGGAAACATCTAATGAAGTGGCTATAGGTCCTGTAAGCTCTAATTTTGAACCTTCACATGACGAATTTGCATATTTCGACAATGAGGTTCTAATCAGCTTATCTGGATTTTCTGCTGAGGCCACTCATATAATCTTTGTCAAGGATGACCACCGGAACGTTTATGGTGTTCCAAAATACAGTGACCGTGGAGTCTTTGCAAGGGTTATAGGTGGAAGAAAAACATTGTTCTCCCTTACTGATGATGATGAAATCCTAGCTATTGAACCTGTAATTGAGCGCAGTACAGTTAGAGAGAGTACTGGTGGTTCAAACTTGGATGAAGTCTTGGAGGAAGGAAATCAATTGTTCACTTATGTTCTATTTGAACCTAACTTCAATTCTCCCAAATCTGTTGAACACTTGTTTTCACTCATTAGGAATGACAAGATAGAAGTCAGCTTTGAATCCAACTCATTTGTAGGGTTCTATGAATTGACTGGTTTAACTAAGGAGAAGGAAGAGATCACTGAACGTAAAAGAGGAACAGTTACCTTGAGAAATGATGGATTCGGTAAAGGTAGAGTTTACATTTATAGAGAAGACAGAGTAAGAGCTGAAACCCACACCAATTTAGCTACCGTCAAGCAAGGAATGGAATTGTTTGATATAGCAAAAGAAGGGGATTTCGTTACTGTAAGAAGCAGTCCTGACAGAATCATGCTTATGATGATGACTCAAAAAGAGGCAGAAGAAAAACTTGCATCATTAGGCATCAAGCATATCAGAACAGGCAATGAGGATGATGATGCGATTGTCGTGACTCAGGAACCTGAAAGCACTGTTGGCATCATAGAAGCTGGTGAAGTTACTACCTTTGGTCTTGCAAGTGATGAGCTCTTGAAAGTCAAGTTAACCGATAAGGCTCCAAGAACCAGGTGGTACTTGGAAAAGATCACTGGATTGGCAGAAAAGCCTGTTGGAACATTGAAGGTTTACTTTGCAGTGCCTGACATGAACATGTTCATGTTCAATGGTGATAACGATGAGTCCAAGGGACTTATTCCTGAAAACAATCCAACTGATATTATGAAGGCTGGAGAGATAGGTGTAACAAACATGTCCAAGAAGAATGTGGGACTTATTGGTATAAGAACTATTGACACCACTGATTTCGGACCTACTGGTGAGCCTTTCTCAGCTACAAATATTGTCGGTGAAGTTGTTGGTAACATTGAAGGCTTGAACAAGCTTAAAGACGGAAGCACTCTTTATATTCACGAAGTTTATGATGATGAGGAGGAATGATTATGCCTGCAAATTTATGTATAACTCCAGATTTAGGTAAAGAGGATATGGATCCAGAAGTTTCAACAAGGATGATCATTTTAAGTTCAAAGGCAAATGTAAGTGAAAGTGAGGTAGTGAACTTCCTTCATATGCTTAATTTGCCTATTACAATCAAATGGACTTGTTATGGGGCTATGATTAGTGGAAAGGATGAATATGTGAGAGAAGCTATTCGTGAACTCCGTAAATTAGACCCTTATGGAATTTTTACAAAGGAAAGAGGTTTTGCTCCAGGTGACCCAAGAAGATGCAGAGGTCACAGATACGGACCAAGAGAAGGTTTCCACCAAATGGAAAAGGAATTCAGAATTCTTGATTATGTTGGAGAAGCTTTAAAGAATCCAAGAGAAGTGGAAATAGAAAAGAAGGAACCTGTTTCTGTTGATTACTTCAAAGAGATTTTAGCAGAAGAAGAAAATAAAAAAGAGGATGATAAATAATAGAAGGCAAATTGGAATAGGATATTTGCTTTCTTATTTAGATTTAAGAGGATGATATTATGGTAAAAGTAGCTATTTATCCACCAAATTCATTGGTTCTAGCTGACTTGATTGAGAGAAAAGGTCACACTCCTTTAGCTCTTCAAAAACAAATAAGACAAAAGATTAAAGATCCGGAGATTGATTCTCCTCCAATGAACATTACAGAAGAAGATCCAATTAACGGATTGAAATATGCAGCTATTGAAGTGCCTTCAGGGGTTCGTGGAAGAATGTCCATTATTGGACCTCTTATAGATGCGGCAGAAGCAGCAATCATTGTTGATGGCGCTCCATTTGGTTTTGGTTGTGTAGGATGTGCAAGAACAAATGAATTATCAATTTTCTGTTTACGTAAAAAAGACATACCTGTCTTGGAAGTCACATACCCTGATGATGAGGATGGAACAAGATTAATGGTAAATCAAATCATGGACTTCCTTGATTCCTTGCCTGGTGGCGGAGGAGACCTTGAAGGAGACAGTGATGTTTTAGGCGAACCAATTGCAAATAAAGGAGGAAAATAATATGGTACAAATTGCATTGGTTTCCTGCGGTACCGAATATAGTGGTATCCAAAAGGAAATAGAAAAGGCAGCTTTAAAATTTGGAGCAGAAATTATTCTTCCTGAAATTGATTTGGATTACATTAATGAAGCTTATGAGAAATTCGGTTTCTCTGCTCAAAGTTCAAGCTTAAAGCTTATGATTGCAAGGGCAATGTCTATTGTAGAAGGAAAATGCAAACCTGATGCAGTATTCATTGCTACCTGTTTCAGATGTGCAGAAGGAGCATTGGTCAGAAACGAAGTAAGACGTTTCATCCAGAACAATACACGTATTCCAGTAGTAACTTATTCCTTCACTGAAAGGACAAAAGCGGACGAGCTATTTATCCGTATGGAAGCATTGGCTACCACTGTTACACGTAGAAGCATTCTTGCTCGTGAAAAGCAAGAAGGACTTACCCTTGGACTTGACTCAGGTTCAACAACCACAAAAGCGGTTCTTATGGAAAACAACAAGGTTATCGGAACCGGTTGGACTTCCACAAAAGACATCATTGCATCTGCTCAAACTGCAGCTGCAGAGGCATTTGAAGGCACTGGCTACAAATGGGATGATGTTGATGGTATAGGAACTACAGGTTACGGTAGGTTTACCATGGGTCAGGAATTCGGAGCAGAACTTATTCAAGAGGAATTGTCTGTAAATGCAAAAGGTGCAGTATACTTGGCTGATTGTCAAAAAGGTGAAGCTACAGTACTCGATATCGGTGGTATGGACAACAAGGTAATTACCGTAAACAACGGTATTCCAGACAACTTCACCATGGGTGGTATCTGTGCAGGTGCATCCGGCAGATTCTTGGACATGACTTCAAGAAGGTTAGATGTGGACATTACAGAACTTGGTCCACTTGCAGTGCAAGGTGACTGGAGAAAGGCTATGCTTAACTCCTACTGTATTGTATTCGGTATTCAAGACTTGGTTACCACTCTTGCTGCTGGAGGATCTAAGGCTGATGTAGCGGCTGCTGCATGTCACTCTGTATCTGAGCAAGTTTATGAACAGCAATTGCAGGAAATTGACATTCGTGAACCTTTAATCCAAGTAGGTGGAACCAGTTTAATTTCCGGACTTGTTGAAGCGGTAAGTGAAACTTTAGGTGGTATTGAAGTTATCGTGCCAGAATACTCACAACACATTGGTGCAGTAGGTGCAGCATTGCTTGTATCTGGTATGGGAAATAGACATGAATAGATTTAAGCTTAAAATAAGCTTTTTTCTATTACTTTTAAAGAAGTGATTATATGTATATTGAATCAAATGACCCTGAAGGAGCAAAAGTCTATGATATGATTATCAGACAAATCTTGCAGGATTTGGTCTTGCCACCTTCCATAGATGACATGCGTGCTTATGTCAATCCAGATGAAGTATGCTTCATTATAGCGATAAAGATGAGAAAGACTTCCCAGCACATTACATTAAAGGAAGTTGCTAAAGTAAATTATGAAGCGGATGATGATACCACTGTTGTTTTGATAGATAATGAGAACTATCTTCCAAATATTCTAAGAACCCTTTGGAAAACCAACGGTAGGGAAAACGTTCACCAGCCAAGCAGATATGTCATTCACATGAAAGGGGAGCATGAAGTTTCTGATTTGGTTGTAGATGATCCTCATGAAAACCTTAAGAGAAGGATTTATGATGCAATATTCAGAATAGTTCCTGAAGGATTCAAGATTATGAAGGACATTTCCCGTGGAGATATCGTTTCTGTTATAGCTACTGATGAGCTCATTAAAGATGAATGGGTTGAAAAGGCTGAAGAGTATATTGTAGAATTGAATACTCCTAAAACTTGGGATTAAATTTAATTCGTATAATTGATTAAATCTTTTTAGATTTAATCCATTTATTTTTTTAAATCATTAAATTTTCATTTTTATGAGGTTGTTTTAATTTTTTGTCCAATTTTACATTGATTTTTTAAAACGGTTCGTAATTTCCAATAGTTTGTTCGTATATATTAGAAACAAATAGGAAGCTTTAAATACTATATTGTTAATAACAATAGTTATAAGTTTAAGCGTAAAATGAATAGATTTAACGAATAAATTTTGTAAATTGTAGTGGGATTAAATTAAAATTGGAGAAAAAATTAAGTTAATTAAATTATTAAATATTGTGTTGAGGTAATACTATGACTAAAAAAGATATAACTTGTGGAGGAAGTCATAAAGGTGCAAAATTTGCACACATTACAAAAGTGCATCCATGCTATAATGAAAAATTGCATGATAAGGTAGGAAGAGTTCACGTGCCAATCGCTCCTAAATGCAATATTGGATGTAATTTCTGTATAAGATCAATTAATACTGAAGAGGACAGGCCTGGAGTTGCAGGTTCAATCATGGATGCAGATGCTGCAGTGGAACATGTATTGAATGTAACTAAAGACAGTGCAATCACTGTTGTTGGTGTTGCAGGTCCTGGTGATTCATTAGCTAACGAGGCTACCTTTGAATTCTTTGAAAAAATCAATGAGGTAAAACCAGATTTGATCAAATGTATGAGTACAAATGGTCTTTTGCTTCCAAAATACGCTGAAAGAATTGCAGAACTTGGTGTAAATACTGTAACTGTTACAGTAAATGCAGTGGATCCTGAAATCCTAAAGGAAATCAATGGTTTCATTGTATATGAAGGAAAGGCTTATAAAGGACTTGAAGCAGCTGAAATTCTTTCCAGAAACCAACTTGAAGGAATCAAAAAGATTACTGACCTTGGTGTAGTCGTTAAGGTCAACATTGTTCTTATTCCAGGATTGAATGATGAGCATATTGTGGAAATAGCTAAAACCGTAAAAGAATGCGGTGCAGACTTGGTAAATGTCTTGCCACTCATTCCATTAAACAAGATGGCAGATTATCCAAGACCTGGTTGTGGAGAGATTGAAAAGGCACGTAGTGATGTTGAAGAGTATCTTCCAGTATTCAGAGCATGTACCCAATGTAGAGCAGATGCTTATGGAATTCCTGGTAAGAAACACGAAGACCATCACATAGGAAATGCTCCTCAGTCTCACTTTTAAGTGATTAGAAACTTATCTTTTTAATTTTTTTAATAGGATTATTTATTTCCTATCTTACTTTTTTATAACTTTTTCTTTTACATTTTTTTAATTATTTTTTCTCATTTTAGCTATTTGTAAATTATTTTTAATTTTTTTTTATTCATTTTTCCGATTTTTCTTTAAAATTTTTTATTTCATTTATATCATTTATTAAGATAAATGAACAATGTTTATCATTTTTTTATAATTTATAGATAAAATATTAGTTTATTTCATATTTGCCGAATAATTTTTAGTTATTTTTTGATATGTTGAATAATTTTTAATTAAAATAGTAAAATTTAATATTAAATAGGAATATAATATTACATGTAAAATTAAATAATAATTTTACTTTAAAAAATTGAGGGATTAAAATGGCAGAAATGATGAAAGCTTGGAGGATAAATGAATTAGGAAAACCTCCTGTAATGGAGGAAGTACCTATACCAGAACCTACTTTTGGAGAAATCTTAATTAAAATGAAAGGTGCAGGAATGTGCAGAACTGACCTTGAAGTTATTGATGAAGGATTCATCACAGTTCCATTTGAAGGACCATTCACATTTGGTCACGAAAATGCAGGTGAAGTTGTAAAACTCGGACCTGGAGTAGATACTGTCGAGGTTGGTCAAAACGTTATTGTAGACACATTGCATGCATGCGGTAAATGTCAATACTGTCTTTCAGGTCGTGACAACTTCTGTGAAGTTGCAAGTGCACGTGGTCTTAAGGAAGACGGAGGTATGGCAGAATATATGATTGCTGATGCAAGAGAAGTTGCACCTTTAGGTGACCTTGACCCTACAGAATATGTGGCATTGGCAGATGCAGGTTTATCTCCATATGGTGCTGTGCAAACCGCAAAACCATTCATTCCAAATAACGGTACTGCAGTGGTTATCGGTGTAGGTGGACTTGGATTCTACTGTTGCCAATACTTGGCATTAACAACTTCCGCTCGTGTTATTGTAGTTAACAGATCTGCTGAAAAAATGGCTAAAATGGTTAACTATGGTGCTGATGAATTGGTTGTTTTAGATGACAATGCATATGACAAAATCATGGAATTAACTAATGGCAAAGGTGTAGATGCAGTATTTGACTTTGTAGGTAGAGACAACACTTTAGAACTTGCAGCACAAATCACCAAAGGATTAGGCCTTATTTCCATTTTAGGTCTTGGTGGAGGAACACTCCCAGTAAGCTGGACTACAGTTAAACCTGGTGTAATGGTAAGATTGACTCAAGGTGGAACCATCACTGACCTTTATGAGATCATGGACTTGGCAAAAGCTGGAAAGATTAAGGTTGAAGCTCAACAATATCCATTCAGTAAAGTTCTTGATGCTCTTGATGACTTAAGAAACGGAAGAGTTGAAGGTAGAGCTGTTATCACCTTTGAAGAATTTGACGAATAAATTTTATAAGGACTTTATGTCCTTTTTTCTCTTTTTTTATTTAATCATCAATTTTTTTAAATTTCATGTATAGTTTATCATATATGGAAAAAAGATTATACATTGCCTTATTTTTTATTTAACGAGTTTATAATCCTTAGATTTTTCAAAATATTTATATACTACTTTTAATATAGTATTAATCACAAGATTACTTGTAAATGTTGGTCAAATGGACGGTTACAAGAGTAATATAAAATGATTTAATGTTTATTTTATGTGGTTATTTGGGGAAATTTGGCCACATAAATAACATTTTCTATTTTTTTTAAATTTTATACTTTTTTAAAGGAAATCAATTTTTCACAATTGTGTAATTGTGATTTTTTGAAATAATTTTTATGAAACTTTTTTATATTGTGTTTTTTCACATTTAGGCTAATTTTATATCTTTTTTTCATCAAATTATAATTGAGAACATTCTTTTTATGATTAGAGTATAGTATTTCCCCTTTAACTATATAAAAAATACTACAAGAAGCATAAAAGTTGCATTTTATATAGCTGAATCTTGTTAATCGTTCATTACCAACATAATTTGTATCAAGATTCTTCTAATGGGGGGAGATAATGAGTTTTTTCATAGAGGGTATCGTTTATATCTTGTTCGGTACTTTTTTAATTTTGCTATGGTTCTTTATCGAGTTCCCTAGATAAAATTTTATCAAGAATCTGATTGAAGTTTTTATTAGTTCTTTTGTGTATGCTCTTTATTAATTTTTCTTAATTTAATTATTTGGAGGATGTTCTCATTTTTTCATATCTAATTTTTATAATAATCTATTTATTTAAAAAAGACCAATATTTTATTAATTAATCTTAATTTAAATTCATTATTTTTATCAAATTACTATTAGTGATTATTATGAGAACTTTAGAATGGGAAGACAATAAATTAAAGCTTATAGATCAAACCAAATTGCCAGATGAATTGACTTATGTTTATTGCAGCACTTATCAGGAAGTTATAGATGCAATCAAGACAATGGTAGTTCGTGGAGCTCCTGCAATAGGTGTTTCAGCTGCTTTCGGTATGGCTCTTGCTCAGATTGCAGGTGAAGATATGGAAAAGGTCGCTGTAGAAATGAAAAATGCAAGACCTACTGCAGTCAATCTTATGTGGGCAGTTGACAGAGTCATGAAAGCGGACAATATGCTTAATGAAGCAATGGCAATGGCTGGTGAAGACATTAACACTAACTTAGCTATTGGTGAATATGGTGCTGAGCTTATTGATGATGGAGATACCGTCTTAACCCATTGTAATGCAGGTGCACTTGCTTGTGTAGACTATGGTACTGCATTAGGTGTTTTCCGTTCTGCATTCAATCAAGGAAAGGATATTCAAGTCATATGTGATGAAACCCGTCCAAGAGGACAAGGTGCAAGCTTAAGCGTTTGGGAAATGCAACAGGAAGGAATTCCTGTAAAACTTATTCCTGATGTTGCAAGCGGATATCTTATGTCAATAGGAAAGATTGATAAGGTTGTAATCGGTGCAGACAGAGTGGCTTATGACGGTATTGCAAACAAGATCGGTTCATTTATGGTTGCTCTTGCAGCTAAACGATTTGACATTCCATTCTATATAGCCGCTCCTTTCTCTACATTTGATAAGGAGATTTCCATCTTTGATACAGTTATTGAAGAAAGGGATCCTAATGAAGTAATTTACTATGGTGGAGCAAGAATCTGTCCGGAAGGAACTGAAGTTATCAACCCTGCTTTTGATATAGTTCCTAAAGACTTGATTACAGGAATCATTACAGAAAAAGGAGTAATTGATTTAAACAATTTAGAAAAAGACTTTAAAGATCTTTTCTAAATCATTTCTTTTTTTATTTGGTTTTAAAAAATTCTATTTATTTTTAAATATTTTCTTAGCTATTTTTTATCAGTAACTTTACAGTCAATAGCCACATGCCACATTCCTGGACTTGATGATTTTACTTTACGTGTATTTAGTATCTCAACTTCCTTATTTTGCTTTTCACAAGCTATTTGTGCTCTTTCTATTCCTTGTGAAAATCCATCTGAAAATTCGTAGTAGTGAATGACTCCACCATCCTTGCATAATGAAACAGCTAAATCAAGGAATTCAGGGGCTAATCCTGGAAGATTCATGATTAACCTGTCGAATTTCTTGCCCTTCAATTCATTTAAAGCAACTTCATTTGTATCTCCGCAAATTGCAGTGATGTGGGCATTATCCTTAAGTTTATTTAACTTAATATTCTCATTTAAGTATTTGATTGCATATTCATTAATGTCCACTGCAGTGATATTCACATTCTTTTCATGAGCTATTACAATTGGAAACGGTCCGATTCCTGCAAACATATCGAGGATTTCCTCTCCATCGTGTGTTGCTTCCTGAACTCTTTTCCTTTCAGTTGCAAGTCTTGGTGAGAAGTAAACGTTTTTGACATCCAATTTCAATCTTGTGCCATGTTCCTTATGGATTGTGATAGGATTGTCCTCTCCAGCGATAAGTTCAAGTTCCCTAACTCTTGTAACACCTTTAACTGCACTTTTTTTCATATACACAGTTTTTCGTTTGGTGAACTGAAGAGTGGCTTGACCTATTTCCTTTTTATGGGCTTCAAGATCTTCAGGAATCTCTACAATGACTACATCTCCAATGATGTCAAAGGATTTTTTAAGCTCTTCAATTTCCTCTTCACTTAATTTGTCTTTAAGAAGTTCTGTTATGCTTCTTGGAAACCTCTTTACAGTTTCGAGGTCTTCATCTTGGCTTAAATCTATTATTTCTATTGTATAATTATCATTTTGCTTAATGATTTCTTCCTTGCATTCTTCCATTACTTTTGAGAGTGTCTCATCATCTGTTCCTTCTTTAATTGGAATATGTCCGAAACCATTTTCGACTTTAATCTTATAGTCAAAGTCAATAATCTTATGATTTAGTACAATTTGCCTTGTCGCCTCTATATTCTGCACTGGAATTTTTAGTGTTAACATGGTATCTTTTATTAAATTAGTTTTAACCTTGATAATTTTACTATTTGTTGTATATACTTTAAGTTTTATCAATCGTTATTTTATTCAAATCAATAGTTTTTTCGTATCGAATTTCCAAGATTTGTTTTATTATTTTATTATTTTAAATTGTTTTTCTCTTTTGAATAAATATTTAATTTTTATTGTTTTTAAGATTATCTTATCCTTAAATCATTTTTTAAGAATTATATATATTGTCCTTTAACATTAATTTTATATATATAAAATTTTAGATTATATATTATATTCATATTACTTGAAGTATTTTTGAAATATTTGAGTTTATCATTATCTTTAGGTGATAATTATGGGTTGTTTTAATGAGACAACTAGTGTGAAGATAAATAAGCAGAAAAAGGATCTTGCCAAATCAAAGGGATTGAAATTGCAGGATCTTTTGGATCATGCCCTTAATGAGGCTTTAGGATTTAACTATTATCCCATGAGTGAATTAAGACTTTTGGAGATAGACAATGAAATTGAATCCTTGAAGATTCAAAAGGAAAAGGCAATGAAGGATTGTCAAAAGAAGATTGATATTCTTATCAGTGGCTTGATTGAATTTAAAGAGGAAGAAGCAGCTCAATACGATAGGAAAATCAGACAATTGGAATTGGAAAAGGAATACAATAAACAGATGTTATATAAAGATTAGACTTATAAATGAATTATTAATGCATTAGGAGATTAAATATGAAGAATATGGGATTTGGAATGATGAGATTGCCGCAGCTTGATGAAAATGATTTCTCAAGTGTAGATTTTGAACAAGTTAAGAAGATGGCAGACGTTTATATGGAAAATGGTTTCAATTACTTTGACACCGCTTACGCTTATCATGATGGAGTAAGTGAAGTTGCTTTAAGAAAAGCGGTTGTAGAACGTTATCCAAGAGACTCATTTGTGATTGCAGACAAGATGCCAACTTTCTTAATCACTGAAGAGTCACAAGTGGAACCGATTTTCAAGGAACAATTGGAACGTTGTGGTGTAGACTACTTTGATTATTATATGGTTCATAATGTAAGCAGCTTTTCCGAAGCCGGATGGAAATATGTAGATACCTTCGGATTTTGTAAAAAGATGAAAGATGAAGGTAAAATCAAGAAGTTAGGTCTTTCCACTCATGCAAATGCGGAATTCTTGGACAATATCTTGAAGGAACATCCTGAAATGGAGTTTGTACAATTGCAGATCAATTACCTTGACTGGGAAAATGATGGTGTGGAATCCAGAAAATGTGTGGAAGTTGCTCATAAGTATGATTTGCCAATTATTGTTATGGAACCATTGAAAGGAGGATTCTTGGCAGATCTTCCTGAAGAAGCAGAGAAAAAATTGAAAGAGTATAATCCTGATGAATCTCCAGTATCCTGGGCATTACGTTATGTAGCAGGAATAGATGGAGTATTCATGGTGTTGTCTGGTGCAAGCAGCTTGGAGCAAATGGAAGAAAACATTGGTTTCATGGATGACTACAAGCCACTTAATGATGAAGAGCATAAGATTATTGAGGACGTTACTCAAATTATTAACAGTAACATTGCAATCCCTTGTACTAAATGTAATTACTGCATTAGTTCATGTCCTTCAAATATCATGATTCCTAAATTGTTTGACTTGTATAACAATGAGAAGATTCAAGGTTTAAAGGTTGGTGAATTCACTGCAGTTGGTAATGCGTATAGGAACTATTCCTGTTTGGAAGGAGTAGGTATTGCTTCTGACTGCACTGGCTGTGAAGCATGCATGAAGGAATGCCCACAACAGCTTGACATTGCAAGCTTAATGCCAGAAGTTGCTAAAACCTTTGAAACAGAAGTGTACGGATTTACTAAAGATGAATGATTAGTTTTTTACTTTTTTTATTTCTTTCAGTTTTTCATTTTCATTTTTTTACATTTTTTACTTTTTTTATTTCTTTCTATATTTTATTACACAAAATATCATTTTTTTTAATTATATGCAAATCCCTTAACTTCCAATTATCTTCTTTATTAGGATTTGAAAAATAGTTTTATATCATACGAATATGACACGAACCTTTAAATATAAGTTATGTATAAAATATTATTAGCTGTTTATAAAACAGCTACGCTTTTTTTTTTAAAATAAAGTGGTGATGTATGGTGTAAAAAGGGTTGCTTTTTAACGTGATAAGCAGGTTTATGGTGGGCCTGTGTTATTAAGCGCCCTTTTTTTATTAATCTATTTTTACTTTTCATTTAAAATTTAACCTTTATTTCGTTATTTTGATTGTAATTAGATTGATTTTATTGATATTATTTAAGTGATTTTATGTTTTATTTGGTTGGTTTAGGACTATTCGATGAAAAGGACATATCTTTAAAAGGTGTGGAAGCATTAAAAAAAGTGGATAAGGTTTATGCTGAGTTTTTCACTTCACGCTTGTTCGGCTCTAATTTTGAAAAGATTGAATCAATTATTGGAAAGGAAATCATTGTTCTTGACAGAACTCAAGTGGAAGAGGAATCAATCTTTTTAAAGGAAGCAAAAGATATGGATGTTGCATTGATTACTGGTGGGGACCCTTTAATTGCTACAACTCATTCTGATTTTCTAGTTGAATGTGCAAGAAAAGGTATTGACTTTGAAGTAATTCATGGATCAAGCATTTTATCTTCAGCGCCAGCTATTTCAGGCCTTCAAGCATATAAGTTCGGTAAGGTCACAACCATTCCATTTCCGGATTTGGAGTATAACTATTTCCCTAAATCCCCTTACATTGCTATTGAAGAGAACTTGAAGATGGATATGCATACATTGGTTCTATTGGATATTCAAGCTCATAAGGAAAAGTACATGACTGTAAACGAAGGTTTGGAAAATTTAATGACCATCAAAGATAATCTTGATCATGAAGGACTCGTTAATGAGGACACCTTGGCTATTGGAATTGCAAGAGTGGGATCAAAGGATAATCTTGTAAAGGCAGGATATATTAAGGACTTGATTGATTTTGATTTTGGTGGCCCTCTTCATTGTATAGTGATTCCTTCTAAATTACATATTGTTGAAGCGGAATACTTGGTGGAAGTTGCTGGCGCTCCAAAAGAAATCCTTGATGATATTTAATTCATGATCTTTTGATTAATTTTAATCTTTTTTTAAAAATAGTAAATACGGTTTTAATAAGTTTGTAAAAATTTTAAAAATAGTATTAGTTTGCTAAAAAAACTTGAAAAATAGTAAATCATAAAAAAATTGGAAAGAACATAGTAGTTAGTTTGTTAGCTTCTAATCTTTTAAAAAATTTTTAAAATTTATTTTTACAATATAAATCATAAAAATTCCGTTTTACTATGTTCTTTAATGAAAATTACTATAAAAAATTTATAATATTTTTCATTTTCCCAATGGATGTTAATCCTATACTTATTTTTATTTTTTTAATTTATAAATATTTTCATATTTTAGAACTATTTTTAACATTGCTAATAATTAAAATATTTTTAGTTTTTTATGAAAATATTATCTTTATGTTTAAAATATTAAAAAAATAATAATTAATTGACTTATGAAGACATTTCCTTAATTATTTTATGTTTAAAAAAGAGATTTAAAATAAGAGGATATTTTTTTATCATCTTTTTAAAAAATTAATAAGTACTTTATAATAGTATTTAGGTAATTTGTATAAGATAATTGCAATTAAGCAAATATCAGTTTTTAAGGTAATTTATATAGGACTTTTTTAATTAAAGACGATAGTCAAATATCCTCTTATATTAATATTATTGATTAATAAATTATTTTTATTGGAGATTATAAATTTATTAATATGATATGTAATTATATACACATCGTATAATATTATGTTATGAGGGCTTATAAATTTTTCGTTTTAATTTTCAAGGATAAAAAAATCAGATATTATTTAAGATATGAAACATGTTTTATTTCATTATGAAATCTTTTAAAAATTAGATAAGATCATCTCTTATTTTCTATTTCTATTTGCATTCAATTCATATCTTTTTGGGCTTCCAACATCTTCATGAGCCTGATTGATGATGTAAAGGAAAACTCTCTTGTTGAGATTGTACTTTTTTGAAAACTTTTTATAAAGAGCGTATTTGCTTCTTCTGTTTCCAAAATAGTCTATTTTTTCCAAGTATTCCTTCTTGATTTCCTCAATTGGACTTAGATCTTCTTGGTTGTTTTTGGAGCTCATGATTCAATTCCCCAGTTTTAAAAATTAGATAATGATAATAATCTTTTAGTTTTATTAGTTCATTAGTTATATTAATTCTATTAATTAATATGTTTATAAATTATATAAAATTTTCTTAGATTCAAAAAAATTTTGCCGATTTAATGAAAATTTGTATAAGTAATACTAAATATTTATATTAGATTAAGTTAAATATAATTATGTTGTATGAAATATCTTATTTTTTAAAAATCTTCTTTTTAAATTAATATTTCATTAACTGAAAATATTTTAATCTATTATTTTAACTTTATTAGATTAAGGATTGATTAAATGGATTTAAATTTTGACTTTACAGAAAAAAGAGTAATACTCACAGTATTCTTCTGTATGGCTTTTACCATTGCAAACTTAATTACAGTTAAGATTATCAATATTAATTTCTTAGGTATGGAAACTCCTGCAGGAGTATTAATCTATCCTTTAGTATACATTTTAACTAACGTAATTGCTGATGTATATGGTGAAAGAACTGCACAAAGAACCCTTGTATTAGGTATTGCTGCTGATGTATTATTCGTATTTATGACTACTTTAATATTATTCTTGCCATCCCCGGATTTCTTTACTGGTGATGCAGCATTATCCTTTGTATTTACTCAAACCCCAAGAATTCTTATCGCTTCATATATCAGTTACTTAATTGGTAACTTGGTAAATGCAAGATTGACTACTATTGTAAACGAAGGTAAAGCTTATGCGTCTGGAATAAACTTATTGGTTCTTGCTTTCAGTGAATTTATAGATAACTTTGTATTCATTGGATTGGCATTTGTTGGTGTTTACTCAGTTGTAGATATTTTAATAATGATTATCACTCACTGGATACTCAGTTTAATCTGGACAGCTATTGCTCAACCATTCACTACCCTGACTGTAAGATGGGCTGAAAAAGGAAAACCTGCTGAAGCTTAATTAATTTAAAATTAGTTATCAGAGGAATATTAATTAGTTATATCAAATTAAAATTAAATTAAAACATTTTAAAAAATGTGAATTCATATTTGATTTCACATTTTAATATTTTCTTTTTTTATTGGAATTATATGGATTTATCATTTTCTATTTTTGCTATAGGATATTTTTTTATTAGAAATTTTTTTATTAGAATATTTTTTCTAGATGGGCCGTTTTTGATTTTTTTAAATAATTACCATTTTTCCTGCATTTGTAAGGTAATATTTTTCATACTGTTTTGTTTGTCCCACCAAACCGTCTTCCATTAGGCTATTGATGTGTTTGTAGACCATAGCTCTTGAGATTCCCACATTCTTTCCAATCAGGATGGCTGTTTGCTCTGATTCTTCAAGTGTTTTTAGAATCTTCATTTTTGTTTTGGATAGGTTTATGCTTAATTTTGGCATTTGAATTGCTTGGTCATTAAAGCAATAGTAAATATGGTCTGCACTTTCCTTATTTGCAACGAAGTTTAATATTGATCCAATGAAGTTTCCATCAGTTGCAACAAAGATTTCATTTCCCTCTTCTTTAGAATTTCTAATTATGTATGTTAATTGTTTTGAAGCTTCAATGGCACTTGTTGTACTGATTTTAATGTTTTCCTTCATCATGTACTGATCAAGCAAGCTGGTTTCGTTATAGTTTGTATATACGGATATCAGTTTTTCGATTCTGTTTTTCATAGCTATGTCTAAAAGTTCTTTCCCCTTTAGGTTTGATATCAAGATTCTCATATAATCCCTCATTTTCTAAAAATTTTAAATTTATTAGTGTTCAAGTTTTAATTGTATAATTTGTTGTACTGTTTATAAAATAATTATTTTAATTATCATTTTGTTCAATTTTGACTGGCACTTTGTTTTCCGACCAATGCCGATTAATGAAAAACTTAAATTATATTTGTTATATGAAAATTATTTCATAATTTTTTTAAACAATGTTTATTTTTTTATTTAATTTTTCTATATTTTCTAATATTATCGTAAAAAAATTTATTTTGTTCAAATATTTATAAAATAATGGTTTGATCTAATTTTAATTTTTCAAAAATTTTTCATGAAATTTCGTTTTAAAAATAATTTTTCGCCATTGGAAAAATTAGCTTTTTTCCTTAATAATTTGCCTATATTTGTTAGTATTATTGCTGATTATTATTAAATTTTTTGTTTTTGTCTACCTTTAACATTGACTTGTCAATATATTATTTTCACTAATATTTTTTATTTTAAAGCTTTATTTGAGATATTTTTTATTTTTATTTTTAATTTTTTCATATGAACTAAAATTTGTCTACCTTTAATATTGAATTGTAAATAAAAATTTTTTAAAAATAGGTACCTTTATATTGAATATTATTCAATTTATAATTAGGCATCAAATCGGAAAAGGTTTTCCACTATCATTTATGATAAGTGATCTTGTCTGAAAATGTCTAAAATATTATTTAAATTCTTTAAATAATGTTTTATAATGATTAATTTACTAATATTTACTTATATTTGCTTAGAAATAGCTGAAAATAGTTAAATGTCTTTTGTAGTTAAGTATAGTTAGTTGAAATATAGTTGAATTTTGTTAGCTATTTTTAATCAATAATAATTAATTATTAGTTAATTAATTATTTCAAATTTAAAGATATCTTAAATTCATTTTTTTATTTAAACAAATGGAGATTAAATTATGTCCTATGTTGATGAAGTAATTGACTTAATTGTTAAAGAAAACCCTGATGAACCTGAGTTTCATCAAGCTGTAAAAGAAGTATTAGAATCTTTAAG
This sequence comes from uncultured Methanobrevibacter sp., assembly GCF_937898925.1. Classification (GTDB taxonomy): domain Archaea; phylum Methanobacteriota; class Methanobacteria; order Methanobacteriales; family Methanobacteriaceae; genus Methanobrevibacter. The sequence continues at coordinate 38,088 of NZ_CALDKF010000041.1, forward strand.
AGTCGTAATCGAAGAAAACGAAGAACAATACAGAAAAGATGCACTTTTAGAAAGATTAGTCAACCCAGAAAGACAAATCAAATTCAGAGTCCCTTGGGTAGACGACAACGGTCAAGTACAAGTGAACACCGGTTACAGAGTACAATTCAACAGTGCAATTGGGCCTTACAAAGGAGGTCTCCGTTTCCACCCTTCCGTAAATGTCGGTATCATTAAATTCTTAGGATTTGAACAAATCTTCAAAAACTCCTTAACTGGCCTTCCAATTGGTGGAGGTAAAGGGGGATCCAACTTTGACCCTAAAGGAAAATCTGACAGAGAAGTTATGGCATTCTGTCAAAGCTTCATGACTGAACTCTGCAAATACATTGGTGCTGACACTGATGTTCCAGCTGGAGATATCGGTGTAGGTGGTAGAGAAATCGGTTACTTATTCGGTCAATACAAAAGAATCCAAGGTTTATACGAAGGTGTGCTCACTGGTAAAGGATTAACCTTTGGAGGATCTCTCGCAAGAACTGAAGCAACTGGATATGGTTTATTATACTTCACTAACGCAATGTTAAAAGCAAATGACATTGATATTGCTGGAAAAACCATTGCAGTATCTGGTGCAGGTAACGTAGCAATTTACGCAATTCAAAAAGCTCAACAATTAGGAGGAAAACCTGTAACCTGTTCCGATTCCACCGGTTGGATTTATGATCCAGAAGGAATCGATGTAGAATTATTAAAAGAAGTTAAAGAAGTTAGACGTGAAAGATTAACTGCATATGCTGAAGCAAGACCATCCGCTGAATACCACGAAGGTAAAGGTGTATGGACTGTAAAATGTGACATTGCTCTTCCATGTGCTACTCAAAACGAGTTACAATTAGAAGATGCTAAGACTTTAGTTGCTAACGGAGTAACTGCAGTTGCTGAAGGTGCAAACATGCCTACCACTATTGAAGCAACCGAATACTTACAAGAAAACGGTGTTTTATTCGCACCAGGTAAAGCTTCCAATGCTGGTGGAGTAGCTACTTCCGCATTAGAAATGTCTCAAAACTCCCAAAGATTATCTTGGACATTTGATGAAGTTGATTCAAGACTCCAAACCATTATGGAAAACATCTTTGCTAATGTTGATGCAGCAGCTAAAGATTACGGATTTGAGAAAAACTATGTGGTTGGAGCTAACATTGCTGGATTCTTAAAAGTAGTTGACGCAATGAACGCTCAAGGAATCGTATAGGTCTTCTATACTTTCTTTTTTTCTTTCTTTCTTTTTTTTAAAATTTTTTTTATTCTTTTATTTTTTAATTTTATTAATTTTAATATTTTATAAATCTTATTAATTTTAATATTTTATAAATTTTATTTTTGGGCTGAAAAATCCTATTTTTTATTCTTCTTATATTTTGTTTTTTATCTTTTTAATTTTAAATATTTGTTTATTTTAATTAATTCGTATTTTTTGTTCTTTATATTGTAAATTAAGCCTAATTATTGGTTTATACAATGTAAGTAAGCACTTGCATTCGATTATCTTTATATATGTTTCAAAACATAATACTACTATCAAAATGCAAAATTATTAAGATTTCTAAAGGGATGAGATCTATGAAAACTGAAAATAATATTTTTAAACCAATATTTTTATTGATGGTTGTTTTTTGTGTTGTCTTAAGCATGTCTTGTGTATGTGCTGCAAATGACATTAACGACGCATCAAATGTATATGAAAATTCTGTTGATTTTGAAATCAATAACGTTGAAATTAGCGCTATTGATGATGAAACAAGTGCTGCTGAATTAAATGATGCTTTAGATGAAGTCAAGGACAACAATGTTCACAAGACCTCTAAAAATACTTTGGATGAAGTTAAGGACAATAATATTCACAAGACTTCTAAAAAGGCTTTATCTAACAAAAGAGCAGTTAAAACTCCTGGTACTTATGAGGATTTCGTTAAGGACCTTGGAAATTTAACTCCAGGTTCAGTTGTCAAATTAACTAAAGATTATTATTTGGATTCCAAAAATTACCATTTCCTCACTTTAGACAAAGAGAACGTTACCATAAATGGTAACGGCCATAAGATTATCGGCTACAAAGGGGATTCCAGAATCTTCAAGGTCACTGCTGATGGTGTAAAGATCAATAATCTTGTTTTTACCAATCCGGATTATGAGTTAAGTAACAGTGAACTTTTACTTCATCTACCATCTAGTAGTCATGTAAAAGTCAGTAACTATGGTTACAGCCCAGTTGTAGTGAACGGAAATCATGATGAAATTAACGGATGTAAATTCATAGCAACCAAAGCTGTAAACGGTGGTTCAATCTTCTGGACAGGTAATTACGGTAAAATTAATAGGTGCAGCTTTTCCAATGTTGAAGCAAAATCTTTCGGTGGAGCTATATATATGGAAGGGTTCCGTAACATAATCAGCAGCTGCCGTTTCGATAACTGTTCTTCTGGATTAACTCAGGATGCAATATATCTCGAAAACGGTCAAAAAAATGCAATAATTCAAAAATGCATATTGGATAGAAACTCAAAGATCTATGATGGTAAAGGATCTAGTTTGAATGTTAGCCTTTTTGCTGATTCATACCCATCAAAAGTAGCTGACAAAGATATTGAATTATATGGAATGTTATATTACGCTTTAGGTGAAGGAGGTACTCACTACCTCGATAAGGATACCTGGTACTACTGTGATTACTATAATGAATCACATGATGTGGTATTGAATGTCTTCAGAAACTTTGCCGACACTGGAATATTGTTTGGTAAAGGTTACCACTTCAAAAATGTATCTGCAGTATCAGATGTATTTGCATTAACTCAAAACTTTAACTATCAATTGGACTACACCCTTATCAAAAACGTTTATGTCGCTGACAGCAACGGTTACTCCGCTGCAATCAAGACAACTGGTGGATGCTTTGAGTCTGTTATGGGGTATCTGTTTGAAAAAGCTGATTCCAGCAATCCATCTTACATCAAAACCAAATTATTAAACATTGTTCTCCCAGAGGGAATGACTATTGATAATGGCGAAACCATTATGGCTTCCAATCTTGGATTCGATGTAATTAATATTGATGGTCACGGATCACATATCAAGACCACATCCAAAGATGATGATGAAAACAAATGGATAAGTCTTACCAATAATGTTATTTTTTGCGCTAATAACTTAACAGTTTCCGGATTCAACACTGCAATTGCAAACATGGCAGGACAATGCATATTCGACAATGTCTTATTTAAGGATAATCGTATGGATTACACTTTTGATAGAGATTGGGGTGCTGCAATGCTTAACTTAGGTGTTGTAATTTGCAACAACTGTTCTTTCGAAAACAACTACGCTAAAAACGGTGGAGCTATATTCAACCAAGGAACCTTAATATTGGAAAACTGTTTATTCGCAAACAATAAAGCTTACGGTGAAGGTAATGATGTCTGTGTTGGAGATAACGGAAAAGTCATCCTCAACGGTGTATCTTTAAATGGCACCACAGGTCCTGTCACCTTTGTTAAAAGTATGTCTACTACCAATACTTATATTACTGGTGCTTTGTGTATTGGTGTAAGTTTTGTTGCAGGTTTTGTCACTGGTGTTATCACTGCTAACCCTGTAGTAGGTGCTGCTGTAGGGGCTGCTGTAGGAGCAGCTGTAGGCTCAGCAGGGACTGCTTATATTGTTGCTAACCATTATGATGTAAATTATGATAGAGTCAAGACTGCTTTGATTGTGATTGGTGGATCTGTTGCTGCTGGTGTAGCTGGTGGTGTTTTAGGAGGTCACTTATCAATGGCTTCAGCTGCGGATTCAGTATCAGAAACAGCATCAGTATCAGATACAGCATCAGTTTCAAGTGTTGACGCTCCATTAGCTGATTATAGTGTTGTGGATGGAAATGTGATTGATAATCATATATTATGGGATTTTGAGCAAAATATACCGCTTAAACTCTTTGATTAATTCAAAATATCATATTTATTTTAAACATGTTCTTTTGGATTGGGATTCTACTCATCCCATGAACTCAAGTCCAATAAAATAATTTTGCATAAAAACTTAAGACTTTAAATAGGATTTCAATCTAAGGAGCATGTTTAAATAATCTCTTTATCTAGGATTTCAATCTAAGGAGCATGTTTAAATAATCTCTTTATCATTTTTCTATTTTTTCTCTTTTCTTTTTTATTTCCTATTTTCTCCCTAAAAATGTGCTGCTTTTTAATTTAATTGCATTTTTCCAATAAATTCTTGTTTATAAATATTTATATTTTATAAAATTCAATTTAATATTATGTTGGAACTTAAAAAACTGTTAGAAATTTTTAATGCAGGTGAAGCTTTGGTCATGGATGAAGAAGCGGCTTTTGCATGCAATTATTATTCACAGGAAGCTCAAAAAATCACATTTGAAATTAATGGCAAATATCATGATTTTGAAGAAATTAGAGAATTATTTTCACAGTTAATTGGAAAGGAAGTTAGTGAGGACTTCAGGCTTTTCCCTCCATTCACTACAGATTTTGGAAAAAACATACATCTTGGTAAAAATGTCTTTATCAATTCTGGTTGCAGATTTCAAGATCAGGGAGGAATTTACATTGGAGATAATGCATTGATAGGCCATAATGTTGTAATGGCTACTTTAAATCATGATGAAAACCCTAAAAGAAGAGCTAATTTGATTGCGAATCCTATTAAAATAGGTAATGATGTTTGGATAGGTTCAAATGCAACTGTTTTACCTGGAGTTACAATAGGTGATGGTGCAATCATTGCCGCTGGAGCGGTTGTGACAAAGGATGTTGAGGAATGTTCCATAGTTGCAGGAATTCCAGCTAAATTCATTAGAAAGGTTAAAACTGATGAATAAGAGGATTTATATTATTTCTAAACCTTATTAAGTAGAATAATCTTTTAAATGATTTTGAATATAATAATATTATTTATAAATTACTTTTATTCACATTTCAATTAGGTGATTGTTTTGACTACATTTGAATCAATAGAAGAAGCAAGAGAATTTTTCAATGGAGATAAATTTGCAGCAAAATTGGGGATTCAGTTAGATGAGCTTGGAGAGGATTATTGCATTTGCAGTGTAGAGATCAAGGAGGATTTCAGAAACGGTTTCGGTGCTGTAATGGGTGGAGCTATATTCACTCTTGGAGATTTTGCATTTGCAGTCATGTCCAATCAACTGCACAAGCTGACAGTAGGTCTTCAGGTAAGCATAAACTATTTAAGTGGAGCAAAAGGAGAAAAGCTTATAGCAAAGGCTACCGTCTGTAAAGATGGAAGAACAACCTCTGTAATAAATGTTGACATTACAGATGACACTGGTAGGGAAATTGCCCAGTTTGTTGGAACTGGATATAAAATGTAGATTTTTATTAAAAATAAATTTTCAATTAAATATAAATAAGTTTTATTAATGAACAATATATAATATTTTAAGTGATTAATTGTTTTTGGTGATAAAATGGCAAAGGATCAAAGAAGCAGTTTAAACCCATTCACTGGCAAAAGTCATTTTGATATAGTAAATGATGATAAGTTTCTAGAGGATTCCTACAGGCAATATTACGGTATGGTCCAACAGGCTCAAGTTCTAGACAATGCTCCTGAAGGTCAATTGGTTAGGGCTGTTGCTGTAAGATTGATTAAGGCAGTGGAAGCATATCTTACACAAATTGGCAGAATGGACTATATTCAAGATTATTATGATTGGGACGTGCATTTATTGGCTGATAAAACCGTAAACGCATTTTGTATGCCTGGTGGAAAAATAGTGATGTTTTCAGGTATTCTTTCTATTGCAAATACCGAAGAAAGAATAGCTTTCATTTTAGGTCACGAAATGGCACATGCATTGCTTGACCATTCAAGAACCCGTGCAAGTGTAGAAAGCGCTAAAAACACTGTTGCAACTGCAGGTTACTTTGGAAGCTTCATTTTAGACATTTTTGGTTTAGGTGCAATAGGAGACATTACAAGAGCATCAATCAATGCTGCAAACATAGGGTCTGACTTTTTATTCGTAAAGCCATTTGGAAGAGACCAGGAATTGGAAGCAGACAGATTAGGTATGTTGATTATTCATTGGGCAGGTTATGACATCAAACAAATCCCAGCATTTTGGGAAAGTATGAGTCAAAGAGGAGGAAATAATTTTGAATTCTTCTCAACACACCCTTCTGATGAAAAAAGGATTGCAAACATGAAAGTTTTAATCGCTGAGATTGACAGTGATAAGGATTTCACTAAAGGTCCTGTAATTGGTGATGCTAAACCAACAGCAGAGTATGGTAAAGCAAATCCTGCCACTCCTAATGCTTCAAAAACTAATGCATGTCCGAAATGTGGGGCTAAAATAGATCCTGGGGACAATTTCTGTACCAATTGCGGTCAAAAGATTCAATAATTTTAATTTAATTTAAAAAGTTTATTTTTTTAAATTTTTATCTTTATTTCTTCTTTTTTTTAATTTTTTCACGTTTTTATAAACCTAATCAAACAATTCTTTAATCAAATATCTGCTTTTTTCTTCACTGTTCATGTTTTGTATTTTATAGTAATTCAAGAATCCCTCTTGAATATCATATACAAAAAACATTTTTCCATTTAATATTCCAATGTCAATTCCTTTAAAGAAGACATATTTTAAGTAGAAATTAATCAGTTCTCTAGCTTCAAATTCTCCTTCTAAGTTTGCAAACAGATTGGATACAAACATGTCATGGGCTGTAAATGTGTCGAAGCGATAATAATTTTGACAAGCTCTTTCAGCATTGTTCAGATTGACTTCTAATATATTAAAGAGCTTTTCAAATAACTTGTCATTTATGTTTGAATATTGATTTTTTATCTCATCATTAATTTCCTCATCCTCAAGGAATCTCATTATTCCATCTTCTTCAATTCTTCTCTTATATTCAATTATCTCTTCATTGATGGTGTAATATGAATCCTTGATTTCTTCACAGTTTACATTGATTCCATTCACTTTTCTTTTTTCCTCATACTTCTTGTTTCTGTAATTCAATTGTCTCGGACTGCTTTCCCTTGTTGATTTTCTGATTTTTATTGGAGGAATTACCTTTTTGAAGAAATCTATCTTAAAGTTGTATTCTGTGTAGTAATCATAGTTTCTACCCAGATATTCATTGTACTTCTCCTTATCTTCCAAGCAATTGTCTAACTTGATGATTTTTCCGACTATGATTCCAAATAGTATTCCTTCCTTGAATATTTCATCATATGCCTGCTTAATTTTCTCTTGAAGCTCTTCATATTCGTATCGGATTATGTCATTGGATTCAAGCAATATTTCAAGATCCATATTCACATCAATAAGATAATTGTGAATATTGTCTTCAACTCCCATGTTTTTCAATACAGGTTCTGTAATTTCCAAATGCTTTTCGTAAAGTTCATAGATTTCATTGATTAAATAGCTCATGCTTCCACCTTTTTTGATTAAAATATTTTTTAAAACACCCCCATGAGAATTCCATTAATTCCATTAATTCCATATCACTCATTTTAAATGCTGACTTCCGTGTCGTATTTCTTGTAGATATAATCGCTATGCTCCTTTTGAATATACATCATTGTTTCCGTTTCAGATAAGTTCCCTAATAGTTCATAAGGCATTATGTCCTTTTGAATATCTTCTATAACCAACCTCAATCCCGTTCTGATTCCTATATCCAAACCAATATCTATCATGAATTCAAAGTAGTCATCAATTATCCTTTTGATTTTATATTTTCCTCTTTTCTCTTTGAAAAATCTGGATTTGATCAATGGCCTTAAATTTTCATTATCAATTCTGATTTTTTTATTTGTTATGAATCTGACTTTTTTCTTATCTATTTCAAATTCATCTAAAAACTCTTCAAAAAGAATCTTCTTCAATTCCTTATGGTTCTCATCGATTATTTTTGATATGTATGCAACTGCTGCTATTTCAACTTCAAGTTGGCTTGGTTCATCATTTCTTGTTACTTTAAGTCTTTCGATTCCCTCATCATCAACTTTTTCAAAATCTGTTTTAGATTCATCAAATGGAGGAAAATATTCGTTGTATTCCTTCAGGTCTATATCCCTTATTTCCATTTTGCTTAGGGGAAATTCCAAGATCTTCTTTATCATATGAGCTTTCCCAAAGCCAATGCCTAACAACATTCCTTCCTTAATGATTTTTTCATAAAAAGCATCTATTAGCTTAAATGAATCTACTTCATCATTTAAGAGATTCACACTATCTAGGATTACTATCAAATCATTGTTTATATTGGGATACAGGAGACACTTCACATCAATTCCATAGTGTTTTGTCATCAGGAGGATGTTGTCTTTTTCCTGCTTTTTATACTCTTGAAAAATTTCGTCAATCATATATTTCACCTTAATAATGCTTAATATTCTTTATTTTTTTATTTATCTTCATAATATAAATTATTATCGTTTATAAAAAGTTTTTAGAATATTATAACAAAATTAAAGCAATTTTACAACTTTATTTTAATATTGATGTCATTTCGTAATTTTTCATCTAATTTTAAATTTAATAAAGTCTTTTTTATAGATGTTTATCTTGAAAAATAAGTTTTAAAAATAGTTCAATAAAAAAATTTTTTAAAAGCAGTGTTTGAAAAATTTTTAAAATTTTCAATTTTTTATTTTTGTAATTTTTATAAAATTTTAATAAATTTGCCATTATGGTATGGGTGATGTTGATAAGGTTTGATTTGTTTTTTAAAAAAAGTTTTAGATATAAAATAATGAAATATATGATTAATTAAATTAATATTCTAAATAATAACTATTTAAAATATTAATCATATTTTTATTTAAATTAATGGAATTTATTTTGTGATTTTTCGCTTTTGTGGTATCATGTTTTATCATATAATGTTTGTAAGAATCCCCAATGTCTAAATATATTTAATTTCTAACCTTTCATCTGGTCTTGAGCTTCTTTTTCCTGAACTGTTATTGAAAATGAGGAATAGCTATTTTTATCAATCATAGGGGAGATTCCTCTGAATATGCATTCGAAGTCTCCAGTTCCTGCAATATTGAAATGAATGTCTTCTCCAAGGTTAAATTCCTCAAAGTATTGCATTGTTTTAGTTGAATCTTCTACAGGAACGATGATATTGATTATCATTGATTGCTCTTTTTCATATATTTTCACGCCATTTAAATTGATGGATAATTCCTTTACTCTTGGATGTTTAATGTTTCCATACTGTTTTTTGAATATTACATAATTGTTTTCTTCCATAATATCACATCTTGATAGTTATTTATATAAATTTTGTTTTATATATAGTTATAAAGAATTAAAATAATTTAAAGAATTTGTGATAAAATGAACGATAATATAAAAAATTCTCAAGGAGTGGATTCCATTTTGGGAGATCCTAAGAAGGCCTTATGGAAGATGTCCATTCCACTTATAATTTCCTTGCTTATCACAAGTCTTTATAGCGTAATCGATGCCATTTGGGTATCTGGCTTAGGTGCAGATGCCTTGGCAGGTGTTGGTTTTGTAAGCCCTATTTTCATTGCACTCATGGGAATCGGTAATGGTTTAGGTGCCGGTTCTGCCTCTGCCTTATCAAAGTATATCGGTGAGGAAAATAGGCAGAAGGCAAATAATGGTGCAATTCATACTATTTTTATTACAGTAATCATTTCAGTGATTGCAACTATTCTGTTACTTGTTTTCCTAAAGGACATTCTGCTTGGAATGGGTGCAGGAAGTACAATTGGTTATGCAATGGATTATGGGGTAATCCTATCCTTTGGTTCAATTCTTGTTATCTTATCAAATGCATTATATGGGGTCCTTAGGGGAGAAGGTGATGCTGAGAGGACAATGTATGCTATGTTATTTTCTTCAATTCTAAATATGATATTGGATCCGATTTTCATTTATGGATTGAATTTGGGAGTTAAAGGGGCGGCTATTGCAACATTGATTTCCCTATTGCTTGTGAATGTAATTTTGTTTTACTGGTTCTACTTTAAGAAGGACACTTACTTAAAGCCATTCTTATCAAATTATAAGTTTAATAAGGAAATTACAATAGATATTCTAAAAGTGGGTTTGCCTGCAAGTTTGGAACTTATAAACAATGCATTGTTTGCTGCATTATTCTCACTTTTGCTTGTTGTTGTGGCATCAACAGATGCAGTAGCGGTTTATTCTACTGGTTGGAGAGTTGTAACAATTGCAACCACTCCTATAATTGCAATAGCTACCGCATTGATATCAGTTGTAGGTGCAAATTATGGTGCTAAAAGATATGAAGAGATTTTGGAGGCTCATAGGTATTCAATGAAAATAGCTATTCTATTTGGTTTCATAGCTGCTATAGTTGTTTATTTATTTGCTCCGCAGATAGTTTCAGTGTTCGCATACACAGGCACAAGTACAAGATTGACTCCACAGTTAATTGCATTCCTATCAGTGATAGTCATTTATTTCCCAACAATGGGTTATGGGTGCACTTCAACATTTGTTTTCCAAGGGACTGGAAATGGAATAACTGCAATGTTCCAGACAATCTTAAGGGAAACTGTTTTCACTCTTGCATTTGCAATAATTTTAGCTATTGTATTAGGTTATGGAGAATATGGTGCTTGGTGGGGAATAATCCTTGGAGAGATTGTTGTAAATACAATCACAATGATTTGGGCAGATTTGCATATTAAAAGATTGATTAAATTTAATAAGGAGTAATTCTGGAAAATTATATCTGCACAAAATATTTTATTTTTTTCAATGTTTCACCAATACTCTCTTTGAAAGGAATATATCTCTCTTTAATGTCTGGAGAAACATACCTTTCCAGTTCATCTTCTGGAACCAAGTAATAGTTCCCATTGTGTTTCACTGTTAATTCTGTGTGGCTTCTGTTAAATCTTACAAGGTTTACATTTTCATAGGATTTCACTAAATCATCAAATGGGAAACGAATTATAATTGGGGTGTTAAATCCTATTCCAAATTCCAAAAGGAGTAATTTTCCATTTAAAGCCTTTTGTCTAAAATCGATGTAATTTTGATTCTGTTCATGCCACTCATCATCCTCGACAAAGAAGCTGTCTTTTCTTAAGTTCAAGTCCATTTCCTCTCCACAAACAGGACATTTTGGGACAAGTTCAGATGGTATTTTCAAGTTTTCATCAGTTTTTTCCATCATTTCCAAGATTAATTCCTCATCATCATATAGTTTATTGTGGCATGCTTTTGAGCATTGGATTTTGCTGTATGTCCCTTGTGTTCTAAAGAATCTGTCCTTGTCAAATCCGGATTTCAGGAATTGATCATCAGTATTTGTTGTGATAACGAAATAATCCTTATCTTTCACTATGCTGAACAGTTTTTTATAAAGATCTGTCCCGTCCATTCCAAGGTTGTTTACATAAACGTGCTTTGCAAAATAGCCCCATCGTTCTTCTGGGCTTTTGAATGGATAGAACATGGAAGTGTACATGTCTTCAAATCCGTATTTTCCAATAAATTCTGGGAAGTTGTCTGTAAACCTTTTCCCTGCATATTCCACTCCTGCAGCAGTTGATAATCCTGCTCCAGCACCTATCAATATATAATCAGCTTCATCAATCAATTCTTTTAATTTTTCCACTCTTTTATAGTAGTCTTCCATGTAATTCCCCCTATTCTAGATTTCTTCTGTAGATTTCTGTAGCTTCATCTGAAAATGTATTGAAGATTATCCGTTCAATGCTTGTATTTGGATTATTCTTCAAATAGTTACTTACAGTTTCAATAGCTAATTTAGATGCTTGGTCTTTTGGAAAATTGAATACTCCAGTGGATATAGAACAAAAGGCTATTGATTTTAAGCCATATTCATCTGCAAGCTCTAAACAGGATTCATAACAGCTTTCAAGTTCCTTTATTTCCTTTTCATTAGGTTCTTGTCCATGGTCAATTGCAGGACCTACAGTATGAATGACATATTTTGAAGGAAGGTTATAAGCAGATGTGATTTTTGCATTTCCATTTGGCTCTTCATGGCCTTGCTCTTGCATGATCTTATAGCAGCCCATTCTTAACTGGAATCCTGCAGCTGAATGAATTTGATTGTCAATGCAGTTGTGCAGTGGAATGAAGCAACCTAACATTTGTCCATTTGCAGCATTTACAATTGCATCCACCTTAAGGCAAGTTATGTCTCCTTGCCACAATGCTATTTTTGAATTTATTTCATTAGGATTTTGACTAATCGGATTTATGTCCATACATGAAATCAAATCCTTATTATTTGTTTCTTCACTGAGGATTTGGTCTTGTATCTCATAAAATTCATCACTTAATTGAACTGGAGTTTGTATATTCATCAATGCTCTAAGCAATTTTCTTTTCTCTTCGTAGTCATTAGGGATTTCCATATCATTATCTATTCTTTCATTGGTGGAAATCAATTCATTTATGAGAAAATTTATTTCAATGTTTTTATCAAATTCTTTCATCTTTAACCTCATGAATCTTCTTTTCTTTATTATATTAATTATTGTTCGCATATATTTAAATCTTTTTTGTAACTGGGAAGTAACTTGATTTTTTTATACAAATACTTAATTTGATTAATAATCCTCATCTTTCCTTTAAATAGTAAAATCTTTATATTTCATAGCATAAATCTAAAATTAAGTAAAATAATTATTTTAAGGGTTGTTTTAAAATGGAATTCAATATTGTAAAGGAATTAAACGGTCAATTTGATCCTATTGTCTTAATCAAAGCTGATGTAAAGCCAGAGGATGCATTGGCTCCTAAAGCAGGTAGGGGCGGTTGTGTAATGTCTCTTGTTGGACAAACAATTGCAAAGAGAAAAGTCACTGCTTTTGGTCGTGAAAACATAACTTGTGGAGGAGTGTCTGCAGGTTTTGGTTGGGGAACTGGATTCAAGACAGATGAAGACAGAGCATTTCAAGCTACCTTTTTATCTTTAGGTACAGAATCAGCTAAAGATAAGGATGCATTTCTTCATAGGTTAAGCTTCATGCCTAAGCCAACTCAGGAAATGTTTAAGAAAGGGGAAAGAATCTTTTCAGATTTTGACACAGCTTATGAAAACATAAAGAACAGGCCTTTATATGATGAAGGGCAGTATGTAATCTTCAAGCCGATAGAACTTCTTGAAGAAGGGGAAGTTCCGGATTCTGTTGTATTCACATTAAACACTATGGAATTATCCGCAATACTTCAATTAAACGGTTCATTCAGAACTGAAAGCGCCCACATAATGACTCCTCAGGCATCTGCATGTCAAGCTATTGGTGCATTCACTTTTGAGCAAAATGATAGTGATGACCCAGTTCCAGTATTAAGTCCACTTGACTTTGCAGCAAGAGCTCATATGAGAAGACTGATTCCAGATGAATACATGAACTTGTCCATGCCTTGGAAACTGTTCTTGAAATTAGAGGAACTTAGTAAAAACAGCGTTTTCCAAACTCATTTCTGGGATGACTTTGGAAATAAATAAAATAAAAAAAGCATTTTTTTAATAAGTAAAAAAGTAAAATTTCATTTTTTATAATGAAATTTCACTTAAATTTTTTATAAAACTATTTTTATACATAAACATAACGTACAACATACCTTGTTTGATATTTTGGTTGTGTCGTATAATTATATTTGTAATATGTTGTGTTATTTGTTGTAACATGTACTGGTTTAAAATATTTTATAGTAACCTCATCATTTTCTATTGATTGCTTATATTTGTTATCACCTGGGAAAATTGCTGAAACTTTATAAGTTCCATTTTTTAAATTCTCTATATATCCTTCTCCCCATCCATCAGTAGTTAAATTATATTCCTTTGTAACGTTTTGTTCATCAGTTAAATTTACAAGAATAGTTTTATTCTCAATTTCAATCCTTTTTGGTGTATCATTTGAGTGGTCAGTGTAACTCAAGAAAATATGTATCTCTCCAGTGCCATTTGGATTAGAATAATCAACACCGCTGCATTCTATGTCAGTATCGATCTTGGGAGTTAATAAAAATACTACTCCGGCTATTATGATTATTAATGCAAGAATTATTAAAATCCATTTTTTATTAAATATTCCTTTTGGTTTTCCATCTTCCATTTCATCACACCCATAAGATTTAAGTAAATTGAACAACTTTTATTTTTTTAAGATTTTAATATTATAATTAATATTCAAATTTACTATATAACTATATGTAACTATGAATATATAATTTTAATGAATATTTTTCAAAATAAGTTTTAATAAAAAATAGGACAATAAATTTGAAGAAATTTTATAAAAAAAGTTTAAAAAAGAAGAAAGAAGTAAATAATTAAGAATTATCTTAATTGACTTACTTTAATTAATGATTCGATTGGGACTCCATCCACTTCTTCGAGTCCTGATTTATCGATTAAAACAGTTACTACAATTGGATTTCCACCATGGTCTTTAACTACTTTAATTACATCAGTAATTGTGTCACCACTGGTAGTTACATCATCAACAATAACTATTTTTTTACCTTCTACAGTACCAAAGTTGCTGCTTATAGCCCCTTCATCGCTGTTAGCTGGGTTGGTTCTGTGTTTTTTAGGGTGGAATATAGATATGCATGTTGTGGTTCCAGTCAATTCTTCAATCACGTCAGCCATCATGGTTGCAAATGGAACTCCGCTGGTTGCAATTCCTACAACAAGGTCAATTTCCCCATGTTTCAATGCAATGTCACTTAAAGCTGCTGCAACATATCTGAGTCTGCTTGCACTACCGCCTAAACTGTTCCAGTTGATTGCAATGTCAACAGGTGCCTCTGTTTGTGCAGGCTCTTCTTTTCTTTGTAATGTTAACCATTGTGCAGTATCCATTGATACATTAAGCTCATCAGCTATTTCACCAGTTGTGAATCCATGGTTTCTAAGTTCCTGAGCTCTGTTAATAAGATCTTGGTTCATTTTTTTACCTCATTAATCATAAATTTTAATTAAATATTTTAGGAATCTTTGAGTTATTATTTTTAATTAATAGTGGAATATTTTTATCTAAAATTGATTGGACTGTGTTCTTTAGATGACTTGTTTGCTGCAAGAACCATCTTGAGAGCTTTAAGCCCATCTTCACCAGTAATTTCAGGTTCTTCATCCGCTTCTATTTTACATAGGAATGAATTCAATTCTTCACTTAATGGCTCTACTGGCTTGATTTGAATGTCTTGAGCAAACTTACCGTAAACTTCAATGCTTTGGTCAATGTAGTCAATGGTGATTATTCCATCAGTACCGGTAATTTCGATTTGTCTACGTTTGTATGGAGTTAACCAGTTTACTTCTAGAATACCTGTAATGTCTTCATCAAAGCTAATCATGATTTCTGCATGGTCTTCGAAGTCAGATTGATCTAAAATGCTGCTCATAGTAGCATAAACTTGTTTTACAGGTGCTTCAATCAAGAAGTTCATTACATCTAAATCGTGAATTGCAAGGTCAATAGCCACTCCCACATCCTTGATTCTTGGTGGGAAAGGACCTACTCTTTTAGCTGAGATTGTTACTAAGTCACCAATAACTTCATTTTCAATGAGTTCCTTAGCTTTTTGCACAGCAGGATTGAATCTTTCTACATGTCCTGTTGCAAGCTTTACACCTGCTTCTTTTGCTGCTTTAATCATTTCTTCAGCTTCTTCAGCAGTAAAAGCGATTGGTTTTTCTACTAAAACGTGTTTTCCATGTTTGATGGCTTCCATAACAACTTCGTGGTGGAAGGTTGTTGGTACACAAACGCTTACTGCTTCAATTTCAGGGTCTTTCAATAAGTCTTCGATTTCAGAGTAACCTTTTGTCTTATATTTCTTTACAACTTTGTCTAAGGTTGGCTTTACTACATCCGCCACTGCCACGAGATTGGCATTTTCCAATTTCGAATATACACGTGCATGGTTATATCCCATTGCACCTACACCTATAACTCCAACATTTATAGTTCTCAAAGATATTCCTCCAATTATTCAACTATATTTTTGTGTTTTATAACTTATAAATATTATTAAAATTTTATATTTTTTTATATAATTTTTTTCTTAATAATTATGATAATCGTTATTATATTGGTTAATATCTAAAATAAAAACGATTAAATGGTCAATTCTCTTAAAATAATTAAAAAAATAGGATAAATTGATTTTTAAGAATTATTAACCATTTTTTGAATTTTGATAAATTTTTGATTTCATGAAAATTCAAGATTTTTCATGAAATGCAATTTTTAATTTAAAAAATCTTAAAATAATAAATATTTTAAAGTATAATTCAAAGCATTTTAGCTATTTTAAAGGAATTCAAGCATATTTTTGCCTATTTTCCTTCCCATTTCTCGAGCTTCCCTAATGCTTCCTCTAATTGTTTCCTGATATAGGATCTCTCCATTTTTGTCGAGCAATATGGAATTAAGTTCTAGCTTGTTATCTTTTATTCCAGCTATTGCTCCAATTGGCCATTGGCAACCTACGCCTATTTCTTCAAGAATGGTCTTTTCAGCAAGCACTTCCTGGAATGAGAAGTAATGGTTTAATTTAGCTATTGTCTCTTTAAATTCACTGTCTTTTCTGGTTATTACTGCTAAAGCGCCTTGACCTGCTGCAGGCATTATATAATCTGTTGGGAACTTGGTTTTGATATATTTTTGAAGGCCTAATCTGTTCAATCCAGCTTCTGCCATGATTGTTGCATCCACTTCTCCATCCATTACCTTCTTGATTCTTGTTTCAACATTACCTCTGATTGGCTTCAATTCAAAGTCCTTGTCATGGAGCTTGCAGAATGCTTCTCTTCTTAAGCTGCTTGTTCCAAGAGTGGATCCTTCTTCAAGTTCACTCCAGCTGTAGTTTGAAATAAGCACTTCATTAGGGCTTTCCCTTGGAGGAACTGCAACAATTTCAAGGTCTTCGTTTAGTTCTGTTGGCACATCCTTTAGGCTGTGCACTGCAAAATCGACTTCTTCATCAAGTAGTGCATTGTCAAGTTCTCTTGTAAAAAGTCCTTTAGAATCCATATTATATAACTGGGAATTTGTAATTTTGTCCCCTTTGGTCTTTATGATATTCTTTTCTACTTCCTCTCCAGTGATATTGTATAAACAGCTTCGGATGTAGTCTGTCTGTACAAGTGCAAGTTTGCTTCCTCTAGTTCCAACAATCATTTGATTCGCCTTAGCTTTTTATATGAAAATTTGTGAATTTATAAAAATGAATTTAAATTGATTAAATCACTTTTTCAATGTCTTTAATCTTTAACATATTAATTTTGTAAATTATTCTTAATAAAATTATTTAAATTTTTAATATTTTTTATTTTTAAATAGGATTTATTTTTTATTTAAATTTTAATTTCAACGTTTGGAAACTTGTGAATAATTAGATCTATAGATAAATAGGATATTTTTATTATTAGCTATTGCTTGATTTTGAGCTTCATGATAATCCTCAATATATTCTATTTTGAACTTATTTTCGTTCATTGCATTAATTTTATTGCCTAGACTTTTTCCAAGCTCGTCAGTTAATATTAAGTTAGTGTTAGGATTATTTGTTAAGTATTCATGTAAGAATTTGGAGAGCTTGTCTTCGTCTATCTCTTCACATGTCACTCCATACTTTCCTCCAATGATGATATAATAATTGTCAATGTCCTTTATCATGTTTATTGAGCTTTCAATGGCTTTTGTATTGATTCCTGGATTGATTTCTTCAATGATTCTTAAGGCATTTACGTCATCGATTTCCCTAACATTTGTTCTCCCATCGATTCCTTTAAAGTTTGATAAAGCATTTTGAATGGTTTCCTCTTCTATGCCTAATGCTAATGCAGTTGTTGAAGCTGCTAAAACGTTTAGAATATGATGGGATCCTGGTGCAAAGCAATCCAGTATCAAGTTACCATTTATTACTTTTCCATCAATAGTTTTCAAGTCATGATAAATAATCTTTGCACATGTGTTTTCGATATCATAATCTATGGATTCGCAGTAGACATTTGCATCTGTGTTATTTAAGGAAAAGCTATTTATTTTTTCTTTGCATTTCTCTTTTTCATTAGGATAGAATTCATTCAAGGTTTCATATTCTATCACAATTGATGGGGACTTGAAGACTTGTCTTTTAGCTTCCCTTGCATCAGATTGTCCTTTAGCAATGGAATAGTTTTCAACCAGGTTAGTCAATATTCCGATGTCTGCCAAACCGCAAATTCCTAATGAGTTTTCAAAGATAGCCATTTCATAATTTAAATCAGTGTATGGGTTTTCGTTAAAGTCTTCCTGAATATCATTTTCCTCCATTCTTTCATTTAAATCCAGATTCTTATCGCATATTGGAAATGTGCTGCATTTAGGATTTACTATCTTTTTAGCTAGTTGGATAGTGTTTATGATATTTGCAGGAGTTATGCTGATATCCTTTTGTAAAATAAGCTTTTGCCCATTATCATTATTTTTTCTAAATAAGTAAGCTCCTAAACTGGATAATAGTAATGTGTCCTTATTGTTTTCTAAAAATATTTCCTTTAAGAGGAATGCAACGCTTGTTTTTCCTTTTACTCCAGTTAACTCAATGGTCTTTATGTCCTGATTGATTGTTTCCTCTTTCCAAAGTGATAAAACCAGTTCTGTAGCTTGATGATGGTTTATGATTTCATACTGATTCAATATGCTATTCTTATCGAAGTCAATTAAATTAGCTATTTCAATCAATAGTTCTTCAATGTTTAAGGATGAGTGAATAGGATTGATTATCAAGTCTTTTTCTTCGATTCCTTCACTTTCCCCTTCGCTTTTCTCTTCAGTTTTTTCTTCAATCCTTTTAATTGAATTTAATTTTAGTTGATTTTTAAATGAGTTCAAATCCTTAATGATATTCACATCATAAGTGATTAAAAGATTTTCATCTTCACTTTTCAATGTATTGTATAAGTCATATGCAAATACATTTTCGTAAATTCCTGATTTGGCAAGTTCTGAGGATATCTTAACTCCTCCATGTGTCAAATCAACTAAAAAAACATTCATTGTTTCACTCTTGATTAAATAATTAGTATAAAATTGATTTAAAATAAAAATAGAATTCGCTTTTTAAAAAATAATAAAAAAGAAAGATTAGTTTAGAGCATTTACAATACTCTGTTAATGCTGTCTAATCCTCCTTCATTAAGTTTATCCTTAACTTTCTTGTAGAAGTATTTCTTATTGATTCTCATGAAGTAAACGTCTTTTTCGGATTTCTTGATTACGAGCTCTTCCATATAGTTCACTTCTTTTTGAATTTGCCCATCCATTACGAAGATTGCTTTCTTACCTCTTTTAAGGAGCTTGATTCTGATTTCACTTCCATCAGATACAACAAATGGCCTTACTCCAAGTTTGTATGGACAAATTGGCACTATAATGAATGCACCTACTTTAGGGTCTACAATAGGTCCTCCTGCAGACATTGAATAAGCGGTTGAACCACTTGGGGTAGAGATGATCAATCCATCTGCCCTTAATTCCTCTACAACTTCCCCGTCTACAGAGATTTCATAATGAAGCATTTTAGCAGGTCTTGCAGTCATGATTACAACTTCATTCAATGCACGGAAAGTTTGGTTTTCGTGGGAAATGATGATTTGTGTTCTTTTCTCTTTAGACCATTCACCATCCAAAATTGCATCAAGCGCTTCGAATGTATTTTCTACTTCAATTTCTGTCAAGAATCCTACAGTACCCATATTGATTCCAAAAATAGGTATTTCCTTAGTCAATTGGTTTTGTGTTCTAAGGAGTGTTCCATCTCCTCCAAGAATGATTGCCATATCTGTTCTAAGTTCGTTCAACTCCTTTGCATAATCCCTGAAGTTGTAATTGAAGTTTAGGCTTTCTATGTGCTTTGCAATTTCTGGAGTTTCATTCATTGTTTTTGCAATAATCTTGTGGAGTTCTGGATTTTCTTTGATTTCTTCCAGCTTTTCTGCAAGCGAGGATTCAATAACCGTTTCCATATTCTTTTGAATCAATGTTTCAAAGATCTTAAGTGAGAATAATACTGATTTATATTCATCCACTCTACTTACGATTGCAACGCTTTGGATCTTATCCAATTCGTCATTGTTTATGATTTTAATTATTTGATTATGCAAATCAGGATTTCCTGCACTTACAACAACTGCCTTTTCGTAGATGCTTAATCTGCTGTCTAACTTTTCACCATACTTATCGGTTACAATAGCTCCAGCTTCCTCTACGATAAGCTTTGAAGCAGCAATATCGATGATTCTGCTTCCTCTCAAATCGAGAAACGCATCATATTTTCCGCTTGCAACATATGCAAGTTCCAGTACTACAGAACCTAATACTCTCATCCTTCTTGCAGTGTCCACTAATTTGGATACGGATAGAGTTTTACTTTTGGTAAATCCCCCAAGGCTTATTTTTGTCAAGTCAGTTTCACTGCTTGGAGTCATTGGCTCTCCATTTCTTTTTGCACCGTTTCCTTTAATGGCTTCATAGAAGTTTCCATTAGCATAATTCTTTACGAATCCAAGTTGAACGTCATTTAATGTTGCTTCTCTTCCTTCCGGCACATTTGCCACTGCAATTGACATACCATATGCGGGAATGTTCTTGATTGCATTGCTTGTTCCGTCAAGGGGATCAATTAGGAATATGAATCTAGGCTTATCAGGGTCTTCTTTTTCCTTTTTAGTTTTTGGAACATTATTAAGCAATTCTTCACTTAGGCTGATTGCTTCCTGTTTTCCTTTTCCGAGTTTAAGTTCCCCTATTTCTTCACTGATTAAATAAGACTCAAAATCAGCATCCTTAAGGAGTTTGATTACCTCATCTTCTGCTATGATGTCAATATAAGATGTAGGGGTGCCGTCTGCACCAATCTTAACAAATTCTCCAGCTTTTGGATTTCCAACTTGTCCTTCAAGGAGATTTTCCACTTTTTCGAAAACTGTGGTCGCAATGTTTCTGCAAATATCTATATCCTCTTGATTCATATTATCCCCTCAATTTTTGTTTTTTCTTGATTTAAAAATTATAATTTTAATAAGTTCAGTAATTATGATTTTTATTCTAAAATGTCCTCTGTAATGTAAATGACTGCAGCTATTGCAGATCCTATTTCTTTTACGGTATGATGCGCTTCCTCTACAATCAATTCCTTAATCTTTACATTTCGCTTATCCATCATGTACTTTACCATTTCTATTGCTTCGTTCTTTATGTCTTCTGGATTCTGATTGATTCCATTTGCCTCAACGACACATCCCAATTCTTCGCCAATAGCCACTGCAACACAAGCAATAAGTTCCTCTCCTTTGTTTTCGGAAGTTAAGCTTGATAAGACACAGTTCACCATAGCTCCTGCTTTCAATTTAGGCAATTTTTCAACTTTAGTATTGGCTTCAAGCATGCTTGAAACCTTTATTAAGTTCACATCACCAATTTCCGCTTCATATAAAGCATTATCAAAAGCGTTCAATTCTGTTGGGCCTTCGCTTGAGCCTGAAACAATAGCTATTCTCATTATACCACTTTATTTTAAAAATTCTTAAAAAATTATTTTTATATTATCATTTTCATTTATTTTTTTTATCTCATTTGATTAATGATTGGAAAATTAATTGAATAATCATTTTGATAAAAAAATTTTTATCTTAAATAATATTTATCTTTTATAATATATTAATTTATAAAATATTATTTTGGATATTCCTTTTTGACATATTTTTCATACGAAAGTTTATATATAATTTTAAATTAATATATTATTAATCTATATTTTATTAGGTTAATCGTATTTAATTTCAAAAAATGAAATTAAATAATAAATTTCAATTAAATTTATTTTTAATTATTATTGTGAGGTTATTTTAATGTCAACCAAAGTTGTAGAACTTAAAACCGTAAAAGTCGGAAAATATATTGTATTAGATGGAGAAGCTTCTAAAGTAACTAGCTTAACCACTTCATCTCCTGGTAAACATGGAGCTGCAAAAGCAAGATTAGAAGCTGTTGGTATTTTTGATGGTCAAAAAAGAAGTTTAGTAAAACCTGTAGACACTAAAGTAGAAGTACCTATTCTTGACAAAAGAATCGGTCAAATCTTAGCTGTTATGGGTGACCAAGTTCAAATCATGGACTTAGAATCATTCGAAACCTTTGAATTACCTATACCTGCTGAATTCGATGAAGAAATCAGAGGCGCTGTAGGTACTGACTTAGGTGTAGAATATATCATTGCTTTAGGCAATATGAAAATCATGAGAACTAAAAAAGTATAATTTTTTAGTTTTTTTACACTTTTTCCGGATTTTTTTAAAATCCGTTTTCAATCTTTTTTCAAATCAAATCAAATCTAAAATCAAATCAAACTTTTTTTATTTTTTATTATTCTATTTTTAATTAATTACTTGATTAACTGAGATTATTAATTAATCAAATAATTAATTGAATATGCAATTAATTTAAAATTAAACAAAATGAAATAGTGATATAATGCTTTTTAATACTTTTGAACCAGGAAAATTTGCTTTTTCAGCAGAATCATTTGATATATATGGATTGGATAATGGTAGTCAATCTAAGGATTCTGTTGATTTTGTAAAGTCTAAAAAATGGGGAATAATTGGAGTTCCCTTTGACAGCACTTGTTCTTATCATCATGGTTCAAGGTATGGCCCAACAATCATAAGAGAGGCATCATTTGGTTTTGAACAGTATAATTCAACCTTTGAAAAGCTTTTAGATGGAGAATTCTATGACTGTGGGGACCTTAATGTTGTTCATGGCAACTGTAGCAAAACCTGCGATTCTCTTGAAGATGCTGTAGGTGAGTTGATAGGTTCCAACATTAAGCCAATTCTCATTGGTGGAGAGCATAGTGTAAGCATAGGTTCTGTTAAGGCATTGTGTGGTAAAGAGGAAAGCAATGACTTGTCTGATATCACTGTCATCCATTTAGATGCTCACAGAGACATCATTGACACTTATATTGGGGAAAAGGATTCTCATGCAACCATTATGAGAAGAGTTTATGATTTGAATCCTAAGGAATTGATTCAGATAGGAATAAGATCATTCTCCCTTGAAGAAAAGGAATTTGTTGAAGGTGAAGATAATATCAGCAGCTTTTTAGCAAAAGACCTTTTTGATGGCTTTGATATTCTTTTGGAAAAGCTTGATTCAATTGAAGGAAAAGTCTATATTTCCATTGATATGGATGTGATTGACCCCGCATTTGCACCATCTGTAGGAAATCCAACTCCAAATGGATTGCATCCTCTTGATATTGAAAACATTTTTGATGCATTGGCAAGTAATGAATCTATTGATGTAATTGGATTTGACCTTGTTGAGGTTGCAAGTGATAAATTAGGTGATATCACTGCTGTTCTTGCAGCTAAAATGATTTATGATTTCTTGACATTATTTGCTTAAATTTTTTAATGGGTTATTTTCAATCATTTTTTCAATAATTCAATTTTTAATCATTAATTATTTTTCACTATTTTATTTAGCCATCATCATTAACAAATAATATAAATATTACTTAAACACATATCTTAATTATAATTTATTATTTACTATATAAGTTAAATAAAATTATTACAAGTCATTTTTACAAAAATAAAAAAATTATTAATCAATTTTACAAAATTATAAAATTATTATAAAATTAAAAAAAATTAGGAGATTTTTGATGTATAAGAGAGAAATAGAATTGTCTGGTCATATCATCGATTCTTTAACTCTTCCTAAAACCATGGATATTATCATGGACAACGGAGGAGACTTTGATATACTGGAATTTGATATAGGAAAACGCAAATCTGATACTAGCCATGCTAAAATTATGGTTTCAGCTGAATCTCCCGATATTTTAAATTCTATTCTTGATGAACTTAACTTTATTGGGGTTTCAATATCTGAAATTGAAGAGGTAAATCTTGTTCCTTCTCCAAAAGATAAAGTGGCCCCTGAAGGTTTTTATTCAACAAGTCATCATGTTACTCATATTTATTACAAAGGCGAATGGATTCTTGTCGATGAAATCGACTTGCCTATTATTGTAGATGCAGGTATCGGCAGACCGTCTCAGGCTTGTGAAGCAATGGAAATGGGGGCGGCTGCAATTATGGCAAACACCGCACTTGCTACTGCAGGAGACCTGCCTATGATGGCTTCTGCATTTAAGCACGCCATTGAAGCAGGACGAAAGGCTTACCTTGCAGGACTTGGCAGAGTATTGACACGCGGAGCCTCAGCTTCTGACCCTCTGACGGGATTCCTCAGAGATTAAGGAGAAGATATGGAAAATCAATTTTTTGTGGATTCGGAACATCTGTCACCCGAAGCACTTGAAAAAAAGCACAGGCTTGAAAACGATCCGTCATTCCGTAAAAACCTTATGGAGTATATGCCCGGTATGGAGATAATTGAGTCAGGTGTTTGCACAAGCGTTATTGCACAGATGAATTCTTATGATTATTCAAAATATACTGCTGATGATGTTAAAGCGTCATTGGAACACAATACTTGTACGATAGAAGATTTTAAAGCACTTCTTTCTCCTGCGGCAGAACCGTTTCTGGAACAAATGGCAGAGCGTGCAAGACTTGAAACAAGTAAGCACTTCGGAAATACTGTCTATCTGTTTACGCCTCTTTACATAGCAAACTATTGTGAAAATTACTGTGTATATTGCGGTTTTAACTGCTACAACCATATCAAGCGTATGAAGCTATCACAGGAGCAGATTGAAAAAGAGATGAAAGTTATAGCAGATAGCGGTATGGAGGAAATTCTGATTCTCACGGGCGAAAGCAGAGGTCAGAGCAATATTGAATATATTGGTGAAGCGTGTAAATTAGCAAGAAAATACTTCCGTATGGTCGGACTTGAAATTTATCCTGTAAATACCGATGAATACAGATATCTTCACGAATGCGGTGCGGACTATGTAACCGTATTTCAGGAAACCTATGATACGGATAAATATGAAAAACTGCATCTGCTCGGACACAAGCGCGTTTGGCCTTACCGTTTTGATGCACAGGAGCGTGCGCTTCGTGGCGGTATGCGTGGTGTTGCATTCTCAGCTCTGCTCGGACTTTCGGACTTCCGTAAAGATGCCTTGGCAAGTGCATTGCACGTATATTACTTGCAGAGAAAGTATCCTCATGCAGAGATGTCACTTTCCTGCCCGAGGCTCAGACCCATTATCAACAACGATAAAATCAATCCTCTTGACGTACACGAAAAACAGTTATGTCAGGTGCTTTGTGCATACCGCATATTTCTTCCTTATGTGGGAATTACGGTATCTTCCCGTGAAAGTGCCGAGTTCAGAAACGGTATTGTAAAAATTGCTGCAACAAAGGTTTCCGCAGGTGTTTCAACAGGTATCGGAGACCATGAAAGCAAGTATATGGGCAAGGAAGCCGAAGCTGTTCAAGGTGATGAACAGTTTGAAATTGATGACAACCGAAGTCTTGACAAGATGTATAAAGATATTACAGAGGAAGGCTTGCAGCCGGTTCTGAATGACTATCTGTATGTGTGAGGTAATAATTATGAAAAATTTTGACCCTACTTTATATTTTATAACTGACAGTACGAATTACACAGAGGAAGAATTCCTCTTACGTGTTGAACAAGCTCTCAAGGGCGGAGCAACTCTTCTTCAGCTTCGTGAAAAGGAAAAATCCACTCGTGAATATATCGAACTTGCAGAAAAGGTACACGAAATTGCAAAGCGTTACAATGTGCCTCTGATTATTGACGACAGAGTTGATGTTGCACTTGCGATTGATGCGGAAGGTGTTCACGTTGGCGCAAACGATATGCCTGTTGCTACTGCAAGAAAGTTGATGGGCGATGATAAAATTGTCGGTGCTACTGCTAAAACAGTTCCTTGGGCAAAAGAAGCTTATGAGCAAGGCGCTGATTATCTCGGAGTAGGTGCAATTTATCCTACAACTACCAAAGTTGTAACCGTTCTCACTTCAACTGAAACTCTCGATGCAATAACAAAAGCTGTGCCTATTCCGGTTAATGCAATCGGCGGTCTTAATAAAGATAATGTTGATATTCTTAAAGACATCGGTATTTCAGGCATTTGTGTTGTTTCGGCAATTATGAAAGCTGAAAATCCTGAAAAAGAAGCTGAAACACTGCTATCACTAGCAAAGGATTTGGTTAAAAATGATTAAAGGCGCAATATTTGACCTTGACGGCACACTTTTTGATTCAATGTTTATATGGGATACGATTGGTGAAATTTATCTTCGTTCAATAGGATATGAACCAAAAGAAAACCTGAACGAAACCTTCAAAACAATGAGTCTTTACAATGCAGCCTGTTATTATAAAAGCGAATATGGTGTTACTCTGTCTGTTGACGAAATAATGGACGGTGTTAACCGAATGGTAGAAAAGTATTACATAAATGAGGTTCAGCTGAAACCCGGTGTTTATGATTTTGTAAAACATCTTCATAATATCGGTGTAAAGATGTGTATAGCAACCGCAACAGACAAATATCTTGTAGAAGCGGCACTTGAAAGATGCGGAATCAACGAATGCTTTTCAAAAATCTTCACTTGTACATCTGTCGGGCACAGCAAGGATGAACCCGATATTTATCGTGAAGCTCTGAAGCATCTCAGTACTCCCAAAGATGATACCGTTGTTTTTGAAGATGCGATTTATGCAATAAGAACAGCAAAAAAAGACGGCTTCAGAGTTGTTGCAATTTACGATAAATCGGAAGTAAATCTGGCTGAAGTAAAAACACTTTGTGATTTTTACATTAAAGATTATTCGGATATGCAAGGCTTCTGGAAATTTGCCGCACCGATGAAAACAGCGCTATCAATAGCAGGAAGCGATTGCAGCGGCGGTGC
>NZ_CALDKF010000042.1 GCF_937898925.1 uncultured Methanobrevibacter sp.
TGAAGAATTGAATGCTGACAATATAGAAAAGGTATTCGGTGATAGGGACATAATCATCGATGCATTGGATAATCTATACACAAGAATCATTGTAAGCAGATTTGCTAGAGAAAATGATATACCATTTGTTCATGGAGCTATTCATGGAACACAAGGGCAAGTAAGCGTGTTCACTAAAGACACACCATCATATGAGGAATTGTTCTCCCTCCCATCCCTAGGAAAGGAATTGGGAGAGGAAACCAAAAAGGAAATATCAAAATTAACCAAAGGAGTACCTCCAGTAATCGGGCCTGTTCCAAATATTGTTGGATGTTTAGAAGCATTTGAAGCTTATAAATTGGTAACTGGAATTGGCGAAGTTAACTACGCTCCAAAAATACTTAATTTTGATTTACTCAACTTAGAATCTTTTAAAGTTTTGGAATTATAAATTCCTTAACTACTACTTTTTTATTTTTTTCTTAATTTTTTAATAATTTTTTTACCCTATTTTTTATTAATTTTATACTCTATTTTTTATTAAGTTTCTATTCAATTTTCATTGATTTTACCTTTATTTTAAATTATTTTAAATTATTTTCTCTAAAAACTTTTAGATAATTTTCACCTATTTTTGTCAAAATTCTAAAAAAATATATATTAAAATATATTTTGTTCAATTTTTTATAATAAAAATAAACTATTTTTAAAATTTTAATGAAAAATTAAATATTCAAATGAAAAATATTAAAAAAAATAAACTATTGCACAAGGTTTAAAAAGTATAAAATAGATAAAATAATATATTAAAATATATAGATATATTATTAGGTGGAAATCTATTTCCGAACTAATATTAAAGATAATTATTAAACTAAATAATTATTATATATTATTCCAAATCTAATGGAGAATGATTTAATGGAAGAAAGAATCAAAAATGTAATCGAAAGAATGAAAGCAGACAATATAAAGTTTATTAGACTCCAATTTGTTGATTTGCATGGAATTCCAAAGAACGTGTCTATTCCTTGCAAATTGGAAAATATGGAAGATTTATTAATTGACGGTATCCTATTTGATGGATCATCAATACCAGGTTTCGTAGGAATTGAAGGAAGTGACCTTGTATTGAAACCAGATATAAGCACCTATTCAGCTTTATCCTGGAGACCTGAAGAATCTGCATCCTGCAGATTTATTTGTGACATTTACAAACCTAATGGAGAACCATTTGAAGGGGATCCAAGAGGAATCCTTAAAAAGGCATTGGCTAAAATCAAGGAAGAAGGTTACACCTACAACATAGGTCCAGAACCTGAATTCTTTATTGTAGACACTGATGATGACGGATACCCAATTCCTCACGATGATGCAGGATACTTTGATGTGGAACCTGTCGATAAGGGAACCGACTTCAGAAGGGAAATTACCACTAACTTGCAGGAATTAGGCTTTGAAGTTGAAGCAAGCCACCACGAAGTAGGTCCTGGTCAAAACGAAATTGCATTTAAATTCGATGACGCTTTAAAAACTGCTGATGCTGTAATTACATTCAAACAAGCAATCAAAGCTATTGTAGCAAACATGGCTGATTTCGATGGATTTGACTACAGAGTCACTTTCATGCCAAAGCCATTCTTCGGAGAAAGCGGTAGTGGAATGCACTGTCACCAAAGCTTATTCAAAGATGGGGAAAACATCTTTTATGATGAAAACAGCGAAACCGGATTATCACAAGAAGCTATGTGGTTTATCGGAGGATTATTAAAACATTCCGCAGCTATCACAGCAGTTACCAACCCTATCGTAAACTCATACAAAAGATTAGTTCCAGGTTACGAAGCTCCTGTATACATTTCATACGGTATTCAAAACAGATCCACTTTAATCAGAGTTCCAGCTGCACGTGGAAAAGCTACCCGTATTGAATACAGAAGTCCAGACCCAACATGTAACCCTTACCTTGCATTTGCAGTAATGCTTGAAGCAGGTATGGATGGTATCAAGAACAAAATCGACCCTGGAGAAGCAATTGAATTCAACATTTATGAATTAAGCGATGAAGAAAGGGAAGAAATGGGTATTGAATTGTTACCTTCCAGTTTATGGGAAGCATACCATACCTTTGAAGAAAGCGAAATCATGAAAGAAGCACTTGGAGACCACATATTCAATGCATTCCTCAGTGCAAAATATGAGGAATGGGACGAATACAGAGTCCAAGTATTCAATTACGAACATAAGAAATACTTAAACTTATAATTCAAACTATAATTAATTTAAGATTTGAGAACATATAGCTATTTAAAAAAATAAATTAAATAGCTATTTTTATTTATTTTTAAAAACTTGTTTTATCAACCACAATACTTATTTTTAAAAAAAATTCCGTTTAGAAAGTAGGAGATTACATGTCAGAATCTGAACATAGAATGATAGAAATTCTAAGAATCCTTAATGTGCAGGAAAAGCCAATAGGTTCAAAAGTAATAGCTGACGAACTTAAAACCAAAGGATATAACCTTGGTGAGAGAGCAGTGCGTTACCATATGCAAATTCTTGATGAAAAAGGATACACAGAAAGAAAGGGATATTCTGGCAGAGTTATCACAGAACTTGGAAGAGCAAAGCTTGAGAAAGGATTGATTTACGACCAAGTGGACTTCACATTTTCAAAATTCGAAGAGAGGATATACTTAACTAATTTTGATTACAATAAAAGGTGTGGAAACGTAATAGTAAACACTTCAAATATCCTAGACAACAAGGCATTTGACATCATTAAGGAAGTCTTTGCTGCAGGAGTTTGCGTAAGCCCATTGATCAATGCGAAAAAAACTGAAATCAATGGCAAAAAGGGATATGTTATGAAAACCATCTGTGGTACAACAATTGATGGAGTGTTCTTGAAAAATGGGATTCCTTCTATCCCTCAATATGGAGGGCTAGTTGAAATTGAAGATTACTATCCTACCAAGTTCTCAGAACTGATTTCCTACAAGAAAACTTCAATAACTCCATTAGATGCATTTATAGCAAAAGACATGACTTCAGTATTGGAAGTTGCAGAGCATGGAACCGGTACAATTCCTGCAAACTTTAGGATAATTCCTGGAACCAGTGTCGAAAAGGCAAAGGAAATCATCCTAAAACTTGAAAAAGTGGGAATTGGAGGAGTTTTGGAAATTGGTGAGACAAGTGAAAACGTTTTAGGAATTCCAGTACCTGAAGGAATGGTCGGAATATCCATCATTGGAGGAATCACACCATTCTGTGCAGCTCAGGAAATGGATTATAAAGTTGACATCAAGACTGGGGAGGAATTCATTGATTACAATAAACTTAAAGAACTTGAATCCTCTAAACACAAAATCAAAAAAGCAAAGAAAATAGAGTATAAGAAAACACCTTTCATACTTACAAAATCATTGAATAGAATGAATCAAGTGGATTATGACATTGAAACCAACGAAGGAAACATAGTTGCAAACATATCCTACTTGAATAAGCAAGACCTTGATGATGCATTAACAATCATGAAAAGAACATATAAGAGTCTTCCAAAATACATGAATCCACTATTCAATATTGTAGATCATCCAAGTGACGACAGCAAAGTGGGAATAGCTACCGTTTGCAGCTTGTCAATTGATGGAATATTAATCAACAATGGTATCATGAGCACACCAAGATACGGAGGATTACTCGAACTTGGAAAACCTCCATTGTTTGTGGAAATGATTTCCTATGACGGTTCCTCAATAGACCCTCATAAAATATTCATCTTCAAAAATCTAACCTCCATATCCAAACGCCAAAATCCTAAGAAGATACTCGCTTCCATTAAAGAGGTTCCATACATTGCAAGACCTGAATGTGAAGAAATCTTGGATAAAATCAATGAAAATGGATTCCCTATCTTTAAAGTTGGTAAGCCAAGAGAATTGGTGTACAATGCAAAAGTTGACAACTACAACTTCGGAATTGTTACAGGAAGCGGATTGAATTCAATAGCTGCAATTAAGGAAAAGGGAATAGCAATTGAAGCGAAGGCAGTTGAAACCATTTTGCCAATAGAGGATATGAGTTTAATCTATGAACAATAATTAAAAAAAAACAGCATAGAAAATGAATAAAAAGTATAAAAATTGTATAAGAACAGATTAAAAATAGTTAAAAATATTTAAAAATAGTTAAAAATAGATTGAAAAAATAAAAAAAAGAAATAAGAAGATTTAGATTACTTCAATATAAACAGACTCTTTAGATTCATCTTTAGGATAGTGATGTAATTCTATAATATCTTCCTTATATTCTTCAAAGTCAACCTCGATAGTGTCAGAAATAATTTCACCATCTAAAGCAATCATCACCCTACAACTTGGCTTTCCTCTAAAGTCAGAAAGATCCACTCCTAAGACATCCCCTTTAGCGGAAACACGATTGTATGCAATATCCACTTTATCGAATTCTTTAAAATTATTCTTAATGTAATCAAGAACTTCATCAGAAGTCATTGTTAATTCCTTATCGACCATTTTTTGACCTCCATAGAGATTATAAAATTTTTGAAAATCAAATACTTACTTTATGATTAATAATATATTGTTTCTAATATATAAAATTATTTGTATTTATTAAAACTAATTAATGCATTATAAAAAAAATAATGGGAAAATGAAATTGAAGCTATAATGTAGCTTCAACAACGATGAGCTTATCTTCATCTCCACCAGGCATATGACGGAATTCAATGATCTCGTCCTTTACCTTATGCAAATCAATGTCTACAGCTTGATTTAACAATTCACCATTGAGCTGAAGGGAAAGTATTAAGCCTTCACCAGTTTCCTCATCTTCCGGGGTAAGTCCAAGTACAGTACCTGGAGCAAATACCCTGTTATAAGATAATTCAAAAATATCATCAACTTTTACATTGTTTCTTACATATTCTATAATATCGTCTGGGTCCATCTGTATCTCTTTGACCATAGTTACACCTTTTGTACATAGCATTATTTAAATTAAAGATATGATTAATAATCTCATACTTAATATCAATAAATGATAATTTAATTAATTAAAAAATTAATTTAATTGATTGTGAAATTCAATCATCATTTAAAAATTAATTAAATCATAATTTATCAATATAATTTCTAAAAAATAAAAAAATAAAAAAAGAAGAAAAATATAAGAAAAAGAGAAAGAGCTTATTGAGCTCTGTATTCTCTAATTGCGTTATATTCGTCGTCTTCTTCAATCCAAGTAGATAATCTGTCTCTGTTTTTCTCAGCATCGATAATTAAGGTACCTTTACCGTTTAAAGCAATGTCTCCTTTGTATTCGATGTATCTACCAGGGTAAACAATACCATCTAATTCAGGATCGGTTACAATTCCTTGTTCTACGAAACCTTCGAGCAATCTTCCAACTTTTCCGTGAATTATGATGTTACCGTTTTTCATTTGTCCACCAGGCCAACGGTTTACGTCACCGTCAATTTCGATGAGACCTTTGGTCATGTGAATACCTGCTAAGATATCACAGTTACCTTTAACGTGGATTCTACCACCGGTTAAACATTCACCACATTGTTTACCAGCGTTACCGCCAACAACAATTTGTCCTCCAGTCATACCTCTCCATTCACCAATGTAAGAAGCACCAGTGAATTCTTTGGTGTTTCCTTCGATTTCAAGGTATCCACCAGACATTTCTCTTCCAGCGTGAGCAGCTGCGTCACCTTTAACAAGGATAGAACCACCGGACATTTCTGCACCAACGTGTAAATCTACACTGCTGTTACAAACAATGTTTCCGCCGCTCATTTTACAACCGATGTATTTTACTCTGTTTAAATCACCGTTTAAGATCATTTCAACTTCTTCAGGTCCAGCTGCTTCTCCTTC
>NZ_CALDKF010000043.1 GCF_937898925.1 uncultured Methanobrevibacter sp.
AATTATTTAAACTCTTTATTTCATTTACAGTAGTATTATATCTCTTAGCAATACTATATAAAGAGTCTCCACTCACTACTTTATATGTAATATAACTACTTCCATCAGGATTTTGAGCCGGTTCATCATCTGTTAATACCTCTGTTTCTTGAGCACTTTGAACATCACTGACTGTCTCTTCGGATAAATCAATATCCTCTTGTTCTGCACTGACTACATCATCAACATCTGCAGCTGCAACAGCACTTACAGACACTAATGCTAAAATAATCAATGCGACAAATAAAACACGAGTTTTCAACTTATCCATATTTAATTCACCATAATTTTTTCACTATGAAATATCTTCCAAAAAAATAAATCAAGTTACAATTTATTTAGATGAAAAACACTCCAAAAATTTCATCATATGTAACTTTTAGAGAAAAAATATGCTCATCTTAATCTAAAAAAATCAAATATCATGATTTTTAGATAAAATGAATCACATCTTTAAATCATAATAAAAATTTATTAGAAATTTGTTATATTCCAATAACATAAAAAAAGCTTAACCTTCACTAGATTAAACCCCGTTACATATAATATATATTTAGTAAATAAGTTATATATAAAAGTTATGAAAAAATTAAATAAATTAAGTATACTATTACTATTAAACAATGCCAAAAAGTTTGAAAAATTAATAAAATAAAAATAAGAAAGTTATAAAATCAATTTATCCACAACATGAATAAACTGATTCGCTTCTGTTTCCAAACTGTGATCTGGGTTTCCACGCATTTCAAATACAATAGCTGGAACTCCACCATCATCTATAGGAATTGTAGAGTACTGTGGACTTGAATAGCTTGCAGGTTCATAATAAATCACATAAGTTAATGCCTTTGTCACATTATTCGCTGCATCATAAGCTATAGTATCATTTGAACGAGGAGCGAAAATATAAGGATCCTGCACATATCCACCATTTGATGAGTGAATGTCAATGGCTAAATCGTAATCGTTTTTGATTACATCACTGACTACATAATCTTGTGCAAGCAATTGTCCATTCATTCTGCTTTCTTCGAAATCATCGCTTTCTGCAGTTACATTAATCCTATAAATGTAATATGAATAGTTCAAGTAATCGGAATTGTTCATAAGACTGTTATATATAGCGTCATGCGCATTGGATTCACGTGGATGCTGTCCTAAGATGTATGCAACCTTAACAGATGAATTTACATTTCCATAAGGCCCTTCTACAGTTACGGTTCCTATGCTGTTCTTGCCTATTTCCTTAACTGGCTTGTCTGCAGAACCTTCTGTAAATGAACTAAACAAGTCAGTTGGAATATACTTCAAAACCCCATCTAAAACAGGATAATCTTCTGAAAGCTCCTTTAGGAAACTGTCTTCATTAGTTGCATAATCATAGCAAAGAACGAAACCCTCTGCTAATATGACAATAAGAATGATTAAAAAATAGAGTAATTTTTTAGAAGGTTTTCTTGATTTTTTCTTTTGTGCATTGTCTTCATCAGCCATATAAACACCAAAAATAATTCATTTAATTAAAATCTCAAAACCTTATAAAAACATTTTAAAAGGAATAATTCCCTTTTTTATAGAAATAAACTTTGTAAATAAATTTGATATTTTGATATAAATTGATAAATATAAAAATTAAAAGCTAGAAAAAGCAAGTTGGAAAATTATTTTTTCCAAGTTTGTCTTACTCCTCTACCTTTTTTACTACCAGGCTTTTTGTAAGATCTTTTAGGTCTGGTTCTCTTGTTGGTACCTTTTACTTTTGCCATTATATATCCTCCTTTAATTTTGATGACAAGATTATCATAAGATTAATCTAAAGTAAATAAAAATAAATTTTTCATATTGAAAATATGAGAAAATTCTTTATAAAAATAGCTTTAATAATAAAACTTAATAAAATATTTATTTTCAATACATATAAACTTTACCCCTAAAAATTAGTAAAATATTGCTAAAAATCCCATAAATGAGATTTAAGAATAGAATATATGATATTTGAAAAAATTATAATGAAATTTGAAAAATAATTAAAAAATAATGGAAAAATAGGAAAAATTTAAAAAAAGAATAAAAATAGAAAAGTGAAAATAGAAAAAGCTTAAGTTGTATACTCAGCATTGATCTTTACATAATCATAGGTTAAGTCGCAACCCCAAGCGGTTGCACTTGCATCGCCTTGATACAAATCAACAACTATGTTCACTGTCTTTTCCTTCATAATCTCTTCTGCTGAATTGAGCTCATCTGTTCCATCAAATGCAAGGATTTTGCCCTTATCAACTAGAATGGCTTCCTTGCCATCATCTGAATTTACAGAAACGGAAATCATGTCCTGATTCATTTCACAGCCAGAGTATCCTACAGCAGCTACGATTCTTCCCCAGTTAGGGTCTCCACCAAAGATGGCTGATTTTACAAGTGAAGAACTGATTACAGATTTTGAAGCCAATATCGCATCATTTTCATCCTTAGCGCCATTGACCTTGCATTCAATGAACTTGGTTGCCCCTTCACCGTCACGAGCCATCATTTTAGCTAAGCTTATGCAGATGAAATCCAAAGCTTCCTGGAAGTCCTCATTGATTTTGCCATCTTTAGCAACTTCAACACCAGACTTTCCATTAGCCATCAATATTGCAGTGTCATTTGTACTTTGGTCTCCATCAACGACAATCATGTTGAAGCTTCTGTTTACAGCAGATTTCAATGCCTTATTTATCATTTCAGAGGACATTACAGCATCAGTTGCCAAGAAACATAGCATGGTCCCCATATTAGGTGCAATCATTCCCACACCTTTGGTAATTCCACCGATTCTTACCTTTTCGCCACCAATTTCAGTCTCTACAGCAAACTCCTTATGATAAGTGTCAGTGGTCATTATGGACTTTGCAGCATCTGTTGAGCTTTCTGCACTGTGTTCCAACTTGGAAATTGACTCTTCAACCAAAGGCAAAATAATGTCCATAGGCATTTTTCTGCCTATTACACCAGTTGATGCAGTAGCTATTTCACTTGATGGAATGTTTGTAATTTTAGATGCGAATTCAATGGTCTTTTCACAATCCGCTATTCCGTCTTGACCTGTAAAGCAGTTTGCATTTCCACTGTTTACAACAACCAATGATATTTTTCCCCCTTTTATCATTTCCTTGGTATGAATGATAGGTGCAGCCACAACCTTGTTTGATGTGAAAACTGCAGAAGCAGCACTATCCTTTGATTCAATAACTGTAAGGCCGTATTTACCTTCACGGCTACCTGCTGCCCTTACACCTTCGACAGCACATATTCCTCCTTCAATAATATTAATATTAGACATGATATCTCCTTTGGAATTATATAAAAAAATAACATAATAAAATAATTTAAAATATTAAAAAAATAAAAAAATTA
>NZ_CALDKF010000044.1 GCF_937898925.1 uncultured Methanobrevibacter sp.
TCAATCTCATAGTGAGATTGATACACAAACACTTAATTGAATATAGTTTTTTTAAATATTTAAATATTTTTATCTTTTTTCCAAGATAAAAAAAGTGGAGCTGAACTCCACAAAATTAGAATAAATGAGATTGTTAAAAATTAGTCAATTTTACTAACGTTTAGCAAATCTGATTTTATTTGGTCCCATGACAATGCTCTTTTTCCAAAGCTCATCGTTAGTTTCTGGGAAGTCTTCTCTGAAGTGTGCTCCTCTACTTTCTCTTCTGAGTATTGCAGATTTTACGATAAGGATACAGATTTCAACCATATTGATTACTTCAAGAGCAGTGAGTAATGATTCATTGAATTGAGTCCTGTCATCAACATTTAGGTCATTCAATTCCTCTTTCATTTCAAGAAGTCTTTCAAGAGCGGACTTTAGGTTTTGCTCATTTCTTACAATTGACACTTTCTCCCACATCAATTGCTGGATTTCCTTCTTCATAGCTATTGGATCGATGGAACCTTCCTTCATCAATGATTCTATTCTATTCTTTTCCTCTTCAACAGCTGTGAAATTGTACTGCATTGTAGTCAAGTCACATGCAAGAGCAGCAGCAAATCCTGCTCTTTTACCGAACACTTGAGTGTCTGCAAGTGCGTTACCTCCAAGACGGTTAGCACCATGGACTCCTCCACAGACTTCACCGCAAGCGAATAGGTTTTCAACAGTGGATTGGCCATCTTCGTTGATTCTGACCCCTCCCATATGATGGTGTGCAGTAGGTGCAACTTCCATCGGTTCGGTTTTGATGTCCACTCCAATGTCTTCAAACTGAAGCACCATTGTTTCAAGCTTTTCATCAATCAAATCTGGGTCGAGGTGGCTTACATCAAGATATACGCCGCCATGTTCGGTTCCTCTTCCTTCCATGATCTCATTATAGATTGACCTTGCAACAACGTCACGGGTAGCAAGTTCCATACGATCATCGTATCTGCCCATGAACCTTTCCCCTTCGCTGTTGATGAGTCTTCCGCCTTCAGCCCTTACAGCTTCAGTTACAAGAACTCCTTTTCTTGAGTCAGGATATACCATACCTGTTGGGTGGAACTGTATCTCTTCCATATCAATAAGGTCTGCTCCAACATTCCATGCAAGTGCAAATCCATCCCCATTCTTTTGGGTAGTGTTTGAGGTTACAGGGAATAATTGGCCGGATCCTCCAGTTGCAAGAACAACAGCTTTAGCTTGGAAATAGATGATGTCATTGTTCTTGAGGTCAAGTCCAACTGCACCGATCACTTTTGAAAGGATGTTGTTTGAGTCATCCTTGATAAGTGCTGTAATCATCACTTCATCAATGGTCTTGATGTCACGCTTGATGATTTCTTCCTTAAGTGCAGTCATGATTTCATGGCCGGTTCTGTCTCCTTGAAAACAGGTTCTTCTATAGGTTTGACCACCAAATGGCCTTTGGTTCAATTCACCGGATTCCTGTCTGTCAAAGAGAGCGCCATACTCTTCCAAGTCATGGAGTCTATCAGGTGATTCATTGATTAGAATGTCTACTAATTTAGGGTCATTAAGGTAGCTTCCACCTTTTAAGGTGTCTTTAATATGCGCTTCTACACTATCCTCTGGGTCTACAAGTCCAAGTGC
Source organism: uncultured Methanobrevibacter sp. (assembly GCF_937898925.1). Lineage (GTDB taxonomy): Archaea > Methanobacteriota > Methanobacteria > Methanobacteriales > Methanobacteriaceae > Methanobrevibacter. Next base: position 1,645 of record NZ_CALDKF010000044.1, read on the forward strand.
AGCATTGTATCCACCTTCAGCCATTCCAGTACAGCCTGATCTGAAAGTCAATCCTTTTGAAACAATCAATGCTTCCTTTCCTTGATTGGACACTTCAATTGCTGCCCTACAGCCTGCACCACCAGAACCTATAATCAATACATCAGTTGTGATAGTTTTAATTTCCATAATTTCCCTTCTTTAGTTTTTTTTAATCTATTTGCTAGTATTTTTTTAATATAAATTTTGATTGGGGTTTATACATTGTTTTCTTTACGATATTGTATAATATCTTCAATTGTTACAACAGGCATGTCATGCTCTTTTGAGAACTCAATTACATCAGGCATTCTTGCCATAGTTCCGTTTGGCAATGTGATTTCACATAATACGCCAGCAGGATTAAGGCCAGCAAGTCTCATCAAGTCGATGGTTGCTTCAGTATGGCCATCCCTTTCAAGCACTCCCCCTTCTCTTGCTCTAAGAGGGAATACATGACCTGGGTGGTGTAAATCACTTGGTTTTGCATCTGGATTTGATGCTGCTTTAACGGTTTTTACTCTGTCTGCTGCGGATACACCAGTGGTTACCCCTTCTGCTGCTTCAATTGTTATTGTAAATCCAGTACCATAAGTACTTGTATTGTTTTCTACCATTAAAGGAAGTTCCAATTCATCTGCCTTATCAGGAGTTAAGCATAAGCATACGATTCCACTTCCTTCTCTTATGAGAAGTGCCATTTGCTCCTCAGTCAAGTGTTCTGATGAAAAGATCATGTCTCCTTCGTTCTCACGTGTCTCATCATCAGTTACAATGACTCCATTTCCTGATCTAATTGCATCCAATGCTATTTCCACTCTTTCTTGAGGACTTCCTTTTAAACTTTCTTCATGATTCATAGTAAAGCTCCTTAGTTGTTTAAATTAAAAGTTTTCTAATTCTAGTTACTAGAATCAGGGCAAAAAAAGGATATTTATTTTTAAGTAAAGGTGATTTTTTTTAGATTTTTAGCTATTCTCTATTAATCAAACATAGAGTTATCTAACCTATTTACTTTAAACTCATATTCTCTTCCATCCGGACTGTCACCGTCGGTTTTGGACTTTCACCAAATCAACACAATTGTGCTCGTGGACTTATCATTTTTAGAAAAAATTTTTGCACTGATGAATCACCACCGGTGGAGAATTTCACTCCGCCCTGAGAATTGTATATTAAAATATATTGTAAGTGATTAAAATACTTTTTTATATATCTTTTTTATATATAAATATAAATTATTTTAACAATGTTAATCATGTTAAGAAAAATTTTTTAACTTTTTTTTTACAAACATTATCATAATAATGTTTAATTCATGTAATTTGGTTAGGATATTATGGCATCAAGAGAAGAAATAAAGGAAGCTAGTCAAAGGATTAAGGAAATCCGTAACGTTGCTAAGAAGTATAATGTAGGACATTTGATATCTGAATCTAGAAAACCTAAAGACCCCTCTCAAGGTGAATATGAAGATGAATTGGATTCTTCTGGAATTAGAATGGCCTTGGAGGAATTAGGCCCGGCTTATGTCAAATTAGGTCAGCTTTTATGTACAAGGCCTGACCTTGTCGGAAATGAGATTGCAGAGGAACTGACAAAGCTTAGGGATAACACTCCTGTCACCCCATTTGAAGAGATCAGGGAAGTGATAGAAACTGAACTTGGTCAGCCATTGGATGAAGTGTACTCCGAATTTGAAGAGGAGCCACTCGGGTCAGCGTCAATCGGTCAGGTTTACAAGGCCATATTGAAGGAAAATGGTGAAAAGGTAGCTGTGAAAGTCCAAAAGCCAGGTTCATATGATATCGTTGCAGCTGATGTAAGGATAATGGTTTACTTGGCTGAAAAGGCAGACAGGTACATTACAAGAACAAGAACATTCAACTTGCCGGCAATCATAAAGGAATTTGAAAGATCCATTTTCAAGGAACTTGACTATATGGAAGAGGTCATGAACATTCAAAAGATCACCAAGAACTTTGAAGGCCATGATTATGTGAAATATCCTAAGGTATATCCAAAACTATGTACCAATAGGATAATCAATATGGAACTTGTTCAAGGGTATAATGTCACTGAGTTGTATGACAATGAGATTGATGGAATATCAGGCAAGAAAATTGCAAATGATATAGTTGAATCCTATTTCAAGCAATTGATGCTTGATGGATTTTTCCATGCAGACCCTCACCCAGGTAACATGATTGTAGATAAGGAAGAGAAAAAGCTCTGTTACCTTGATTTAGGCATGATGGGAATATTGAATGAAAATTTCCGTAGTGACTTGGCTCAATTGATCTTATTATTGCTAGGAGGAAATGCAAACAGCCTTGTCAAGCAATTGCTTTATATGAAAATCATCTCTCCTGAACAGGATACTGAAGAGTTAAGGATGGATATCGAGGATTTGGTAAATCGTTACATTGGTGCTGATTTGGACCAAATGGATGGTGTTTTGGAAAAATTAATCAACACCATGATTAAGCATGGGGTCACACTTCCAAGAGAATTCGTCATGATTGGGAGGGGAGTGGGACTTATTGAAGATATAGGATATAATCTGGATAAGGACTTCAATATTGGAGAGGCACTTCAAAGATTCTCTAAAAAATTAGTCGTCAATAAGTTCAATCCTGTGAATGTTGCAAAAGGAAGCTATGACTATCTATTGGATGTTGAACATTTAATGAAGGATTTGCCTGATAGGATAAATTCCACCCTTACAAAAGTGGAAAAAGGAGAAATAAAAGTCAATTTGGAACTTAAAGGATTGACTGAACTTAAGAATCAGCTTTCAGCATCACTCATAATATCTGCACTTATCATAGGTTCATCATTGGCTATCCTATCAAACAGTGGACCAAAAATGTGGGACACTTCTGCAATTGGTCTATTCGGATTCCTATTAAGTGCAGTTTTAGGATTTTACATAGTTTTAAAATACATTATACTTGATAACTAGATTTTATAAAGATTTTATGAATTTTTATTCAGGATTGATTAAACAAATTCTATAAAGGAGGATTAACATGGGCATTAAAAGCGCAGCAAAAAAAGTTGGAAAAGCAATTATCTTCATGAAACTCTTTGAAGAGATAAAAGCCAATAAAGAGCCAATAGAAGCAGATATTGCAAAATTGAAAGAAATCATTGAAGAATGGAAAGCAGAAGCTCCAGAAGACAAGACAGCTATTTTGGCTTCAATTTTGGTAAAGGCTCAAGAGGGCAATGTTGAAGATGCTAAAGCAGAATTTGAACAGGCTAAAGCTGAATACCATGCTGAAGATGAAGACATTCTTCCATGGTTTGAAAACCAAATTGAAATCATTGAAGCTGAAAAAGAAGCAGAAGCAGACGAATAATTTATTTTTAAATTATTTTTCTTCTATTTTTTCTTTTTTTATTTTTTAATTATTTTTTAATTATTTTTTTAATATTTTTCAATTAATTTTTTCACTAATTTTTTATTTTTAAATCTTTTTTTAATTAATTTTCAAAGCCCTTTCATAAGTTTTGATCTTTTAAAAATAGCTATTTTTAATATGTAAATAAAATTTTGAAAAAAAGAAATTAAAATGCCTTAATTCAATAAGGCATCTCTTGTTTTAATTTTAAAATTAATTTTAAATTATCTTTTGACTTTTACAGTTCTTTTAATGCTGTATTTAAGATAAGACATTTTTACAGTGTATTTCTTACCTGCTTTAAGCTTTTTAAGCACGCTTTTTTTGATTATGACTTTTGCAATTCCTTTTGAGTTGGTTTTAGCATAATAATTTTTGCCTCTAAATCTGAATTTGATCTTTTTGTTTTTAAGCAATGCTTTTCCTTTAGTAAGCTTTACAGTTAAAGTGAGTTTTTTAGCAGATTTTTTCACTGTTTTGTTTTTTGAAGTCAATTTAATGTAATTGTAAATGCAGTTTGAACAGGTTCCACCTAATACATCCCTGCCAGATGAACTTGCCTTATTGGCAGTGAAATTGCATTTATTCACTTTCAAACGCTTCTTGTCAGATGCAACATTTAAGAATCCGTATATTGCCCCTCCTTTTTTCGCAGTGTTTTTGCTGAAGGCGCAATTTGTGATATTTCCAGAGTAGTATTTGATCTTTGGAACCCAAGTCTTGTTTACGTAGCTGCCGCTTTGCTCATGGCATCTGAAGTAAACTGCTCCACCATTTTTAGGCGCCTTATTATTTGTGAATTTTGAGTTCTTGAGTACTAGATTCTTATTTGCAAACACTGCTCCTCCATGTTCATTAGCTTGGTTTGAGTTAAATGTGCATGAATTGATGTTTAGATGAGTGAATCCGTATATTCCTCCTCCACCACGGCCTTTTGCAATATTGTTGGTGAAAATGCATTTGGATACATAGTTTGTTCCGTAGCTTAAATCTATGGTTAATGTAGCATTGAAAACGAATTCCATTTCCCCTTCAGGAGTTCTATCCACATAAATTTTCTTGAAGAAGTCAACGGCTTTGTCTATGGAAAATGTCAATACAGCTCCACCATCCCCTCCTGCAGTATTCTTGGTGAAATTGGAATTCTTTAAATTCAACTGTCCTACAGAGTTTATCGCTCCACCACAATATTTAGCGTAGTTATTTGTAAAGACGCAATTGTTAACGGTCAAATTGCCATAATTGAATATTGCTCCACCGTAAAGGTCGGTGTTTCCGTTGGTGAATTTAATGTTGTTCAATACAACATAATTGTTATCAATAAGGCCGTATCTCACTAATAATATTCTTGACTGGGATAAACCATCTAATGTATGGCCATTACCGTTTATTGTCAAGTTCTTGTTTATTCGGATACCTCTTTTGCTAAAATCCTCATCATAAGCGTAATCCTTATCCAATGTAATTATAGCTCCCTCTTCTGCGTCATCTATCTTCTTTTGCAATGCAGAAAAAGTTCCATCATCTTCTGATGAGTCTCCAATAAGGTTTTCATTTGAGGATTCAGCTAGGCTTTCCTCTAGATTTTCAATTGAATTGCTGTCATCAACAGCAATAATTTCACGGTCCTCCATTATGTTTGCCGCATCATCAATCTCATTTGCAGAAACGCTTGCAATAGAGAATAGGCAAATGAAAATGCATATAATCAGAAGGCTTTTTTTGAATTTCATAAATTTTCCTCATTTCTTTTATTTGCAAATATAATTTTCATATTCTCCTAAAACAATCCGCTTTCCTCTAATTTCTCTTCAAAGTAATGGGAAGGCTTATCTAATTTTTCCTTAATGATCACTGCAGCGGTAATTGTTAAACATCCAATGGCTAAAAGTATAATCAATGCGGGGATATAGTTTGACCAAACCACACCAAGCTGTGCTTCACGGACCAATGTAATTCCATAAGTCATAGGCATGTATGGATACAATGCCTTGAAGAATGGGTGCATGATTTGAATTGGATAGACTCCTCCTGTTGCAGATATTTGAAGAACCAAGAGGATAACTCCAATAGCCTTTCCGACTGTACCGATTGCAGAAATTATTGAGTAGATTAAAATCATGAATATCATCGATACCAGTATGCAAGATGCTATAAAGAGGATTGGATTTACAATTTGGATGCCGAGAAGATAGCAGCCCATGATTGTAACGCATGCTTGAAGTATGCTCATTATAATGTAGGTTAACAATTTGCCGAAGTACATTTCAAATGGGGAATATTTTGTTCCTTGGCTGGTTCCTGGCTTTAACATCACACAGGTAATTACAGCACCTACCCACATGGATAATACAAGGTAAAATGGAGATACATCAGAACCGTATGAATTCACTGGGAACAGCTCGTTTCTTTCCAATTGTACAGGAGAAAGGAAATAATCCCCAAGTGTGTCTTCATCTATGCCTGTGATTCCACCGAGAGTGTTTGCAGTGGATCCTAATGAACTGGATGCTGCAAACAATGCATTTGTTGCACCATTGGAAAGTAGGGATGCTCCAGATGCAAGACTCACTGAACCTTCTGCCAATTTACTGCTTCCTTCAGCCACTTGAACTGTACCGTTTGCCAGTTGGCTTCCTCCGTCAGCTAACTGATTTGCACCATTTGCTAACTGTTTTCCTCCTTCAGCAACTTGGCTGCTTCCATTAGCAAGCTTAACGTTTCCTTCGGCATAGTCTTTTATTGGACCATCCGGTATTAGTGATGGGTCAACCGCTGCTGACAATTCCTCTGAACCTTTTTCCACTTGGGACGCACCATCACTCAATTGGTCTGAGCCTTGCTTTAATTGTGATGCACCATCATTTAGTGCAGATGCTCCAGATTTAACCTGATTAGCACCATCTTTAACTTGGCTTTCACCGTTTTTCACTTGGTTTGCTCCTGCTTGAACTTTTGCATTACCTGCTTGAAGTTGTTTTCCACCGTTTGCTAGTTTTTTAGCTCCTTCAGCAAGGCCTGCCTGCAATTCACCAAGCTTTTGGTAAGCTGCAATATCTATGATTTCAACTATTTTTGCATTAAGTGAGGTATAGACAGCATTGGCACCGGAATCAGTCAATTTAGTTGCTACAGGGTTTGTTTTCATATTTACAACGTATTCAAGCTTTGCCTGTTGAGGATTGTCACCAGTGATTGAAATAATGTTTTCACTCAGGTTTTTGGGTATGACAATTCCCGCATAATAGGTTCCGTTATACACACCCCTTCGCAAGTCATCTTCTGAAACGAATGTCCATTTGAATTTATCATTTTTCTTTAAGTCTTTTACAAGTTCCTTTCCAACATTTATGTCCTTATCATTGAATGATGCTCCCTCATCGAGGTTAGCTATTGCAAATGGAACATCACCAGTGTTTCCATAAGGATCCCAACATGCCTGTATGTTCAAAAGGGCATAAAGTGAAGGAAGAATAATTACTCCAATGAGAACAATCAATACAATAGGATTTGAGAACGCTCCCTTGAAGTTTTTCTTCATGATTTCTGCAATCATCATAGGGTCTTTTCTACTCATCTTTTTACCTATTAAATTTTTTGGATATATATTATTTTATATTTTTTAATATAAATCATTACCATAAAAATATTCATTTTTTTCTTTATAACTATGTTATTAGTTTTATTCTAATTTTTTTTTAAAAATATAGTCATTTTATTTTTTACCCATGAATTCAATAGATTTAAATCATATTTCATCAAAATCTATAACTGAAAATTAATAATTTTTAAAAGATTTGGCATTTTTATTTAATGAGGTGATAAAATGAACCTTGAGGATACAATATACAAAAGACAATCTATTAGATCTTATGATGATGCACCACTTGAAAAGCAGACACTTGATGAGATAAGGGATTTCATTGACAATGCAAAGGAATTGAATCCAAACATAAAATGGAGTTATGAAATCCTTCCAACAGAGAATATCTCTACAATGATGAGATGGAAGGCACCTCATTACATAGCTATTTTCAGTGAGGAAAAGGAAAATTACTATCAAAATGTTGGATTTATTTTCCAGCAAATGGATCTGTTTTTGCAAAGCAAGGGAATAGGGACCTGTTGGATAGGAATGGGAAATCCAAAGAATTTTGAAAATCCGGATAATGATCAAAAATTCATTATAATCATATCAATCGGTAAGCCAAAAGGCAATTTATACAGGGAAATTGACCAGTTTAGAAGAAAAAGCCTTGATGAAATATCAGATAAGGCAGATGAAAAACTAGCCCCTGCACAGTTTGCACCATCCGCTTCCAATACGCAGCCATGGTACTTTACACACAACGATGATGGCAGTTATGACTTATACAGAGTGAAACTTGGAAGACTTAGAAACAGATTCTATAAAAAGTGGAATCAGATTGATACAGGAATAGCTTTAGCACATCTTTATGTAGCAAATGAGGATAGCTTTAGATTCTACATGAAAGACAATCCTAAAGAGCTCAAAGGATTATTCTATGCTGGAAGCTTTGAGATTTAATAGCTATCTTTAGCTATTTTTCACACTTTTTACCATCTGGATTATCTTATTTTACTTTTTATTTGGCTATTTTTCACACTTTTTTACCATCTGGATTATCTTATTTTACTTTTTTTAGCTATTTTACCATAAATATGGAATTAGTTTATATTTTACCTTTTCCTTATACTCTTTATATCCAATCAATTCATTCTCTAATACCTTTTCTTCATTTCTTATTCTAAAAATGATTATTATTGGATAAACCAACATTACAATGAATGAGAATATTGAATCCAATACCAAGGGCATTGACAGGAACAGAAATATTGTGGAAGTGTACATTGGATGCCTTACAAGGCCATATAATCCACTATCAACCACTTTTTGATTCTCACTCACTTCAACAGTACGTGAAAGGTATTCATTTTCTCTAAGCACTTCAGCATACATAATATAAGCAATCAAAAATATGACTGAAGAGATTATAATAAGCACAGTTGGAAGCTTAAACCATCCGTATCTAAAATTAAGTCCAGCTAAAATGAAAGCAACGAGGAATATTATTCCACTAAGCAATAGCACTGTTTTCTGTTCATCTTCCTCTTCCTTTGCATTCAATCTTCTTCTCAAAAGATCTGGAGACTTGAAAAGCATGATTATTCCTGCAAAAAACATAGGAATAAATAGCAATGCCATAAACAGCCATCCATTAGGATAATCTAAGGTTCCAGTAGGAATGAAAAGAAGCATGCATATGATTATAAAACCAATTAGGAATTTGCTTAAAGCTTGAAAAAATAGTTTAGTATCCATCATATCACCGAAATTTACTTTACACTAATTCATTTATTTTTTTAATCTAATAAATTTTGAGTTTGTGGAATGATTATATATTTTTAGGATAATAATAAAATATAAGGTATCAAATAATATTTTTTAGAAAATTAATGATTTAACTGATTCATATGAAATGGAAAATTGGAAATGTTGAAATGGACAATCAGATAGCTTTGGCCCCTATGGCAGGAGTATGTGACTTCAGCTTTAGAACCATTGTAAAGTCAATGGGATGTGGGCTGATTGAAACCGAAATGGTTTCAGACAAGGCTATTATGTATGGCAATTGGAAGACCAAGGAAATGCTGTACATGACTGACTATGAACATCCAATTTCACAGCAGATTGTCGGCTCAGATTTGGAATCACTGACATTTGCATCAAAGTACATCTGGGAGAACACTGATGTGGATATCATTGACATTAACATGGGATGTCCTGTAACTAAGGTGACAAACAGGTCAAAGGCAGGATGCGCTTTGATGAAAGACCCAGATAAGGTAAAATCTATTGTAGAATCTATTGTAGACATTGTACCGATTCCAGTGACTGTAAAGCTCAGAAGCGGTTGGGATAAAAACAGCATAAATGCAGTGGAAATAGCACAAATCGTTGAGGATGCAGGTGCATCAGCAATTACAGTTCATCCAAGAACAAAGGATCAAGGATATTCAGGAAAGGCGGATTGGTCCATTATAAGTAAAGTCAAGGAAAATGTGAATATTCCCGTTATTGGAAATGGTGACATCAAGTCATGTTTTGATGCAAAAAGAATGCTTGATGAAACATCCTGTGATGCAGTCATGATTGGAAGGGCATCACTTGGAAATCCATGGCTTATCAGAGATTGTGTCAATTATCTTGAAGATGGCACACTTCCATATGAAGTTACAATGGAAGAGAGAATGGAAACCCTTAAAAAACACATAGATATGCTTATTGAAGTCAAGGGAGAGGAATTTGCAATTCCAAAAATGAGGACTCAAGCCGCCTATTATGTAAAGAAATTGCCAAGAACGATTGAATTGAAGCAGCAAATATTTAAAATGAATACAAAAGAAGATTTGTTTAATCTATTGGATGATTATGTGAAATCAATGGAAAAAGAGTAATGAAATAAAAAAAAGAAAAAATTTGTTCAAACTTTTTAAAAGTTTGAACTAGTAATAAACTTTAACAGCCTCATCAACATCATCATGAAGACCTAAAGCTGCAAGTGCACCTACTTTACCTTGGTCTCCTGTAACTGCAATTAGTGGAATGTCCAATTCTTCTGCTAGCTTTTCAGCAGTTTCTACATCCATCATGCCGGTTTTGGTAGCCATTGCATATTCCCTAAGTTTCGGTGGGATTCCAATTCCTTCAAGAATAGCTATTGCAGTCTTATCGGATAATGTGTCATGCTCTAGGATTTCAATAAGTCTATTGATCAATCTTTCCTTATCTTCAGCCATTACAGCGAAGGTAAGTGCAATTGAAACGCAGTTTTGAGTTTTGTGAGGATTATGTGGGAATAACTGAACGATAATATGGTCAAGATACTCAAATCCTTCCTCTTTCAATTGAAGGCCAATGTTATGAGCCATAGTCCAGGTTGCTCCAGCATCCTTAACGTCTGTGTCGTCAATTCCAATGACTAGTTTTTCGTATTTTGGAGTTACTACAGTAGCTTTTCCTTCCTTACTGCCTCCTCCGACTTCAAGGACATCCACGTATTTGACACCTTCTCCCATTCCTCTGCACATTCCAGCACCTACACCAGCGCCAGCAAGGCCTCCATGGGTTACCTTAACTTCCTTAGCCTCTTCATCAATTGCAACCTCTTCAATTCCAGCAGCATTGATACTTGCCTTAAGGTCTATTGGCTTTTTGCCTACTTTACAAAGGTAGGTGTGCTTGTTCCCATCTCTTTTAGCATCAATGATAAGTTCACTGCTGTGTTGGTATTGATAAAGCAACCAGTTGGAACCGCTTGGGCATGGGTGGTATTCAATAAGTTCTACAATATCTCCATCTGCCATTGTAATGACTTTCTCATATGGAGCAATCCATGGGTCATCAAATTTCTCTTTTAACTCTTCAGGTTTTAAAATTGCCATATTATCATCTAATATAAAGTTTAAAAAATAATAGAATTGAAAATACTATATGAATCGATAGTTTTTATAAAAAAAGTTTTAAAGAATTCATTTAAGAATTCTTTTTTTTAAATTTAAATGTCTTGTAATCTGTCACACATTTTAACAGCTGCTTCAACAGCGTTTTTACCATAACTAACTCTTCTGTGTGCATCTAATCTGGTCATTCCAGGACCGCTGATACCAAGGGAAATTGGTTTACCCCATTCTAAGGATAAGTCAGCTATTTTACGGGATGCATGTTGAGCTACGATTTGGTCGTGATCGGTTGCACCTTCAATTACAGTACCTAAAGTGATTATGCAGTCAAGGTCAATTCTACCTTCTTCATCTGCTTCAGTTAATTTCTTGATTGCAAGTGGCATATCGAATACGCCAGGAACCATTACAATTTTTGTAATTTCACAGTCACGAACTTTAGCTTCTGCTTTTGCAAGTTCTAACATCATATGAGTAATATCATAGTTAAATTCTGCAACTACTGCACCAATATTATATTTTACCATTTTTTATCCTCCACATTAAAATTTTCTTGTAACTGATTAGATTTAATTTTTTATTTTCATTTACCATTTTCATCATGAACTATTCTTGATTTAGAGCACATATGCAATGAAAGTAGCCACTGCACTGAAGACCATAATAAAAATAATAAACAATGCTGCAATTTTTACTGCGTCCATTTTAAATCTCCTTTTTTTAGATAATTAAATTTAATTATAATTTTAATCTTCTAATATTTTTATATATTATTGTAATTACTTATAAATGTTTTATATTATTTAAATATTTTTTAAATTTTTCATTTTTTCATTCATAAAGAATTATCAAATTAAAAAATCATCAATATTCCGGATTTTCCTTTTTGAATTCTGGATAATTGTCATACTTCAAGACATCCAGGAAGAACTTTTTCTTCTTTGGACCTAGATTATCCAAGTAGTCTTGGTAGTACCCAGTCTCTTTAATCTTTTCATAATCTTCCTTTATAAGATTGAAAAGAGGTTCCTTAGCATCTTCTGTAATGTCCATAAGTGCCATTCTTGGACCATTGACCTTGTAGGCTAAAAGGTCGAACTTGTAGTCTTCATAGAATCCATTCTCAACCATTCTTCTCATAAGCTCGCAGCCTGCTTCAACAGTATCCAAGTAGTTTGCATCAACCACATGAGTTATTGAGGCATCGTGCTTTCTTCTGTAATAGAAATGCTTTCTGATGATTGAAATCCTTTCTGCCTTAAGATAGACATAAAAGAAAAATGGCATATCCTCAAAGTATATCCCCTCTGGAAAGCTTGCATCAATTGATTTCAAAAAGCTGTTTCTATAGATCTTTTGGCAGCTGCTTACAGATAGGTCAAATAGGAAATCCTTTGTTTTCAGAGGGGAGAATACTGCATCATCAAAGCTTTCATCAAGATTATTTAAGTTAAACCAATCGTTTTCATAGACTCTTCCAGTCTCATCATCATAGTTGATCATCTGATACATGGTGATGTCTGTATCCTTGGCCTTTGCCTCATTATAAGCGGTTTCAAAAGCTTCCTCTGTAAACCAGTCATCGCCGTCAAGAAAAGTGACATATTCTCCTTTAGCTATTTTCATCCCCTTGTTTCTGCTTGCACCAAGGCCGATGTTTTCCTGGTCAATGACTACTATTCTGCTGTCCTTATCTGCATAGCTATTGATAATTTCTAAGGTATTGTCAGTTGATCCATCATTGATTATGATAATTTCTATATCTTTCAATGTTTGGTTCACTACACTTTCAATGGCTTTTCTAATGAATTTCTCTTCATTGTATGCAGAAAGAATAACAGATATTTTTGGATTGGTCATTTAAAATCACTTATTTTTTTTTGAAAGTAAGATTAATTCAATGCATTGATTATTGCTTCAGCCACTTCACTAGTGCTTGCTTTTCCTCCAAGGTCTGGAGTTAAGGTTTTTCCTTCATTCAAGACTTCAAGTATTGCATTATTAAGTCTTTCTTCAGCTTCATATTCCTTCAAGTAGTTTAGCATCATGCAAGCTGATAGAAGCATAGCCATTGGATTAGCTATTCCTTGACCTGCAATGTCTGGTGCAGAACCATGAACAGGTTCAAACAAAGCCCCATCCTCCCCAATGTTACCAGATGGAATCATGCCTAATCCACCTACAAGACCTGCTCCCTCATCTGAGAGGATATCTCCAAACAGGTTTGTGGTTACTATGACTTCAAAGCTTTCAGGCCTTGTAATGAGATACATTGCAGTGGCATCCACATAGAAGTCTTCCACTTCTATTTCACCTTCATAGTCTTTAGCCACTTCGTATAGTATTTCCTTGAACAATCCATCAGTCACTTTCAAGACGTTTGCCTTATGAACTCCAGTGACCTTGGACTTGTTGTTGTTTTTAGCATATTGGAAAGCGTAATCTATTATCCTTCTCTCAGCTTTCTTTGTAATGATTCTTCTAGCTATTGCCCCTTCTTCAGTATATTCCTCTTCCTTAGCAATATACATTCCTTCTGTGTTTTCCCTCACTATCATAAAGTCAAGGTTGTCAAAAAGGGCATTGGTGTTTGGATATGATTTCACTGGCCTTAGGTTTGCAAAAAGGTTCAATTCCTGTCTAAGCCTTACAATAACATCTGCTGCAGTTTCTCCTGCAGCTCCAAAAAGACATGCATCTGCACTTTTTGCAAGCTCAATTGTTTCATTTGGCAAGGCTTCACCATTTTTTTCAAGACATTCGTCTCCAGCTTCACCGTAATTGAAATTAAAGTCAATATCCAATGAATTCAATACACTTATGCATGCATCCATAACTTCTTTACCAATTCCATCTCCTGGAATTACAGCAATATTATACATTTTTTAACCTCATTGATGATTAATAGTAAAAATAATAATTTTCTAAAATAGTTTTTTAAATAATTTTTAGATAATTTTTAGATAATTTTTAGAAAATTCTTTAGAACAATTTATAAGAAAATTATATGTAATTTATTCGTTCTTCTGATTTTTTAAATAATTGATTAAACCACCGGATTCAAGGATTTCAAGCATGAATGGAGGTAATTTCTTAAATTCAATTTCCTTTCCGCTTTCTGAAATTATCAATCCATTTTCCATATCCACTTCGATTTCCTCACCATCTTCAATAAGTGCAGACACTCCAGGAGCTTCCAAAAGCGGAACTCCTACATTTGTTGCATTTCTATAAAAGATTCTTGCAAAGGATTCAGCTATTACAGCAGATATTCCACAACCCTTAATAGCTATTGGAGCATGCTCTCTGCTTGATCCGCATCCGAAGTTTGTTCCTCCAAGAATGAAGTCTCCTGCATTCACTTTTGACTTAAAGTCAGATACCAATCCTTCCATGCAATGCTCTGATAACCTTTCCTCATCAGTGTAAATCAAGTATCTTCCTGGAAGAATAATGTCTGTATCAATGTCATTTCCAAATTTCCAAACTTTTCCTTTCATCTTATTCCTCCTTAGGTACAGCAATTCTTCCTTCAATAGCTGACTGTGCAGCCACTTTAGCAGAAGATAGGTAAACCTTTCCTTCCGGACTTCCTTGTCTTCCCTTAAAGTTTCTGTTTGATGTTGAAAGACTTACCTCATCAGGTCCGATAAGGCCTGTATGGCCACCAAGACAAGGTCCGCAGCATGGTGCTGAAACAAGTGCTCCTGCTTCTACAAATATCTTGATTAGCCCTTCATCCAATGCCTTTAGGTAAGTTTCCTTAGATGCAGGAATAACCAACATTCTAAGTTCATTCGCTATCTTGTTTCCTTTCAATATCCTTGCAGCATCTCTCAAGTCTTCGATTCTTCCATTTGTGCATGAGCCGATAAAGACTTGGTCGATTTCAACATCAAGCTCGCTTGCAGGCTTCACATTATCCACATTATGAGGACAAGCTATTTGCGGTTCAAGTTCGCTTACATCAATATCCATAATTTCAAGACTTGGAGAGTCAAGGTCACTTTTAAGGTTTGATTTTTCTATAAACGCCTTAAGCCTGTTTCTATTCTCACCGCTTACACGGTCTTTAAGGTAATCATATGTCTTTCCATCCGGCTCTATAAGGCCGGTTTTTCCTCCCATCTCAATTGCCATATTTGATAGGACCATTCTGTCGGAAATGTTCATCTCAGAGATTGTCTCTCCTGCAAATTCACATGACTTATATGTTGCACCATCCGCTCCAACTTGACCGATGATATTCAAGATCACATCCTTTGCTGATGTGTTCTCTTTAAGCTTTCCTTCCACATTGAATCTGATTGTTTCAGGTACCTTGAACCATAACTGTCCTGTAGACAAGACCATTGCCATATCGGTAGATCCGATTCCAGTTGCAAATGCGCCGAGAGCCCCATATGTACAGGTATGTGAGTCTGCACCTACAATAACGGTTCCAGGTATTACATGGCCTTTTTCAGGCAAGACCTGATGACAAACCCCTTCCTTTACATCGTAGAAGTTTTCAATTGTTTGTTCCTTTACGAATTTTCTCATTAATATATGGTTATTGGCGGAATCTAGAGAATCTGCTGGAACCTGGTGGTCAAATGGGATCACGATTTTTGAGGAATCCCATACCTTTTCAGTTCCTATCTTATTGAATGATTCAACTGCGAGAGGTCCAGTCAAATCATGCATCATAGCTATATCGATATCTGCCATGACAATGTCGCCAGCTTCAGCTTCTCCATTACCTGAAGCTCTTGCAAATATCTTTTCAGCAATTGTTGACATATTTTCACCTCATTTAAAAAGAGTTATGTTAGTTAGTTAGAATAATAGATTGTTCGTGTATTTATACAAATTTCAATAATTTCATCCATTTATTTCCTTATTTGTTGTATTTATACAAGTTTCCATAGTTTATTAAAGTAATGTCATCTGGCACTTCCTTGATTATGTTTTTAGTGTCAAAGATGATTTTTGATTTCATGTTTTTGGATAATCTTTCATAATCCAAGTCCTTGAATTGGTCATGGTCTGTTAAAATTAAAACCAATGAGGAATCTTTAGTTGCTTCATCGAAATCAAAGTAATCCGGATTGTCAAAGTGTGGGTCATGGATAGCTATTTCGTATCCTGCTGCCTTCAATCCAGTGATTATTTCAAATGCAGGGCTTTCCCTTGCATCATCTGTATTTCCCTTATATGCCACTCCAAAGACAGAGATCTTTTCTGCATCAGCATCAAGCTTGGATAGTATTTTGCCAGTGTTTTCAATTACAAATCCTGGCATGCTGTTGTTTGTATCCCTTGCCAACTTGATTATCTTAGCGGTTTCAGGTGCCTTTGCATAAATGAAATAAGGGTCGATTGCAAGACAGTGTCCACCTACACCAGGTCCTGGGCTGTGGATATTCACTCTTGGGTGCTTGTTAGCCATTTCAATAACATCAAGTGCATTCACTCCGATTTCTGCACCTATCTTTGCAAGCTCATTTGCAAGTGCAATGTTCACATCCCTAAAGGTGTTTTCCATACATTTGGACAATTCTGCGGTTTTCGCTTCAGTTTCAATTATTTCCCCTTCAACAAAGGTCCTGTAAACATCTGCAGCTTTACGGCTGCACTCTTCAGTTATTCCACCTACGATTCTATTGTTGTTAACCAATTCTTCCATGATTTGTCCAGGGAGAACTCTTTCAGGGCAATGGGCAAGGAACAAGTCTTCTCCAATTACAAATCCTTCATTTTCAAAAATCGGCTTGATTATCTCATCAGTGGACATAGGAGCTATTGTAGATTCGATGATAACAACATTTCCCTTATTCAAAACAGGCAAGATGGATTGGCATGCTGATATAACATAGCTTAAGTCACAGCTTAAGTCCTCTTTCACATAAGGTGTAGGGACTGTTATGATAAATGTGTCTCCCTCTTCCGGCTTCAATGAAGCGTGGTAGTGTCCTTTTTCAACAGCATTACTGATTGCTTCTGTAATTCCAGGCTCTTCAATATGAGCTATTCCTTGGTTTAACTTATCTACAATTTCCTCATTCACATCTACTCCAAGGACTTCACAGCCATTTTTAGCAAACAATGCGGCTGTTGGCAATCCAATGTAACCTTGACCTACAATACAAATTTTCATAAATATCGCCCTGATTATCTTTTTTATAATTGATTAAAATTATTTTAAATTATTATTCTTTTAAATAATCATTTTTTAAGTGTTAAAATTATGTTAAGGTATATTTTTTTAAAATATTAACAGTTTATACGATTTTATTTATGATTTTTATTTAATATAAATATTTTATATAAATGCTAATTTTAATAGAATATTTTAGAATATATTTATATTTTATAAAACTAAAAATTATATTATAATGTTTTAAATATAAACTTTGATTAAATATAAACTGCAATTTATTAAATTATTTATGAATTTTAATTTATTTGAGGAATTTTATGAAAATAATGATAACTGGTGCCTATGGAATGTTAGGTTCTGATTTAAGAGAGGTTTTAAAAAACTTTGAATTGATTTGTACCGGTTCTAAGGATTTGGACATTACCGATGAAGAGAAAGTGATGGAGTTCATCAGTGAAAAATCGCCTGATTTGGTAATCAATGCTGCGGCATATACTGCTGTCGATGATTGTGAAACCCATTATGACGAGGCATATGCTGTAAATGCATTAGGCCCTAAGAATTTAGCCATCGCTTGCAAAAGCATTGATGTTCCTTTAGTCCATATCAGTACAGATTATGTCTTCGATGGAAGCAAGAGAACTCCTCTTGTTGAAACCGATAATTTAGGTCCTCAAAGCGCTTATGGAAAGACAAAATTGGAAGGAGAGAAATTCATACAGGAAAACACTGAT
Source organism: uncultured Methanobrevibacter sp. (assembly GCF_937898925.1). Lineage (GTDB taxonomy): Archaea > Methanobacteriota > Methanobacteria > Methanobacteriales > Methanobacteriaceae > Methanobrevibacter. The sequence continues at coordinate 19,431 of NZ_CALDKF010000044.1, forward strand.
AAGTATTTCATTCTTCGTACTGCATGGCTATACGGCCTTCATGGAAACAATTTCGTAAAGACCATGTTGGACCTTGCAGAGACTCATGATGAGATCACTGTAGTGAATGATCAGATAGGATCTCCAACATATTCCTTGGATTTGGCTGTAGCAATCACAAATCTATTGCATAGTGACAAGTACGGCATTTACCATGTGACAAATGAAGGGGAATGTTCCTGGTATGAATTTGCAAAACTGATATTCGAATTGTCCGATGTTGACGTTAATGTCATTCCAGTAAGCACTGAGGAATTCCCAAGGCCTGCTCCAAGACCTCATTATTCAGTTTTGGACAATAAGAAGTGGAACGCATCAGGATTTGTTGCAATGAGGGATTATAAAGAGGCTTTAGGTGCATACTTATCATTGTATAATTTCTTCAAGAGACTTAGGAAGATTTGATTATTTTAAAAAATCTATTAAAACTTTAAAAATTCTATATAAAAATTCTATTAAATCCTATAAAAAATAAAAAAATTTAGTTAAAATTAATTCTTATAAAGTGAGTGATTATATGAAAGGAATCGTATTGGCTGGTGGTGCTGGAACAAGATTGTATCCAATTACAAAGGCTGTTTCCAAACAGCTATTGCCTTTATATGATAAACCAATGATCTATTATCCAATATCCGTTTTGATGCTGGCTAACATAAAGGATATTCTCATAATTTCAACCCCAAGAGACTTGCCTATGTACAAGGAATTGTTAGGTGATGGTTCTGATTTGGGAATGTCTTTCTCTTATGCAGAGCAGGAAAATCCTAATGGATTGGCTGAGGCATTCATCATTGGTGAGGAATTCATCGGGGATGACAATGTTGCTCTTATCCTAGGGGACAATGTATTCCACGGACATAGGTTTACCGAAATATTGGAAAGGGCATATAACCTTGAAGGGGGAGCAGTGATCTTTGGATACTATACAAACAAGCCTGAGGCATTTGGTGTTGTGGAATTTGATAAGGATTGGAACGTATTGTCAATTGAAGAGAAGCCTGATCATCCTAAATCCAATTATGTGGTTCCTGGACTTTATTTCTATGACAATGATGTAATTGAAATTGCAAAGAATGTAAAGCCATCTGATAGGGGTGAGCTTGAAATCACATCAGTCAATGAAGAGTACCTTAAATGCGGCAAGCTTAAGGTTGAGTTGCTCGGTAGAGGAATGGCTTGGCTGGATACTGGTACTCATGACGGTTTGCTTGAAGCAAGTAACTTCATTGAGACAGTTCAAAGAAGGCAAAGTTTGTATATTGCTTGTTTAGAAGAGATAGCTTATTTAAAAGGTTATATTACCAAGGAAGACTTATTGAGATTGGCAAAGCCTCTTGAAAAGACAGAATATGGCCAATATCTAATGGAATTAGCTGATAGAAAACTCTAGGAGTGTAATAAATGGGTAAATTCAAGATTACAAAAAGTGAAATTGAAGGGGTCTTCACTGTAGAGCCAACAGTTTTTGGTGATGAGAGAGGATACTTTATGGAAACCTATAATGAAAACGATTTCAAGGAGGAAGGAATTGACTTGACCTTTGTCCAGGACAATCAATCAAAATCATCAAAAGGAGTTTTAAGAGGGCTTCATTTTCAATACACTCAACCTCAAGGCAAATTGGTTCGTGTAATAAGAGGTGAGGTTTTTGATGTGGCTGTTGACCTTAGGAAAAAGTCAGATACCTATGGAAAATGGGTTGGAGAGATTCTTTCTGAAGAGAATAAGAAACAGCTTTTTGTACCGAAAGGATTTGCTCATGGATTCTTGGTCTTATCTGATGAGGCAGAATTCGTTTACAAATGCACCGATTTCTATAATGGTGAAGATGAAGGAGGAATCATTTGGAATGATCCAGACATAGCTATTGACTGGCCATTGGAAGGAATCGGAGAGGAAAACATCCTTTTATCTGATAAGGATAAGTTATGGAAACCAATGAAGGAAACTGAAACAGACTTTTAATTTAATTATTTATTTAATATTCAACGTTTTATTATCATTTATTCATTTATTTAATTATTCATTTATTCAATCATTCATTTTCAATTATTCATTCAACATGTGATTTATATGACTAAAGTTTTAATAACAGGTGGAGCAGGATTTATAGGAAGCAATTTTGTAAAGTATATGCTTGAAAAGTATCCTGATTATGAGATTATAAATTTAGATGCCCTAACATACTGTGGAAATCTTGAGAATTTAGAGGATATTGAAGACAATCCTAACTATACCTTTGTAAAAGGGGACATTCAAGATGCAGAACTGGTTGATTCCATTGTTAAGGATGTTGATTATATAGTTCATTTTGCTGCTGAAAGTCATGTAGACCGCAGCATTGAAGATCCTCAAATATTCATAAAAACCAACATAATTGGAACTCAAGTATTGCTTGATGCAGCTAAAAAGCATGGAATTAAGAAGTATTTGCAGGTTTCTACAGATGAGGTCTATGGAAGCCTTGGCAAAGAAGGGTATTTCACAGAAGAAACCCCACTTCAGGCAAACAGCCCATATTCCGCTTCAAAGGCAGGAGCAGACCTAATGGTCAGAGCCTATGGAGAAACATTCGGCTTGCCAATCAATATCACAAGATGCTCAAACAATTACGGCCCTTATCAATTCCCTGAAAAGCTTATTCCTTTGATGATTTCAAATGCTTTAGAGGACAAGGAATTGCCTGTTTACGGTGATGGAAAGAACATCAGGGATTGGTTGCATGTCTATGACCACTGCACAGCTATTGACCTTGTTCTCCATAAGGGAAAATTAGGTGAGGTCTACAATATCGGTGGCCATAATGAAAAGGAAAACATTGAAATCGTTAAGCTAATTTTGAAAGAGCTTGGAAAGAGCGAATCATTGATTAAGTTCGTAAAAGACAGATTAGGTCATGACAGACGCTATGCAATAGATTCAACTAAAATTACAGAGGAATTAGGTTGGAAACCTAAATACACCTTTGAAACAGGAATCATAGAAACAATCAACTGGTATTTGGACAATCAGGATTGGATGGAAAAGGTAAAATCCGGTGAATATCAAGAATATTATGAGAAAATGTATTCTAAAAAATAATATTTTATGCTTATTAATATTAAAGAATTAAAAAAAATTAAAAAATTACAAAAAAAATTAATGAAAAAATTATCAAAAATAAAATAAAATAAAATTGAAATTTTTGCTCTAAAGTGATTTTATGAAAGTATCAGTAGTTACACCAAATTACAATGGATTGAAGTTCTTGAATAACTACTTTGAAACGTTATTGATTCAAAGCAGGTTTATTGAGGAGATTATTCTAATTGACAATGCATCTACTGATGGAAGCATAGAATTCATTGAAGAGTTTATGAATAGTTCAAACTATCCAATAGACATAGTTCTTATAAAAAATGAGGATAATTTAGGATTTGCCCCTGCAGTCAATCAGGGAATAAAAGCGGCAAAGTGCGAGTATATCTATTCTGTAAACAATGATGTTGAATTGGAATGGAACGCTTTGGAAGAGATCATTAAAGCTATGGATGAGTCAATCGATTTAGGCGAAAATCCATTTTCAATCCAGTCAAAGATGATTCAGCATTACAACAGAAAGCTGATGGATGATGCTGGAGATGAGTACACTATCCTTGCATGGACAAAGAAGATTGGGGATGGCCAGCCTGTAGAAAGATACAATGAGAAGAGGGAAATATTCTCATCCTGTGCAGGTGCAGCATTATACAGAAAATCAATCCTTGAAGAGATAGGGCTTTTTGATGATAATTTCTTTGCCTATGTGGAAGATATAGACTTGGCTTATAGGTCCCAAATTTATGGATATAAGAATTATTTCTGTCCAAATTCAATTGTTTACCATTATGGAAGCGGTACAAGCGGCAGCAGATACAATGAATTCAAGATTAAATTGGCAGCCCGTAACAATGTGTTCCTGATTTACAAGAACTTCCCAATTTTACAGAAAATCATCAATTTCATATTCTTATTCCTTGGATTTTCAATAAAATACCTTTTCTTTGTAAGGAAAGGATACGGTTCCATTTACTTGGATGGAGTCAAGGAAGGTTTAGGAAATAGGAAAAAATTAACAAAGACCCCATTCTTAAGAAAAAACTGGAAAAATTACTTTAAGATAGAATGGAAACTCATAAAAAATACTTTTAATTACTTAAGGAAATAACTGCTTTATTCGGTGTGAAAATGAGAAATTTAGATTTATCAATCATCATTGTTAATTACAATACATTCAAATTAACAAAGGAGACCATTGATTCATGTTTGGCTGAGCCGACTCATTATACATATGAAATCTTTCTTGTAGACAATAAGTCAACTGATGACAGCTTGGAAAGATTGGAGGACTACTTCAAGGATGAGATTTCAAGAGGAACAATTAAGGTTATAGCCAACTCCAGCAATGATGGGTTTGCAAAGGCTAACAATTTAGCTATTGAGCAATCTGAGGGGGAATATGTCCTTCTTTTAAATTCAGATACACTTATTAAAGAGGCTACAATCGACAAATGTATGGATTATATGACTAAAGGCACAAATGCTGATGTCGGCGCATTGGGCTGTAAGGTTTCACTTGCAGACGGATCCCTTGACAAGGCATGCAAACGGAGCTTTCCAAATCCTGCCAATGCTTTCTATAAGCTATTCAATGTTAAGACAAGCAGTGGAAAGGATGATTATAATCTGGATGACCGGGATGATGATGGGGTCTATGAAATAGACTGCTTGGTTGGAGCGTTCATGCTTGTTAGAAGAACAGCAATTGATGATATTGGCCTTTTGGATGACACATTCTTCATGTATGGGGAAGACATTGACTGGTGTTATAGGATAAAGCAGGCAGGATGGAGAATAGTTTACTTTGGAGAGGCTGAAATCATTCACTACAAGGGAGCAAGCAGTGAAGATAAGAAGACCAAGAAGAGAAATCCAAAGCTTATTTATGAATTCTATAGGGCAATGTATATTTTCTATAGGAAGCATTATACCAAAAAATACAATGTTTTTGTAAACATTGCAGTTTACATTGGAATAGCAGTCCTGTTGGTTTTCAATTTAATCAGGAATGCCTTAAGGTCTTGATAATTTAATCTGATTAAAATATAATTAATTGCTCATCAAAATTTAGGTAATTTTATAAATAATATCTATTAAATCTAATAATGATAGGAAAATATTAATTTTATTTAAATTAATTATAACAGTATATAGTAAATAGGTAAAGAGTGGTAAAATGATTAAGGAAAATCAAAGAATATTGAATTCATTGCTTGTTGTAATAGATGTTCTTGTAATTCTATTTTCATTGGTTCTAGCTTACTATGTTAGATTCAAAACTACTCTATTCGGCCCTTTAGGCGGATCCTTGCCATTTATTGATTACTTTATATTCACTGTTTTTGCAATTATTCCGACATACCTTCTTCTATACTACTTTTTCGGCTTGTATAAGCCATTCAGGAATAAGCCTTCAATACTGTCCGGTGCAGAGGACATAATCAAAGCGGACATAATGGCTTTCATCATATTGGTAGCTATTTTATTCGTTATCAACCAGCCTGATTTCTCAAGGATCATGCTGTTCCTCTTGAGCATATTCGGTATGATCTTTGCAATTATAGAAAGGGCTCTTGTGGTTTTTGTCTTAAGGTTCATGAGAGTTAACAATCGCAATCTAAAGCATATGCTCATTATTGGGGATAATGACTTGGCATTCAATTTTGCACAGAAAATCAAGTCTAAAACCTATTTAGGATATAGCATTGACGGTTTCTTAGGAAGAAAAGAGCATTTAGGCAAAACCTTTGAAGGAATAAGATTCATTGGAACCTTTAAGGACTTGCCGGATGTCTTGAAAACACATAAGTTCGATAGGGTAGTCATAGCGATTCCTTTGCAATACTATTATCACTTGAACGAGATTGTGGATGCATGTGAGGAAGAGGGAATCAAGGCGGAAATCATTCCTGATTATTACAAGTACTTCCCTGCAAAGCCTTCTGTAGACATGCTTGACGATTTGCCAATCATTAACATCCGTTATGTTCCTTTAGATGATGCATTCAATAAGTTCAAAAAGATCATCGAGGATTATTTTGTAGCTATTGTTGCAATTATAATAACCTCTCCAATCATGCTGATTACAGCTATTGCGATTAAGTTGGAATCTCCTGGTCCAATCATCTTCAAGCAGGAAAGAATCGGATACAATGGAAAGCCATTCATGATGTATAAGTTCAGAAGCATGAAGGTTCAGGATGAGGAGGAAGAGAAATCCCAATGGACAACTCAAGATGACCCAAGGAAAACAAGAGTGGGAACATTCATCAGAAAGATGAGCATTGACGAATTGCCTCAATTCTTCAATGTATTGAAAAGGGAGATGAGTGTTGTAGGCCCTCGTCCGGAAAGGCCATACTTTGTTGAGCAATTCAAGAAGACAATTCCTAAATACATGGTCAAGCATCAGGTAAGGCCAGGACTTACAGGGCTTGCTCAAGTAAATGGTTATAGGGGAAACACTTCAATCGAAAAGCGTATTGAATACGATATTCGTTATGTAGAAAACTGGAGCTTGGTTTTAGACATTCAGATCATGCTCAAGACCATTTTCAAAAGAGATGAGAATGCATATTAACCGGCTTTTTAGTCAATTTCCTAATCTTTTGAAATTTCAATCATCATTCTATTTTTTATCTCATTTTAAAAATTGTTTTAATCTTGTTATTTTTTAATTAAATTGTTATTATCTCTTAAAATTGCTAAATTAATGCAATTTTGAATTATTTTAATGAAAAAAAGCATATATTTATATATTTAGTTAATTAATTGATAATTACAGACTTAATTTTTAAAGATTTGCCATATGAAATTAAGTTTTGAAATTTGAATAAACTATAAAATTATTATAAAATATTATGGAATTTTTAAGATTATGCGATTACAACATAAACTTTTATAAGCTATGATGTTTTAATATTTATACTCGAATCCTTAGGATTTAGTTTAAGAATTTAACATGATTTGATGATTATTGTGATTTGTTTATCTAATAATTTTTTAAAAAAATTCGGATATTAAAAATATTAAAATAATATAGATTATAAATATATAATTATAATGAATTTAATGATTTGAAAAATAAATTTTTAAAAAATAAAATGTTTGAAAAATATTAAGAATATTTATTTTGCAAATGCTTATTTTATAATTATTTATTCTTATTTCATTATTTGATTATCTTATATGGTTACATTTTTAAAAAGGCTTTTGGGAATTAATGGGCCTTTCATTGGCTTTGATTTTTTTCAGTTGAAATGGTACTATTAGTTTTCAAATGCTCTGTCTTAATTATTATATATAGCAAAAATTAAATTATAATTTAACTTGAAAAAATTGTGATAAAATAATGATCATACTTTAATAATATGAATTTTCAAAAAACTTTAAGTGAATGGCAAATTGTCAAAAGGATTATTATTTTATTGGATTATTTTTACTAAATTTATAATTTAAAAAAAACGAGGGTTTGGTATGGATAAAGAATTTTTCAATGGAATGAATTTAGCTGAAGATATTAGTGAAGAAGATTTCCAATACATTAAGGATGGTTGGGAAAAAGTTCAAGACGCTTTATCAAAAGATGAATTCATAGACAAGTTTAATAAATTTAAAGAAGAATACAAAGACGCTTCCTTTTTCAGTGATAAAGATTTCATAGACATGGTGGTAAATCCATTCACTGGGGAGGAAACTAAAGGCGAAACTGTATCTAATTTTGATGTTGACACTCCAAAAACAATTGCAGAAGTTGAACCTGGTCGTCAAGGATTTAGTGTTATTGCAAGGGTAATGTCTATTTCCAATCCAAAGATATTCACTTCAAGAAAAGGAGAGGATGGAAAGCTTGCAAATATGCAAATTGCGGATAATACAGGGGAAGTAAGACTTGTTCTTTGGACTGAAAACATTAAGCATCTCAAACATATCAGTGAAGGAGACATTGTTGAAATTTCTGATGTTGACTGTAAGGATGGATTCAGAGGTGGAAAGGAATTTTCATTACGTCCTAGATCCTTGCTTAGAGCAATAGACGAGACAAGTGAAAACTATCCGGATAACATTGCCGAGTTCCCGGTTTATGAAGAAAACATCATTTCAATTGCAGATATTGTTCCTGATGAAAAGGTAAGCATTATTGGAAGATTGATTAGGGTTCCTACTCCTCATTCATATGAAAGCAATGGCAAGAAAGGAAAAGTGACCTCACTTGAAATCCAGGATAAGACTGGAAAGATTGCTTACACCTTATGGAATAAGGATGTTAAATTAATTAACTCCCTTGATTTGAAAGAAGGAGACATTGTAAAAATCCTTAATGAACAGTCCAGAGAAAGAAATGGTGAAATCTCATTATCCCATTGGGACGGTAGAATAATCAAGGTTGAAGGAGACTATGACATTCCTGAATATGAGGAAAACATCATTAAAATTGGAAATGCTCAAGAAATCAAGGATGTTACTTTAATAGGTATTGTAACCAAAATCCAAGACACTATCCAATTCGACAGACAGGATGGAACCAAAGGTTTCGTGAAATCAATTGAAATCACTGATGAAACTGGTTCCATAAGAGTCACCCTTTGGGGAGATGACACTAAACTTAAAGTAGCTAAAGGGGATATCCTTAAAGTCATGGGCGGTAATATCGAATACGATGATTATGCAACCAGCGGATACAGGGTAAATACCAATTGGAATACTGAACTCAGAGTAAATCCTGAAGGAAACGAGGATTTAGCTGAAAGCTTAAATGAAATTGCAAATAAATTAGGCCCAATCACCATTAGGGAAGTTCAAGATCATGAAGTTGATGGTGATGAAGTTGATATCATCGGTAGATTAATTACCCTTAATGATACCCATTCCTTCCAAAGGGATGATGGCACTACCGGTTTTGTCCGTTCTGGAGATATTGCAGACTCAACTGGAAAAGTGAGAATCTCCTTCTGGGATGAAAAGGCAGAAGCTTCATATGGAATAGGAAAAGCATATCAAGTTGAAAATGCCAGAACCAGATTAGGCATGTATGAAGTTGAACTAAATGTTGGAAAGACAACTAGAGTTATTGAGCTTTCTGATGCCGAATCATCCGATTTACCTTCATTTGAAGAGTTAGAAGAGCAAATCTATGAAACCAAGAAGATTTATGATATAGATGAAGATGACATGAACATTAAAGTTGTAGCAAGAATCTTGGAAATTGAAGATACTCGTGAATTCGAAAGGCAGGATGGAACCAAAGGATTGGTTAGAAACATGACAATTGGTGACGATTCAGGTTTCATACCAGTGACCTTATGGGATGACAAGACCAATTTGCCTTATGATATCAATGAGGCAATCAAAATCCAAAATCCACGTGTAAACTACAATGACTTAAGCAATCGTGTGGAGTTGTCCATAGGCAATTCAACTAATATATTGCAGCCTTCCTACAATGAATTAACCAGTCTTCCAGACATTGAAGAATTGCAAAACATATTATACACTTCAAAAGACATTGCAAGCCTTGAATTGGAAGATAGAAGCGTAAAAATAAAAGGTACATTTTCAGATCCATTCATAGAAAGGATTTTAATGCCAAAATGTCCTGTCTGTAACCGTACTCTTGAAGATGAGGATGAAGAGGAATGTCCTCATTGTGGAAATTATATAGATAAACCTAAATATCTATTGATGCTTCCTGGAAAACTCACTGATGATACCGGTGAGATTCAAGTAACTTTCTTCAATGAATTGGTAGAACAATTGTTGGATATGAAACATGACGATATAGTTGCTCTATATGAGGAAAGTGAAGGAGATATCGGATTCTTGGAAACTAAAGCAATGGATCTTGAAGGAAGAACCTTAGAATTGCTTGCTGATGTAACTTACAATAATTATGATGAAGAAATAAGGCTTAGACCTAAAAAGATTTTTAAAAATGAGTTTTAAGCCTTGATTTTATAGTATGATGAACTTTAATAAATTTGTTTAATGGGTTGATATTTATGGTAGAACTTGAAGACTTACCTAATGTTGGAGAAAAAACTGCTGAAAAATTAAGAGAAGCTGGTTTTGCTGATATGATGAGATTGGCTACTGCTACCGCTAAAGAATTAGCTGTAAAGGCAGAAATTGGTGAAGGAGTAGCTGAAAAAGTTATTGAAGCAGCACGTAGAGCTGAAAAAATTGATTTTGAAACAGCATTTGATGTAATGGAAAGAAGACGTGATGTGGGCCGTATAACCACTGGAAGTAAAGGTGTAGATGAGTTAATCGGTGGTGGAATCGAAACTCAAGCTATTACTGAAGTGTTCGGTGAATTCGGGTCAGGTAAAAGTCAAATTTCTCATGAATTGGCTGTTACTGTCCAATTGCCTAAAGAAAAAGGCGGTTTAGATGGTGAATGTGTATTCATCGATACAGAAAACACTTTCAGGCCTGAAAGGGTTGAACAAATCGCAGATGCATTTGGACTTGACCATGAAGAGGTCTTAAGAAAAATCCACATCGCAAGAGCATTCAACTCTTCTCACCAAATCTTGATGGCTGAAAAGATCAATGAATTGATTCAAAGCGGTGTTAATGTAAGATTGGTAATTGTTGACTCCCTTATGGCACACTTCAGAGCAGAATATGTTGGAAGAGAGTCATTGGCTACAAGACAACAAAAGTTAAACCAACACTTGCATGCATTGCAACAAGTTGCAAATACCTATAATGTAGCGGTTTTCCTTACTAACCAAGTTCAAGCAAGACCTGACGCTTTCTTCGGAAGTCCAACAAAAGCTATTGGTGGACACGTTTTAGGACACGCTTCCACTTACAGAATCTGGTTGAAGAAAGGTTTAGCTGGCAAAAGAATTGCTAGATTAGTGGACAGCCCTCACTTGCCAGAAGGAGAAGCTGTATTTAAAGTCACTACCGATGGTATTGTAGACTAATCAAACTTTTTAAAAAAAGTTTAATCAAAATATTTTCAATAGTTGGGAGTAATTGCTCCTAATTATTTCTTTTTTCTTTTTTTTACTTCATTTTCATATTTTTTACAAAAACTATTTTAACTAATTTTTATAAATTTAATTTATTAAACATTTTTTTTAAATTAATGAATTTTTAGTTGATTATATGGACTATAGGATTATTATTCTTTCAATCATTGTCATGATTTTGATAGGGACCTTATCTAAAAAGATTGGTCTTTTGAAAGAGAATGATGTCGAAACACTCAACAATATAGTAATCAATATAGCTCTACCATGTATGATTTTCAATGCTTTATACACTGCTGACGTTTCCTTGCTTCCAAGATTAAGCATTTTAACAGTTTACATATTGCTAACTAGTTTAATAGTAGGTGTATTAACTTATTTGCTACTCAATTTTTTAGGCTGGGACAAGAGGAAAATTTGGAGTCTTGTCATTGTTGTGGTTTTAGGAAACACAGGTTTTTTAGGTTACCCAATTACTCAAGGGATCTTTGGCAATGCAGGTATGATAAGGGCTGTATTTTGTGATATTTCCACTTCAATAATCTTTGTTGTCTTAAGCTTTATCTTGATATTGATTTTTGATGGTGAGATTAAGGTAGCTATTAGAAAGAT
>NZ_CALDKF010000045.1 GCF_937898925.1 uncultured Methanobrevibacter sp.
CATTCAAGGTTTTGATCTTATCGATAACGATTTTTTGGTTGTATAATGCACTTGCAACCATTACACCGTTTCTAAGTGCAGTTACAGTTACATTTTTAGCACGGGTTACCCCTCTGATTAACTCCTTGTTGTTTCTTCTTACAACATTCAAGGAGATGATTCCTTGTTCATTTACAACAATCATTTGTTGCATGTCCATGATTCTTTGTCTAAGTGGGAATAATACCTCTTCACGTACAAAGTCAATTTTATATTGGTCTACACCTTCAATTTCAGCTTGACGGATTTGCTGTTCAATGGAAGCATCCATCTGTTTACCTAACTCAATGTCAGTCATGAGCTTTTTGGTCAATTCTCTTAAATATGATTCTTCAGCAAGAAGAGTGGTGTTGTCATTTTGCAATACTCTGCTGCTTTCATCAAGGGATTTGAGAATGTTGGAGATAGCTTCATCAGCCTTTTCATATTTAGCAAAATAATTTCTTACAGGCCTTAAGAGTTTTCCTAAGATGCCGGATTGGCCGAATTCAATAGCGCTAGGGTCTAGGTTTCTGATTTCTCTGTCTAATTCCTCTAGTTTTTCACCAACATTTGCTGCTTCATCTCCACCTTTTGCAATATCTACAAAACGAGTTGTCAAGAGATTGTTCTTGTTTGCAGATCTGTTGATTGCATTGAGACCAAAGTCATCCAATGGTTTCAAGATGTTTTCTCTTGCAGCAACATCATCAAAATTAGCTTCAAAGATAGCAGAAGCATTATCATCTGCTTGCTTTTTGATTGCTGGATTTGCAATTTTTTCTTCTTCTTCCTTGAGACTCTTGTCTACTTCTTCTTTAATTTCATTAACATTAAGTGAAAATTCAGACATTATATCACCCATAATCTTATACACAAAATTAAATTCAATGTGTCATATAATTTTATGACATATCTTACTTATAAAGCTTTGCATTTTTAAGTAAAAATTATAAAAAATTTATTAAAAAATATATTAAAAATAGTTTAAATAGTAGTTTAAAAGTAGTTTATAAAATAGTAGTTTAAATAGTAGTTTAAAAATAGTTAAAAAGGAATATTAATCATAATCCTTTACAGAATCAATCAAATCATTCATTTCCTTAATCAAATTGTCTATTTCTTCATTAGAACCATCGTCCCCATTGCTAATGCTGATAATGAGTTCACTTTGAAGATTATTCATTTTAGCTACAATGGATTGTAATGTGCTTATCTTTTCCTTAAGGGCATCAGCTATTTTTTCTGAATATTCATCAGATAAATTAATCATATTCTCAGCGGATTCCGCTTCCTTAAAGAAGTTCACTCTGCAAACATCAACTTCTCCCCTAAATCTGCCATAAGTCATTTGACCATTAGGGAATTTCTTTTCAAGGAGTTCTAAAACCTTTTCTTCTTTGGTTTCATATGTTTTCTTTAGCTCTTCAACTTGCTTTTTATAATATGAATAATTCTTGGAAGTAGTATTTGAGGTAGTGGTAGTTGTAGTGCTGGTTGTATTACTTGTTGTATTACTTGTTGTAGTATTGAAAGTATTATTTGACTTTACATCTGCTTCATCCAATTTCTTTCCGCAGTTTGGACAGAAATGATCTTCTGGGAATAACTTGAATCCGCAATAAATACAAAAATTGTCTTTTGCCATGATATCACTTTTTATTTTATCTACCAAATAATAATTCAAATTTCACTAATTTTGCAAGTTGAATTTACTATTAATTTAATTAAAATAATGATTGATTAAATCAATTGTTTATAATTTACTATCAATAATTTTAATAGTATCTTTATTTTAAATAAATGTTAATTCTTACTAATACTTTGTTAATTTTTAAATATATATCTATGTGTTAAATTATACAAATTTAATCCATTTTCAATAAGTTTACTTTCTTAATGCTTATAGTTATTAATCAAAAGCAATATAATAGAATATATAAATTATATTAACATAGTTATATTTAAAAATATGGAGAAAATATCATGACAAGAAAATATGGAGACAGAACTTTAGAAGTGCATGCAGGTCAGGAAGAGGCAGATCCATTCACTGGCGCAAGAGCAGTTCCTATTTATCAAACCAGTTCATATGTATTCAAGGATGCTGAATATGCAGCTAATATCTTTGCTCTTACAGAGCCAGGAAACATTTACACCAGATTAAACAACCCAACCAATGAAGTGTTTGAAAAAAGGGTTGCAGCTATTGAAGGTGGTGTAGGTGCATTATCCACTTCAAGTGGAATGGCAGCAATCACCCTTGCCATATTGAACATTGCACAATGCGGTGATGAAATTGTTTCTGGAGACAATCTCTATGGAGGAACCTACAGCTTATTCAAGACCACATTGAAGAAATTCGGAATTCAAGTGAATTTTGTGGATTCCCAAGACACCCAAGCTTTTGAAGATGCAATTACAGACAAGACAAAAGCAATCTACTGCGAATCAATCGGTAACCCTAAATTGGATGTTCCTGACTTTGAAGTCCTTGCTGACATTGCCCATAGGCATGGAATTCCTTTAATAGTTGATAATACATCTGCTATCGGCATGGTAAAACCTATTGAACATGGAGCAGACATTGTTGTTCACTCAGCAACCAAAATCATTGGAGGACACGGTACTTCCTTAGGTGGTACAATTGTCGATTCAGGTAACTTTGACTGGACAAACGGCAAGTTCCCAGAGTTTACAGAACCTGATGAAAGCTATCATGGACTTGTTTATGTTGATGCATTCGGTGATGCAGCTTATGTTACCAAGGCACGTGTACAGGTAATGAGAGATTTAGGAAGCTGTATCAGCCCATTCAATGCTTTCATGTTGCTTCAAGGACTTGAAACAATGTCCCTTAGAGTCAAGCAACACACTGAAAACGCTCTTGAAGTCGCTAAGTTCCTAGAAAACCATGAACTTGTATCATGGGTGAATTATCCTGGACTTGAAGACAACCCTAACCATGAGATCGCTAAGAAATATCTCAATGGAAAATACGGCTGTGTGCTTGGATTTGGTATCAAAGGTGGAATAGAAGAAGGCAAGAAGTTCATTGAAAATGTTGAGCTATTGTCACACCTTGCAAATATCTGTGATGCAAAGACTTTAGTTGTGCATCCAGCTTCAACTACCCATTCAACATTATCTCCAGAAGAGCAAATATCAACTGGAGTTACTCCAGACTTCATTAGAATGTCTGTAGGAATTGAAAACGTTGAAGACATCATTGCAGATATCGATCAAGCTTTAAGGAAAGCTGTTGAATAAATAAAAATAGTCAATAGAGGATAAAACCTCTTTAAAAAATAATTCTTTTTTTATTGATATAAAATGATTTAAAAAATAAACCATTTTATACCAGCAAAATCTAATAAGTAATTTATCTAGATATCATGTCTAGCAGGAATTAGACATTATTAATAATTATATGCTCCAGATATATAAAATTTTCTTTTAAAATGCTTATTTTACGATATAAAACCATATATGGTGCTTAAATATAATTATGGACACAAGACTCATTTTTTTAATATAAATTCAATCAATGCATCAACTATTAATCAAAAAAGCGTTTTGATTCATTAATGAATTTTTCAGTTTCGACAATTTTATCTTGAGCAATTTTTTTAGTTATGCTATCTACTGAATCATAATCAGCTTCTTCCCTTAATGATTGGGTTCTAGAGAGAAATTTAAAAATATCCCTGTCAAAACCTCTTTTTAAAACATATTCCTCACTAAAGAGAGATATGGTTCCAGCATGAGATCTTGGCCTCAAACCTTCCTTAATCAATAAAGCTTTTGCAGTTAAAAACATAGCATAATATGATGCACTTACTGAAGTGGCATATTGTCCTATATCAAATAAAGCTTTACTGGATATGACTTTATCATTAACCTTTTTAATGTACTCTTCGAATTCACCCAATTACAACACCTTCTTCAAGTACATTAGATAAAAATGAATAATCTTTTGTCTTATTAAATCTTTCTTCAGACATTACATGTGCAGAAATAAGTTCATGTTCCTCTATTACAATTTCAGCAATTGCATCAGAAATAATATTTTCAATGGAATCTTGATGATTAGAAACAATTAAAATATCAATATCAGAATCCTCTCCATCATCACCTCTAGCAACAGATCCAAATAATATGATTTCCTTGATTAAATCTGAATTAATTTTTCTTGCAAATTCTATAGCAATTACTTTTCTATTGTTCATAGAATCACCTAATAGATTAGATCTATTTAATATTTAATAAGTCTTATTAATATAATTCTGGACCAGTATACTCATTTTCTTCAGTATAGACTCTAATGAGTGTATCAACTGTATCCTCATACATCAACCTATAGCCGATTGCACCGCCAAACTTGCTTTCAAGATTATTGAGTGCCTTGTTTGCTCCTGGACTGCAGTTATTGATAATGTACCACATTCCATGAGGAGTATAAATGAATAGTTCACCGTATCCATCTTCTGCACCATTCTTGAAACCATCTGCAGGATCATAGATTTTAGTGGAATGGATAGCTAATCTGCTTAAATCCTGTTTTGGTTGTGTTCCGCTTTTAAAGAGCATTGTTAACCAGTTGTAGACTTGATCCTTGAATTGTACCTTCTTGATTGGATCAGACATCTTTTCTTCTATGTTCTTTCTTCTTTTTTCCAATGTGTTTGTTATTCCAAGTATCTCTTCAACTTTAGGAACATCCTCTTCCAAGCATCTGTATCCTTCTGGACGTCCTGTAACCTTGATGTTACCTTCTACAAAGTCCATCCTTTTCCATTTTCTCATGTATGGTTTCACTTTCTCCCACTGCTCATCCGGTATCTTCTTGTTCAATCCATAGAGATAGCCATACTCCATTGCATCATAACACTTGGTTTCCAATTTTAAATCATTATCAACAGGCATGATATCACTTTTTATCTTGTTTATATTATAATAAACAAAATGGTTTATATAAATCTATTGATAATGATTATAGTTTCTTTTCCGTTTAAACTTTAAATATTCCTCATTATAACTTACATTGACATAATAGCAGAAATAAACATCATCATATAATTCTTTTAATTTAACGAACTCAGTCAATAAATCATTATACACTTTGTTATTTGAATCAAAATCCTCATCAATCATAACGATACTTGCAAAAATTGCTTTTAAATCATCATATTCAGGATCTTGATTATATTGCAGATATATCTTAGAATTTGGAAAGAATCCATTGATTAGCTTATAACTATCATTTATCAATTCAATTAATCCAGATTGATTTGAAATAAATTCATTTATTTCTTTAGGATTTATCAATATGAATTCTTTGGATAATTCCTGATTAAATTTAACATTAGACAAATCTTGCTGTTTTGAAACTGTTTTTAGACTTTGCATTATTATCACTTCAAAACTCCTTATTAAAAAAATCCAATATCTCTTTAGATTTATTTTTACTATCCTTCACTTTCTTTTCATTGAAATAAAGTTTATAATCAGCTTCATTCCGATTATTCCTGAGAATTTCTAATTTTTCTCCAATTTCCTTAGTTCCGTCTAAACCTTTAAAATATTCTTTTAATTTATAATGGGAAATACTTGAGCCCATTTCACGATTGTTTTCTTTATTATAAATTTCCCTAGCTACCAAATAACAGGCATAATAAAAGCGGCCAATTGCTGACCTTTGATATTCCTCATCTTTTGAATATTTCCCTAAATGTTTGCCAACGGAAAAGAATTTTTCGCCACTAAAAGTCATCAAATCATCTCATATTAATGTTAAAAAAATTCTAGAATTTTTATTTTTCTTAATTAAAGCCTATTTGAGTATCTGTTTTAATCATATATAAATATTATAGTTTTATATGGCTATTAAATTGATATAATTTTGTAAAATTAAAATTAAACTGTTAAAAATCCTTTAAAATTTTATAAATAGTTTACCATTTATAAAAAATTCTATTTTAAAATCTTTAAAAATAAAAATAAGTAATAAGAATATGAAAAAAATATTCTTAAATTAAAAGAAGAGAAAAATCTAAAAAAAAGTTTTGCCATTCACAGCTATTAAAAAAATTTAATCTGAAATCAATTTAAATAATCTAATGAACTTCTCATCAATGTCCTCTTCTTCAGCATATAAAGCCAAGTATTGTG
>NZ_CALDKF010000046.1 GCF_937898925.1 uncultured Methanobrevibacter sp.
GAATATTCTATTCAGGATATGTAATTGAAATTGCACTTAAAGAAGACTTTTCAGGGGATGGGGAAAATCTCTTGCATCCATATACAAAATCCCTATACAAGGCATTGCCTGCAAACGGATTTGAAGTTATCAAAGGACATCAGCCATTGCATGGTGAAATAATCAGTGGTTGCCCTTATTATGATAGATGTGATATGAGATTTGACAGATGCAAGGAAGAAAGACCTGAATTGATTGACATTGGCATGAAAAAAGTCAGATGCTTTAAATATGAGGAAGGTGCATAAAATGGAGCTTATTGCAAAAAACATTTCATTCAAATACCCTTCAGCTAAAAAATTCCTATTGGAAGATGTCAATCTGGAATTGGACAACAAAAAGATTGTAGGATTGATTGGAGATAGTGGTAGCGGTAAATCAACTTTATGTAAAATATTGTCTGGGTATGTGACAAAATTCCAAGGCGAAGTGATTTTTGAGGGCAAGCCTTTGCCAAAAAAAGGATTCAAGCCAGTTCAATTGATTTATCAACATCCTGAAAAGGTAATGAATCCGAAATGGAAAATGAGTCAGGTCTTAGCCGAATCCTATGATGTTTCTGATGATCTTTTGGCTGAATTCGGTATTCAGAAATCTTGGCTTACCAGATTCCCACAGGAATTGTCTGGTGGAGAGCTTCAAAGGTTTTCAGTAGTGAGATCCCTTAATCCAAATACAAAATTCCTGATTGCAGATGAAATGACAACAATGCTTGATGCAATCACACAAGCACAGATATTGGATACAGTTTTAAAAATAGTGAAAGAAAGGAAAATGGGATTCCTATTGGTAAGTCACGATATGGATTTAGTAGACACCATATGTGATGATAAAATTTACTTAAAAGATATTAATGCTGCTATGAAATAATATCTTTTTCTTTTTCTTTTTTTTATTTATTTAATTTTTTAAGCTATTTATTTGTTTTTTTTTAAAAATAGATTTTAGATTTTATATGTTTTTTAAAATTTTCAATAAAAAATAGTGAAATTATTAATTTCATGTAATTACATGAAATTAAATAATTGTTTAAATTTCTTTTTTAGTAATTTTCCTTGAAATTCTTCAGTAATCTGGAAAATATGGAAATATTTGA
>NZ_CALDKF010000047.1 GCF_937898925.1 uncultured Methanobrevibacter sp.
ATGATAATTTCTAAGTAAAAAAATGTTTTGATTTATTTAAAATAACAAGCGTTATAAATAATGACATTAAATTAGAACAAGCTCAAAAAGCATTCGACAGCTTGACACTTACAACAAGCTATGAAGAAGCAGCAGAAGATGCAGACCTTGTTATTGAAGCAATTGCAGAAGACCCTGCACAAAAAATCCCATTCTATGAGGAATTGGCAAAATACTTGCCTGAAAAGACAATTGTTGTAACCAACTCATCCACATTGCTTCCAAGTCAGTTTGCAGAACACACAGGACGCCCTGAAAAGTATCTTGCATTCCACTTTGCAAACAATATCTGGGCTCAAAACACTGCTGAAGTAATGCCACACCCTGGAACAGATCCACAATACTTCGATGCAATCGTTCAATTTGCAGAAGACATAAACATGGTTCCAATCAAAGTATTGAAAGAGCAACCAGGATACGTCCTAAACTCCTTGCTTGTACCATTCCTCTCAGCAGGACAAGCTTTATGGGCAGAAGAGGTTGCAGATCCTGAAACAATTGACTTGACCTGGAGACTTGCTACTGGTTCACCAAACGGCCCATTCCAAATTTTAGATATTGTAGGTCTTACAACTGCATATAACATTGTCATTATGGACCCTAGATCCAAAGACCCTGACACCACTCAAGGAAAAATAGCTGCAAAGCTTAAGGCAAAAATAGATGCTGGCGAAACCGGTATCAATGCAGGAAAAGGATTCTACGAATATTAATTGCCAATATTAGTAATATCTTAAACAATTTTTAAATAAATGATGAAAATCATTTATTTTCTTTACTTTTTTTACAATTTTTATTACTTTTTTTAAGAAATGTGAAATTAACCTAATTATTAAACTGTCCTAAATTTCTTAATTTAAATATCGATATTAATTTTTTTTAATTTAATAATTTTACAAAATAATAATAAAAATAATTATTATTAAAAAATGTTCATATAAATTAAATATTAACTAAACATTAACCAGGATAAATGATAAAATATTAAATAAAATAAAAAGATTTATAAACATTTTCTAATATAAATATTAACAACGATATATTGTACAATATATTATCAAAAGACTTTTTACAAAATTCAATATTTTAGGAGATAAAAAATGATCGTAAGTGTAATTGGTGGAACTGGTCCACAAGGTTTAGGAATTGCTCTCAGATTAGCAATTGAAGGCGTCGAAGTTATTGTTGGTTCTCGTAAGGAAGAAAAAGCTTTAGATGTTGTTGCAGAAGCTAAAGAAAAATACGCAGACTACGACTTAAACATCAAAGGTTTAGCTAACGAAGATGCAGCAAAAGAAGGAGACATCTTAATCCTAACTGTACCTCTCGCAGCACAAAAACCAACTGTAGAAGGAATCAAGGAATTCTGTACTGACAAAATCGTATTGGATGCAACTGTACCTTTAGAAACTGCAATTGGTGGAAAACCATTCAGATTCATTGACTTAATGGAAGGATCTGCAGCAGAAAGAACCGCATCCATCCTTGACGGAACCGGCGCAAAAGTTATCTGTGCATTCTGTAACATCAGTAACTCCCACTTATCCAACATTCCAGAAGACATCGACTGTGACTGTTTGATTGCTGGTGACGACAAAGAAGCAAAAGAAATCGCAGCAGAACTCATCAACAAAATCCCTGGTGTAAGAACCATCGATACTGGAATCTTGGAAAAATCCAGAATCATCGAAAAGATCACTCCACTCCTTATCGGATTAAACATCAAATACAAATCCCATTACGGTGGACTCAGAATCACTGGTATTCCAAAATTAGATGAATAAACTAAAAAACTTATTAAATTATTCTATTTCCATAGAATAATTTTTTCTATTTTTCTTTTTTTAAAATTCACCCCTTTTTATCATAATTTACTCTTTTTAGGAAGTGATGATATAAACTGGAAATTCAAGAGCTTTGATGAACTTACAGCAAATGAACTATACGAAATTCTCAAACTAAGGGCAGAGGTATTTGTTGTTGAGCAGAATTGCCCTTATCAGGACTTGGATGACAAGGACCAATGTGCCTATCACTTGTTTTTGGAAGAGGAAGACAGTACAACAGTCATAGCATTATTAAGGATTCTTCCTGAGAATATCGCATATGATGATATGGCAATCGGAAGAGTGATTGTCAAGAAATCCTATAGGGGACAAGGGCTCTCAAGAATCATGATGAAGAAGGCAATTGACTTCATTACAGAGGATTTAGGTAAAAAGAGAATAAAGCTATCTGGACAGGCTTATTTAACTGAATTCTATGAGGATTTAGGTTTTAAAAAGGTATCTGACCTTTATCTGGAAGATGGGATAGACCATTATGAGTTTTTATATGAAATAAAATAATTCAATTTTATTAATGAAAATAAGATTAATGAATTGGATAAGAAATGAATAAAACTTAATTAGGTTATTAATTGGCAAATGGAAGAAAATAATAAGTTTTTAATAATAGTTAGAATAAACCCTTAAATAATAATCAAAAGGAGATTAATTATGAGCTTTATTGTAGTTATGGCAGAACTTGCACCAAAAGAAGGTGCTGAAGACAAAATAATTCCTCTCGCAGAGGCATTGGTTGAAGAAACTCTTAAAGAAGAAGGAAACATTGATTACAAATTCCTAAAATCAGTTAAAGATGGCACATTCATGTTCGTTGAACAATGGGAAAGTGTAGAAGCATTAAGCAAACACATGGCTTCACCTCATTTCCAATTATTCTCAAAAGAATCTGCAGATTTAGCTGAAGGCATGGGCATTAAAGTGCTTGGTGCTGAAGAAGTAAACTTATACGAATAAACAAACTTACTATTTTTCAAGATAAGTTTTTAACTTATCTTAACTATTTTTTTTCAATGATTAATTATTGAATGCACATTTTCTTAAGATATTTAAGAAAAATTTTATTAAACTCTTTTTTAAGAATATTATTATGAATATTATAAAAAATCTACCTTTGGCGATCACTGGATTGATCTTGGCTATTTTATCATTAGGCAAGATATTCACTGATTTCAGCGGCATATTTTTTATAATCGGTTCAATACTCATATTCCTAATTCTATTAAAACTTGTTTTACACTTTGATGCATTCAACAATGAATTGAACAATTTGATTGCATTAAGCACATTCGGTACATTTTCAATGGCTTTAATGCTTTTCAGCACATACTTAAAACCACTGTTCATGCCATTATCCGAAAGCATTGCCTTTGGAATATGGATTTTAGGAATAATGATTCATCTATCAATAGCAATTGTCTTCACTAAAAAATATGTGATTGATGAATTTGACATTGAAACAGTATTTGCTACCTGGTGGATTGTTTACATTGGAATAACAATGGCTTCAATAACAGCTCCAGCATATGGCTTGGAAAAATATGGATTCATATTCTTTGGAATAGGATTTTTACTGATGATACCAACACTCATTTTAGTCTCATACAGATACCTTAAGTTTACTGCAATAGACGATCAATTTAAACCATTCATTTGCATTTACACTGCACTTTTCTCAATCCTTATTGTTGGCTACGTGAATGCATTGACTATTAATGAAAACTTCTTAAGCCTAATCTACATAGGTGCATGTATTTTTTATATTTTTGCAATTTATCATGCAATAAGACTATTGATTTTAGAAAGATTGGAATTTGTGCCAAGCTTTTCAGCATTTACATTTCCATTTGTCATAAGCACAATAGCTACTGGAGAGGCATATAAGTTCTTTGGACTCAGTCTATTGAACCATATATTTTACATTCAAGCGGTTATAGCGCTTATTTTAGTGATTTATGTTTCATACAAATACTTTAGATTCTTAATGAAAACCAATTAAAAGGTGTTAGAATGAATGCAATATTCAAAAGAAAAAGCATTAGAAAATTTTTAGATAAAGAAATAGAAGATGACAAGATTGAAAGACTTTTAAGGGCAGGAATGCAGGCACCATCTGCCATCAATTCACAGCCATGGGAATTCCTTGTAGTGAAAGATAAGGCTGGAATTGAAAAAATAGAAAACATGAGCCAATATTCAAAGCCTGCAAAGACATCTACATGCTGCATAATACCTCTTTTCAATAAGGATTATACAGAAAGGTTTGAAGATTACAAATGGGTTCAGCAGGATATGGGAGCATGTACACAAAACATTTTACTTCAAGCTGTAGAGGAAGGACTCGGTGCAGTATGGCTTGGAACATATCCTGATGAGGATAGGGTAAATTATCTAAAGGAACATTTCAATATCCCAGAAAATGTCTATCCTTACTCTGTAATCGTTTTAGGATATCCTACAGAGGATTATACAGGTACTGATAGGTTCGATAAAAATAGAATCCATTATGAAAGCTATTAGAAAAATAGAATAAATAATATAAAAATATAGACTCATTATGAAGTTTTAGAAAAATAAAATAATTAATTTAATTCAAACACTTTAACGTCCTCATAAATTGGCCCTTGAGGAGTTAAAGTACTCTTTTTTAAGCATATTTTAGAAACAGTGAACTGTCCGATTTCAATATCTTCCAATTTTTCGATTGTTTGTCTGATTTCCTTTTTGTTCTTAGGACTTTTCACTCTGCCAATGGTCAAATGAGAAATGAAGTTCCTTTCCTTCTTGAATCCTAATTTCTTGAATTCCTTATCAAGATCCTTTTGAAGATTAATAATAGGAGAGCCTTCATCCAATCCTAACCAAAGGACCTTAATTACATTTTTATTTGGGAAACAGCCACAGTTTTTAATGTTCAAATCAAAAGAAGAGTAATTTTTTATGACTTTATTGACTGCATCGCTGATATCTCCCACCATATCAAAATCAATGTTTCCAAAGAACTTCAAGGTAAAATGCATGTTCTTTGATGGAACATACTTTATATTGGTATTTGTCTTCTTAAACTCCTTTTGAACATCTAAAATCTTAGGAACCAATTTTTGATCAATTTCAATGGCTAAAAAGCTTCTTATGGTTTCAGATTTATTTGCTTTCATAAAATTCCTCTTTACTTATCTTTTAATGTATTGCCCAGGATTTAAGAAGTCATCTAAAGAGTTTAAATAATCTCTTGCTAATTCATCACCAGTCTTATTGGAAATGTCATAATCAAATTCACTATTCAAATCATTAAGGAATTCATCTATTTCAATAGGAACACATTCATCACTGCAAATAGATTCTTTTATGTTCTTTCCAATCTTGAAGATATGTATATGATTATCATCTAAGGTTTTCTCTAAAAATTCCTTAGCAGTCTTAAACTCTCTTTCCCTTGTTAAAACCATAAATTCATCCAATGGATATAAAGCATCTTGCCATTTCTTCTTGAAGTTGTCACAAGCTTTCTTAGGCCATACTTTAGGCCCTTTGTGTATGTAGTATTTTCCTTGCTTGAATACATTGAGCTCTATGGTGAAGATAACAAATCTCTCTTCATCTGTCCAGTAATCATAGTTGAAGACAGAGAATTCCTCCATTTCTATCTTTTCACAAATGGAAGTGACAGTTTTAAGTAGTTGTGGATGAAGAGCATCAGCAGACATTTCAGGAATAGGGAACTTTAGAACCAATGTTTGGGTTTGCCTATCCTTAAATGACTCTAAAATGTCTTTAGTTATTTCCTCATTGGACTTATTAGATAAATGCTCCTTTTGAAGAGGTTTGAAGAATTCAATTATCTTTTCTGAATCATTTTCATCAATGTCTAAGAAGTTTCTGGAAGCGACAATGAAATCAACATACCTTTCCATTCTTAAGGCTGCTCCAACATTTCTGTTCTTGTCTGTTGGGTCAATGAAAACAAGAGGGTCATTTTTGAAAAGGGGATTTCCTGCTGTACCAAAGTCTTCCAAATCAATTACTGTTTGCCTTTTCCAGTTTTGAGCTGCCCTTATAGTAGCATAAAATGTCCCATAGTTTAAAATAAGCAATTCATATAAG
>NZ_CALDKF010000048.1 GCF_937898925.1 uncultured Methanobrevibacter sp.
TTGAAATACTTTAAGGACACACTGCTCTTTGATTGTGGGGAAGGAACACAAAGGCAATTGACTTACGCTAAAATAAGTCCCATGAAAATAGACAAGATATTCATCAGCCACTATCATGGAGACCATATCCTCGGTTTGGCAGGACTCATTCAATCCATGGGATTTAGAGGAAGAGAAGATGACTTAGACATCTATGGACCTAAAGGATTGGAAAAGATTATAGGTGTGATTTCCAACTATGGATTTTTCCAGATAAACTTTAGAATCAATATTCATGAAATCGATGAAGGAGTGGTTGTGGAAACTGATGAATACATCATCAAGTCAATCATTGCTGAGCACAACATTCCTAATATAGCTTATTCAATTTATGAAAAGAAAAAGCCTCGCTTCCTAAGAGAAAAGGCTATTGAACTTGGTGTTCCCGTAGGCCCTGCCTTTGGAAAGCTTCATAGCGGCCAGGAAGTTGAAGTGGATGGAAAGATCATCAAGCCGGAACAGGTATTGGGACCTCCAAGAGCTGGAAAGAAAGTCACTTACTCTGGAGATACAAGGCCTTGTGAAAAGCTTATTGAACTTGCTAAAGAAAGCGATGTCTTGATTCATGAAGCAACATACGAAGATGCAGACCAGGACAAGGCAATTGAAAATTGCCATTCAACATCAAAGGAAGCTGCAGAAATAGCTAAAGAGGCAAATGTTAAACTATTGGTCTTGACTCACATAAGCACAAGGTATACAAGCGATTTGAATATAAAAAATGAAGCAAAAGAAATATTTGAAAATACCATAGTGGCTAATGACTTTACCGAAATTAACATTGGCAAAGACAAGACATCAATAAATTTCAAGAACATACTTACTGTAAACAATGATTAAAAAGAATAGAAAACTAAAGTAAACAAGCTTAAAAAGAATAGAAAACTAAAGTAAACAAGCTTAAAAAGAATAGAAAATAGGGGGGATCAAATGGATTACACATCTCAAATATTAGACATATTGTTTCATCTTTTTAATTTAAGGAATTTCATTTTCATTTTGCTGATTATACTTGGTGGACTCATATTTATTCGAATAGGCGATAAAATTCTTACTAAGCTAGAGAAAAAATTCGATTTGAATCTCACCGCCCATTATCTTTTTAAGGACCTGTTGAAATACACAGTGATTATTGTAGCTATTGCCTGGATATTGCATGTTCTTGGAATTAACTTAGAAAGCATACTAATCAGTTTAGGTGTAGTAGGTATTGCAATAGGTTTTGCATCACAGGACATTGTCTCCAACTTCATTTCAGGGATTTTTGTAATCAGCGATAAAAAAATTAAAGTTGGAGAGGTAATTGAAGTTAATGGCTTTAAGGGAACCATCAAGAAAGTCGGATTCAGAAATACGACTATGATAAATCAAGATAATTTTGAAATAACAATTCCTAACTCTGTTTTATCAAAAAATATCTATAAGATGTATAAGCCAACTGAAGACCACAGGTTAAGAATCAATGCAACCTTGCCTCATGGAATGAATATTCCTGAATTCAAGAAAGAGCTTGATAAGATAATGTATGAATACGATTGGATAGTGAATAATAAAACATCCATCTTTTCAAAGGATTACACTGAATGGGGCCCTAAAGTAGAAGTAAGCTATTGGATTACGGAATATAAATACATTGATTGCGGTAAAGTGACAATATTGGAAAATATCAATAGACTGATTGATGAGTATAAAAAACAGGAAAAATAGATAAACTATAAAAAATAACAATAGTTAATTTTTTAAGTAAGAAGAATAAAGATAATATAAACAACTAAATTATTTAATAATCCCATTGTAAAGAGGGTTAAAAATGAATGAATTACAGAAAGAAATTATTCAATTGAAAGAAGAAAAGAATGCGATTATACTCGCACATAACTACCAGCCAAAAGAAATTCAGGAAATAGCTGATTTCCTTGGAGACTCTTTAGAATTATGTAATAAGGCTGCAGAAGTGGAAGATAGGGACATCATTGTCTTCTGCGGAGTGGACTTTATGGCAGAAACTGCATATATGTTAAACCCTGATAAGAAAGTCTTAATCCCAGATATTGATGCAGAATGTCCT
Source organism: uncultured Methanobrevibacter sp. (assembly GCF_937898925.1). Taxonomy (GTDB): domain Archaea; phylum Methanobacteriota; class Methanobacteria; order Methanobacteriales; family Methanobacteriaceae; genus Methanobrevibacter. Next base: position 2,108 of record NZ_CALDKF010000048.1, read on the forward strand.
ATGGCACATATGCTTACTGGAGAGCAAGTCAGAGAAGCAAAAGCAAAATATCCTGACGCTGCAGTCTGCTTATATGTAAACAGTCTTGGTGAAGCAAAAGCGGAATCAGACATTCTCTGTACCTCTGGAAATGTCAAAAAGGTTGTAGCAAGCTTAGAAGAAGACACAATTCTCTTTGGGCCAGATACCAATCTTGGAGAATTCGTACAACCATTCACTGACAAAAAGATCATTCCTATTCCAGGTGATGGCCACTGTTATGTTCACAAGCTATTCCACAAGGAGGACATTGAAGATGCAAGGAAAAAATATCCTGGTGTAGACATCTTAATTCACCCTGAATCCAACAAAGAGGTTCAGGAAATGGCAGATTATGTTTTAAGTACTGGTGGAATGCTAGCTCATGTAAGGGACAGCCCTGATAAGGAATTTGTCATTGGAACCGAAGTTGACATGATTACAAGACTTAAATCAGAGTGTCCAGACAAAACCTACTACCCATTGCTTGAAGGAGCTATTTGTAAAACCATGAAACTCCACACATTGGAAAAGGTTAGGGACTGCTTAATCAATGAGGAACCTAAAATTATTGTCCCTGAAGAAATAGCTGAAAAATCAATCAATGCTGTAGAAAGAATGCTAGAAGCATCCAAATAAAAATATCTAAATAAAAATAGTAAAATAATCAATTAGATAAAAAGAATACTTCTTTTTATCATTTTTCTCTTTTTTTTATAAAATCTAAATTTTAATAAAAATTAAACAATTAATATTTTTCAAAATGAATTTTGCTTTTATCAAAGTCTTTTTCTGTATAACCTTGCTTGAATTCGCCTTTGCCTCCAATAGCTACAAGGTTTAAAACTGCAAAATCATCTGGAATATCCAATAGTTCACGGATTTCCTCATCAGAAGATTTTCTCTTACCTCCTCTATTACGTATATGAACCCAACAAGCACCAAGGCCATACTGTTCAACTGCAAGAAGAATATATGAAGAAGCGATTGCACCATCTTCTATCCAAAATTCCCCACGATTAAGATTGACCATTACAACTACAACTGCACTTGCACCAATAATCTGACTGCCACCTAAGCTTTTGCAAGTAGCTAACTCCCTTATAGTATCCTGATCTTTAACCACAACAAATTCCACAGGACGATGACCAAAAGAACATGGTGCTGTAAGAGCAACTTTCATAATCTCATCAAGTACCTCTTGATCTATAGGTTCACCATCATATTTGCGTATGGACCTTCTGGATGCTGTCAATTCAAACAAGTCATTTTTCATTTTATACCCCTTTGTTAATTAAAAGCATATAATGCAATGATTTAAAAAAACTCATTTCATGTCTTCCAAGAAGCTTGCAATGAAATAAGTCATTTCAATCTCTTCCCTTTTAATAAAATCCTCAAGCTTAAAATGTGCATCATCTGAAGCAAATGGGAAGAATTTTCTGGAATAGAATATATTTAGGAGCAAATCACCATCTTCCACAATGGTTTCCCCTTCCAAGTTATTCAATAAAAAATCCAATTCCTTTTCAGTTAAATCAGACACCCTATAATTTACATAGTGCATTTGATCTTCAGTTTCGCCGTAATCCTCAACTTTAACGCTTAACATATTTATCCCTTTTAATCTCTTAATTAAATTATGTTTTTTTAAATTATAATATTTTTCTAAATAAAAATTAATAAATCAATGAAAAATCAGTGCATCAAATATTGATTAATTATCCCTAAATTCCTTAATGAACTCTTCCAAATCATCTTTTACCTTAAACAATTCATTAGAGCCAACATGACCCATGCAAGAGTCAAAAATAAGCAACTTATTATCCTTAATCATTTTGCTCATTGGAATTGCATCAAGATTTGGCGGGAAGTATTGGTCCTGATTAATCGCTATAATCAAAACCTTAGCAGTTATATTTTCCAACTGGTCTGTCAAATCGTAATCGAGAGAAGAGTTATTCATATAAATCAAATCGTTAGGATCTTCATCTAAGCTTTCCTCTGCAAATCCTGCCATAGCAAGTTCAATTTCCTCATTTGACATATTGTTTCTGTATTCCTCTCTTGACAATCCATAGCAATACATTGCATCTGATGAAAGCTTTAAGCTTCTCTTTAATGAGTCTGAAAGGGGCAAATCATAAGCTCCATCATTATAATCAGGGTCAGATTCCAAAATATTGTTCATGATCTTGCTTAATGCAAAATTATGTCCACCTACCTTAAAGCTGCTAACAAGAGAAATGATAAAATCAACAGAATCAGGATAAACGCAACCCCAAGTCAAGACTTCAAATCCTCCCATTGAGTTACCAATTAGTCCTTTTACATGAGTGATTCCGAATTTCTCTTCAAGGAACTGCTTTTGGAAGTTTACCATATCTTCAACATCATACTCTGGAAACCTATTCATCAGACCAGTTGTTGATGGGCTGGCAGAACCAGGACAGCCAAGAGCACTGACTGATATGAAGAAGAATTTATCTGTATCAAATATCTCTCCACTGCCCATATCTTCAGAAATGCGTCTTGCAGAGTAACAGCTGCCGCTTGAACCATGGAAGTAAATTACAGCATTTGAAATGATTCCCTCATTATCATATTGTGGAGTTCCAAAGGTGATGTATTCAACTTTTGCATCCTTCAAGACTTCCCCATTATTGAATTTAAACTCATCTAAAGTAAAATACTCTGCCCCAATAGCTTCTACATCAAACATGATATCAACCATAAAAATAAGAAAATAAAATTGGTAAAAACCCAATTTAATAAAAAAAATGTTTAAATAAATATTTTTATTTTAAACCTAAAAGTTTAGCTGCATTTTCAAAAAGAATTAAATTTCTTTCTTCTTCAGTTAAATCAATCTTATTGAACATTTCCATCTCGCTTGTTGATTCCCACATTGGAAAATCAGTTGCCCATAAAACCTTATCTGCACCATATGCATGAATCAATTCCTTTGCAGTCTCTGGAGACAATGCATATAAGCTTGAACTGCAATCCACAAACAGATTAGGGGTTCCTGCCAATTCTTCAGTTGCCTTTTCCCACATGCTCCATCCTGCAAAATGAGCACCAATGACAGTGAGATCCGGAAACTTTTCAAGGAATGGCTTAAGATGTTCTGGGTTTGAATAATTATATCTGAAATCGCCACAATGAATCATAATCGGCAATCCTCTTTCATTGATTGCCTCTCCCATTTTAAATGCCTTTTCCTCATTTAAGGCAAATTGCTGGAAATCAGGATGAACTTTAACCCCTTTAAGGCCAAGTTCAATAATGTAATCCAAGTCACCTTCAATGTCTTCACTATCAGGATGCAATGTTCCAAAACCTGTAAAAAGGCCTGGATGGGATTTGACCTCAAAGCTGATGAATTCATTGATTGATTGAACTTGCTTTGGAGTTGTAGCTACTGAATGGATAAGGTAATGACAAACACCTACTTTATTTCCATCTTCAATCAAGTCATCTACAGTCCCATTTAAAGACATATGAAGGTCATAAAAATCACGTATCCCCTTAACAGCCTTTGCTGCAATCTTATCTGGATAAATGTGACAATGAGAATTAATTACTTTTTGCATATTAAATTAACCGCCTAATAAAATTATAAAATCATAAAATATTTTTCTATTACTTAATTTGTATTAAATCATTTAAAAAAGTTTATATTACCAGATTAAGTAATTTAAATAAAAATAAATACATTGAATGGAATGAAATAAATCTTAAAGAAATGAAATAAGATAAGAATAAAAAATAGAAGTAGAGAAGCTAAAGCTAAATCTCGCTTCCTTTAACTTTTCCCTTAATCAATCTGTCTACATAGAGTTCAATGTATCCATAAGCTATTACAGAACCAAGGAATCCTCCTAAAAGCATACCGTAATAAATTCCATGTTCTCCCATATTGAATACAAATCCTAAAAGGTATGCGAAAATCAATACAAGCACAAATTCCCTGAATGTGGTTAAAATAAAGGAAGTGGTTCCTTTTCCTAATCCTTGGAATACATTTCCTGCACTTGCACCGAATGGAACATACAATATGAATAGACACATCAATTGTATGAATGAAGCAATCAATGGTTCAAGATGTGAACTTGCCTCTGAATAGGAGAATATGAATGCCACTTGATTAGCAAATACAAAGAGCAATATGCAAACTATAATGGATGAGATTAGACCTAACTTAACGGAATATCTGCATGCAGTTCTAATGTTTTCATACTTTTTAGCACCATATGCAACACCTGCAACGGTAATTGCTGCAGTTCCGACACCAATAGCTGGAAGCAATCCTAAGGATATGATTCTCCATCCAGCAGTATAGACAGCCACAGCAACTGAACCTGAAACCAAAGTGAGCATATAATTGACGGTAACAGCAAGAGCTGCCATGATCAATTGTTCCAAGCTTGCCGGAATTCCTACAACTAGAATATCCTTATACATTTTAAAATTATTATGGAAATCTTTTTTGTTATATGATAAGTAGGTATCTTTCTTAATGAAAATCCAATATAACATCATTAAAATAGCAAATAGAGGGGATAATCCTGTTGCAAGAGCTGCACCTGAAACTCCCCAACCAAATGTGTAAATAAATATTGGATCTAAAACCATGTTGATGATGGCTACAATAGCAATAGGCAAAGTGGCTCTCTTTACATCTCCTTCTGCCCTAAATGCTCCTCCAAAAATAGGGGGAATTAATATAGGGGCAGTGAAAGCAAATACAATTATACCATAATCCATAGCATAGTTCAATACATCACTTGCACCCATTATCTTTAATAGGGATTCTAAAGATAAAAGGAAAAATACTGTAAGAATCAATGAAACAATTACACTTAAAATAGCAGAGTGAATAGCTGCATTATTTGCCCCATCTCTTTTTTCTGCACCAATATAACGGGAAATAAGAGAGGTTGCACCAGCACCTATACCATTTCCAAATCCTACTAGAACCATAAACAATGGAGTTACATATCCTAATGCTGCCAAAGGAGCAGGCCCTAATCCTGCTACCCAAATACTATCCACAATATTGTTTAAGAAAATTAAAAACATACTTGCTATCATAGGCCAAGCAAGCTTATTAATAGCTTTCTTAGGGTCTCCGGTAATCATTTCAACATTTTCATTCATTTCCATAATAATCATTTCCTAACTATTAATTATATATAAAAAGTCCTATATAAATATGAATATTAAAAAACAACGATAAATGATTATTAGAGAAAAATTAAATTTAATAGAGGCATTTAATGACACATGAAAGGAATTTTCGATTGCTGAACAAGAAATTTAGAGAATTGTTTTTTCCAACATTGCTTGCATCAATAGCGGGAAACTTTGCAATTCTTGTAGACGCATTGATAGTCAGTATACTTTTAGGCTCTTTGAACCTGTCTGTAATTCAAAGCATAGAGCCTATAGCACAATTTCTCAATATGATCTATTGGTTAATAGGTTTTGGAGGCAGCATTCTTGCTACAACTGCAAGGGCAAGATTTGACAAAGACCAAGCCAATTCCCTATTTACGATTTCTCTAATCAGCATAACCATTATTGGATTAATAATTACAGTATTTGGGCTCCTATTCCCAGATTTTTTCACTCAGATATTATGCAATTCCAATGAATTAAGGCCTCTCGTTAAAGACTATTTCCTGATATTTATCATAGTTTCACCGTTCATGTGTTTCATGATAGTTTTAGCTTACTTCATTAAAACAGATGATTTCATACCATTGCAATTTAAAGCGTTTCTTATGGCAAATGGTCTGAATGTGATTGGAGACTTGGCATTTATACCATATTTAGGCATTAAAGGTGCTGCATTGGCAACTACTGTATCCTATATTGTAGCTTCAATTTACATATCCACTTATTTCTTTAACTCTAAAGGAACATTTAGATTTGTTAAAGTTAAACTTTCAAAAGCTCTTGATTATATGAAGGACATCTGTAAAACAGGACTTTCCAGTTGTTCAATCCCACTATATCAAACAATCAAATTGCTTGTAATTAACTCTTTAATACTGGGAATTGCAGGAAAAGTTGGATTATCCGCATTCAATATGTGCTACAATACCCAATTTTTAGTAGGAATATTCATTTTCGGTACAACACAGTCAATATTGCCGATCATTGCAGTCTATTTCCAAGAGGGGGATTATAACGGAGTGGACTATGTTGCTAAAAAGTCATTGAAGATAGTGCTTGGATTTGGAATATTCTTCACCCTGCTCTTTGCCATATTCCCACAGACAATATTATGCTTATTCTCTGTAAGTGACCCTTCTGCAATCCCTACTGCACTGAATGCAGTTAGAATCTACGCATTAAGCCTTTTAGGATATGGAATAAACTTCCTATACATATTCTATTCCCAATCAGTGCAATACAACAAAATAGCAAATATCGTTACAATCCTTGAAGGATTAATATTCCCAATTCCTTTGGCATATGTATTTGGCCACATTTGGGGAATAAACGGAATTTGGTTCTCACTAGTATTGACAGAAATAGTTACATTCATATTCATTTGGTTATACTCCAAATATGTCACTAAAAAAAGCAATGGCCAATACTCCGGATTCTTCCTAAACTATAAAGATGAGGAGGCATCATTCATGGAGTTTACCATTCCAGGAAATAAGGAGGATGCGATTGCACTCTCTAAAGAGATTAAGGATTCCTACTCCAATCCTAATATTTCAGAGGAAGTCAGCTTTGCAATTGGAAACCTTATCAGCCATATTCTTGATATAAATGAAGAATTGGATTGGATAGATATCATTATTAGGGAGACAAAGGATGCAATATTCCTTTCAATAAAAAGTGAAGGTGTGGAATTCAAATATGAGGAAGATTTTGAAGGAGTAAAATCAGACTATTTTGCTATTAAGGACATTGTAGATAATATTGAGTATTCTCAAATATTAGGATTAAACAATACGGTAATCACCATCAATAAATAGCATGGAAAAATTAAAATACTATCCAAACAATAATTTAATAAGAACAAAAAACATCAGCATCTCATTAAAAATAAAAGAAAAAATCAAAAAATAACACTAAATGATAAGATGAAATATAAAATTTTAGAAAATCCAAATTATGAAGAGACTTATGAGCTTATTGAGGAAGGCCTTAGGAAAAAGGCAACCATATTGCTTTTTGCATGCTGTAGAGTCAGTTATGAAGGTCGTGCATTAAGTGAACTTGATTATGGTGAAAGAATAATCATGATGAAGCCGGATGGATGTTTCCTGATTCATCAGGACAATAAGGTTGATCCAGTCAATTGGCAACCTCCTAAATCAAGACCAAGAGCTTACATAAAAGATGAAATTCTCTTTTTGGAAAGCCATAGGCGCAGCCCTCCTGAAAGATTGGAAGTTGAGGTTAGAAAAGTCCATTATGCTAACTATAACCTAATTGAAGATTATGAAGAGCTTGAAAGAGCAGGTTATGAAAAGGACATGGGAGACATGATTTGGGAAAAACCTCACATAATCGAGGAAGGATTCCGTCCAAGCGTAAGGGAATACGCTACAGAACATGGATTCATTGACATTCTTGGAAAGGACAGCGAAGGAAACCTAATGATTTTAGAATTAAAGGCCCGTAAGGCAGGGATAGCTGCAGTTAAGCAAATCAGAAGATACTTGTCTGACTTTGAAAATAGGGAAAACAAGGAAATCAAAGGCAAAACTGGTGAAAAGCAGAAAATCAGAGGTTTGCTTGTAGCTCCTTCAATAGGTGATGATGCACTTGAGCTTCTTGAAGAGGAAGGAATCGAATTTGTAGCTGTAGAACCTCCAAGAGAACTTAAAAAGGATAAAAAAGTTACTTTAGATGCCTTTGGATAAAATATTTATACATAATTAATAATATATACATACACATTTAAAGAATTAAAAAATAACACGGTCTGATTATTATGGATTTCATTTCAACTTTACTCATTGCAATTGCATTGGCAATGGATGCATTCAGCGTTTCACTTACAAAAGGATTCACATTAAAGAAAATTACAAAAACCCAAGTATTATGGTTTGCAATATTCTTTGGAGGATTCCAGGCTTTTATGCCTGTTTTAGGTTGGTTAGGTGGAATTCAATTGGAATGGGTCATCACTACCTTCGCTCCTTGGATAGCATTTATACTGCTTCTTTTGATTGGATCAAATATGATTCGAGAAAGCTTTTCCAATGAGGAAGGGGAAGAGAATAGTGATAATTTTTCATTTAAGGAATTGACATTGCTTGCAATAGCTACAAGCATAGATGCATTTGCAGTTGGAATAACCTATGCAGTATTAAAAACAGATATCCTGATTCCAATAATCATGATTGGGGTCACTGCATTCATATTTACAATCATTGGACTTTATTTAGGTAAAAAAATAGGAAATTACTTTGGAGACAAGTTCGAAATACTTGGTGGGGTTATCTTAATCTTGCTTGGTGTAAAAATACTCCTTGAAGGATTAGGAATATTGGTTTTATAAAAATAGTTAAATGAGCTTTAATATTAAAGCTCAAAATCTTTTTTTAATAATAATTAGAGATCTAAAACGAATTTTTGTCCACTTTCTTTCTTAAGACGTTCAATCTCTTCCTTTTGATGCCTTATAGCATAATCATTATAAGGCTTAGGAGATAATGTATGTCCATCATACTCCAATTTATAAATAACATACTCATCAGTATCTAAAGAAATAGTGTCCTCAGCGGATTTTAATTCAATAGCATTCAATTCTTCCATAATTGATTGATACTCTTTTTCTTCCTGTTGAATAAGCTCATCCAAATCCCTTTTTTGCATGGATTGATTAAGCTGCATGCCTAATCCAATCATTCCATTGACTTCCTTTCCACCAATCTCAAATACAGACACTCTTATATGTTCCATTTGCTTAAGCATATGATCCAAAGTTGGTTGAGTTACAGGTTTTTCTCTTGCAGTTCCAATGATGTTTATTTCATAATCATTTTCCCAATCCTCAATTTTATAAACTGCATAATTGATATTGTCACATTTGATTTCTTTTTCTTCAGCCATATTATCACATTATTCTTAAAGATTATTAAAAGATTATTTTTAAAAATTTTCAATTAAATATTAATTTCTAATTACTAAATAAAATAATTTACCTTAATTTCTTAAAAATATCCTTAAAATATCTTAAATTTTAAATATAAGATTAAATATAAAGATTAATATTAGTATATAATATAATATATTAAAGAATTTTTATAAGTATTTTTAATCTATTGAGTAGGAGGTTAAAATTTGGTAAAATATTGTCAAGAGTGTGGAAATGCAAGTTATGACAGTGCACCAATTTGTGGTAACTGTGGTGCTAAACTTCCTCCAAAATCTGAAGCAAATGCTAGACCTCCTAAGTTAGAGGGCAAATTCAAGCCAGGAGTAATCACTAGCACTAATGATTCAATATTCTCTGGCAGTTCATCTAGCTTTGGAAAAGGATTATCTAGCAAGTTAGGTAGCTTCGATTTAAGTAAATTTAGTAGTGTTTCTAGAGAGAAAGAACAAGAAAGTCACGCTCAAGCTCAAAAAAGTACTAAACCTTCATTCAGCAAAACTGCAACTGAAGGATTCAAGCAAAAAGATAAGGGAATCAAAGACCCTGCTAAAAAATTCAGTTCTGCAAAAACTGAAAAGATCAATAGGGAAATCAAAAAGGAAACCCCTAAAAAAGATAAAATTAAAATTCCTAAGAAAGAGAAAAAAGCTGAACCAACAGTCACTAAAAAATCAGACGGCGGTTCCAACCTAAACATTAGAAAAATTGCAATTGTTGCAATACTCGCAATAATCATTCTCTTGATTGCAGGAATTGGAATCAATGGACTACAAAACCAAACCACTGATGAAGTTAAAAACTATTCAGACGGAATAATCAGTTTTGATTACTCTGGAAACTGGTCCATGTACAACAATACCAATGGAAACAGCAATTCCAGCGATATTGCATTTAAAACTAAAGATAACACATTAATTGGATTTACCACAATTCAAAGTGATGACATTACCTATGAAAAGATCATAAGTGACATTAATGCAACATCACAATCCTTAAATGGGGAAGTCTTAGATGCTGAAACTGTTGATATTGGCGGAATTCCATCCTTAAGAATGACAATCAGCACTGCAGACCAAGGATATTCAAGATACTACTGTACCTTGCGTGATGGAGTGTACTACAGCTTTGTCATAAACAATGGAAAATCCAATAACAAGGATATCAGCGCTTTGAATACAACTGAAATCCAAAATATGATTAATAGCATTAGTTTTCAAACAACTGAAATTGATGCAGCAGACGGTGCAGAAATAGCTTAAAACTAATCTATTAATTTTTTTATTTTTAACTTCCGCTTAAAAATAAATATTTTTTCTTTTTATTTTTTCTTTATTTTTTTAATTTTATAATTTTATAATTTAATATTTTTTAAATATTAACCTATTTTTAATTTTTATCATTAACTATCGAGGAAAAAACATGAATTCAATCAAAATAGCTCTTTGTCAAATGAATGTGGTGGACAATAAGGAAAAGAATATAGAAAAAGCAATTCAAATGATTAAGGAATCAAAAGAGCAAGGAGCAGATTTGGCTGTTCTTCCTGAAATGTTTAACTGCCCATATGAAAATGAGAAATTCATAGAATATGCTGAAATATTGGAAGATAGCCAAACCTTAATGGAAATATCCGATATTGCAAAAGAAGAGAACATTCATGTTTTGGCAGGATCCATACCTGAACTTGAAAGAGATGATGAAAATGAAACCGAATCAATATACAACACTGCAGTTTTCTTTGACAATAATGGAAAACAATTAGGAAAGCATAGAAAAATGCACCTATTTGACATTGATGTTAAGGGAAAAATCTATTTCAAGGAATCAGATACATTAAGTGCAGGAAATGACTTCACAATAATCAACACAGATTTGGCAAGAATTGGAATTGGAATCTGCTATGACATAAGATTTGTGGAGTTATCAAGAATAATGGCATTGAATGGTGCTGAAATACTAATTTTCCCAGGAGCATTCAATTTGACAACTGGCCCTGCACATTGGGAACTCTTATTTAGATCAAGAGCATTGGACAATCAAGTTTATGCAATTGGAGTAGCACCAGCATTAGATGAGGATGCTAGCTATAATTCTTACGGACATTCAATAGCTGTAAATCCATGGGGAGAAGTGATTGAAGAATTGGATTACAGTGAAGAATTAAAAATCGTTGAAATAGATTTGGATGAAATAAAAAGAGTGAGAGAAGAAATTCCTGTTTTAAAGAATAGGAGAGTCGATTTATACGAAATAAATGAAAAATAGATAAAATAAAATATGTTCATGAAATAAACATGAAATTTCATGAAGAATAAAAATTATAAAAATAGACACTAATTTTAGAAAAATTAAAAAAATTATAAAAAAATAATTAAAAAGAGAAAATAAATTAATAAAAATTAATTAAAAAAATATTAAAAAGAGAAAATAAATTAATAAAAATTAATTAAAATTTATTTTAATTTTATTTTAATTTTGCTAATCTCTTTTCAAAGTAAGCTAATTTTTTCTCATTGTCAGCAAACACTTCACATGCTGTTTCCAAGACTCTTACTTCATTGTCATAATCATTTTCCTTTCTATAGAGAACGCATAATCTTTTATATGGAGCATCCTTTGGCTGTTTTGATTCAACATACCTTTCATATTCCTTAATTGCCTTTTTAAGATTTGCCTCTTCCATTTCCTTAATGGTACTCATTGGAATGACTTTGACAATAGCTTTTCCAGATGCCTTTGCCTTTTTCCTTTTTTCAGCTTTTTTAATTGCCTTATTACAGGATTTCTTAAAGTCCTTGTCATCCTCATTCTTTCTTGCCTGTTTGATGAGATTAATGGATTCATCACTTCCTAAATCTCCTAAAGCTTGAACTGCAGCTAACTTTACACCCCAGTCCTCATCTTCAAGACATTTTGCAATGCTGTCCAATTCATCTTCCGCTTGGAGTTCTCCTAAAGCCCTTACAGCAACTTTTCTAACTCCGAAATCCTCATCATCAAGGGATTCCACGAAATAAGGAATAACCTTTGGATCTTCAGTTTCCTTAAGTGCAAATGCTAAAAATCTTTTATCCTTTCCTTCTGCATTTGCAAACTCTTCAATCAATTTATCTACCGCTACATCACCCATGTTACCTAAGATTTCTGCAGCTTTAAAACGTACTTGAGCATTTTCATCTTTAGTAGCTTGAATCAATGGATCGATAATGGATTCATCATTCACCTTTTCCAAACTTGCTATAGCTGATTTTCTAGTAGCTACATCTTCATCCTTCAATGCTTCAATAGCTTCTTCAATTGATAAATTTCCTACCATATTAAATCCTCATAAAACTAAAATAATTAAAAATATTCAATAATTAAAATTCTAAAAAACATGAAATTAATTTCAAAATTAATTCTTAATTTAATAATATTTAAGTTAAAACTAATATTTAAATTAATTTGAACAAATAAAAACTAAACTATAAAATAAATAAATAACATAAATAAATGGTAACTATTTTAAAATAAAACGCAACACACCAATGATAAAACTTAAAGATTGATAATATGATAAAAAAACAGACTAAAAGCTATTCAAAAAAGGAAATCTACAAGAATCTCCATCCTTATGTCAAACAGTGGTTTGAGAATAGCTTTGAGGACTTTACACCAGCACAAAAACAAGCGATTCCTGAAATCCACAAGGGAAACAATATACTTGTTTCATCACCAACAGGATCTGGAAAGACATTGACAGCATTCCTATCAGTAATAAATGAACTGACTGAACTTGCAGATAAAGGGGAACTTGAAGATAAGGTTTATTGCATTTACATATCTCCTCTAAAGGCATTGGACAATGATATTGAAAGAAACCTTGACCAGCCCCTTAGGGAAATAGAGAAAATAGCTAAAAAGCCGTTAGGAATCAGAAAGGCAGTTAGAACTGGAGACACCACACAATACCAAAGGACAAAGATGTTAAAGTCTCCACCACATATCCTGATTACAACCCCTGAAACATTATCAATCCTGCTTGTTGCACCTAAATTCAGGGAAAAACTCTCACATGTTAAGTATGTGATTGTTGATGAGATCCATTCATTGGCTGAAAACAAGAGGGGAGTTCACTTAAGCTTATCCCTTGAAAGATTGCAGCATCTAATCGGAGGATTTACAAGGATTGGATTATCCGCTACAGTAAGCCCCCTTGAAGAGGTTGCAAAATTCCTTGTAGGATATGAATATGGAGTTGAAAGAGACTGTATCCTTGTTGATATCAATTATCTGAAGGAATTGGACATAGAGGTTATCTCTCCAGTGGATGATATCGTAATAGCTGATGATGAGGATACAAGAATGGCAACTTATGCCTTGATTGATGACTTGGTCATGGAACATAAGACAACATTGATATTTACAAATACACGTAGCGCAACAGAACGTTATGTTTACAACCTTAAGAAGCTTTATGGAGAGCATTTCAACAGCAATAACATTATGGCACACCACTCCTCCTTATCCAAGGAATCAAGACTGGAAACTGAGGAGAAACTAAAGAAAGGAGAGCTTAGGGCTGTTGTATCTTCCACCTCCCTTGAGCTTGGAATAGATATAGGTTACATTGACCTTGTAATACTTATCAACTCACCGAAATCAGTTTCAAGAGCCCTTCAAAGAATCGGTAGAAGCGGTCACAGATTGCATGAAAAGTCCAAGGGAAGAATAATCGTTACAGATAGGGATGAACTTGTAGAATGCTCTGTACTCTTGAAAAACGCTAAGGAAGGGAAAATTGACAACATCAAGATTCCTAAGGACTGCTTGGATGTGCTTTCACAGCATATCTATGGAATGGGAATAGAAAACCCTTGGGACATCGATTATGCTTATGATGTTATCAGAAAAAGCTATTGCTATAAGGACCTCGAAAGGGATGACTACGAAGATGTCCTAAGCTATTTGGCAGGAGAATATGTTGAGCTTGAAGAGCGTTACGTTTATGCTAAAATATGGATTGACTATAAGGAAAACACCTTCGGAAAAAGGGGAAAATTGGCAAGAATGCTTTATTCAACAAATATTGGAACAATCCCAGACCATTCTGCAGTCATTGTAAAATGTGATGGAGAGCCAATAGGCAAGGTTGAAGAGGACTTTATGGAAAAGCTTAAAAAAGGTGACAGCTTTGTTCTTGGTGGAAGAACCTATAAATTCAATTATGGGAAGGGAATGACCATTAACGTCTCTCCAGCATCAGGACCTCCTACAATCCCTTCATGGTATTCGGAGCAATTGCCTCTTGCATTTGACCTTGCAGTGGATATTCAAAGGTTTAGATACATTCTTGAAAGCAAGTTCCAGTATGGAAGGTCTAAGGAAGAGATAATGAAATTCCTTCATGAGTACCTTTATGTTGATGAGTTTGCAGCAAACTCAATCTATGAATACTTTAATGAACAGTTCATATATGCCCAAATCCCTCACAAGCAAAAGCTTCTTGTTGAGTATTACACAGGATTTGGAGGAAGGAAATTCGTTGTTTTCCATAGCCTGTTCGGTAGAAAGACAAATGATGCTCTTGCAAGGGCAGTGGCTTATGTGGCAAGTGACAGAAACAAAAGGAGCATAACAATTTCAATTACAGACAATGGATTCTATTTAAGCTCAGAGGGCAAGATGGGAGCATTGGAAGCATTGAAAAGATTAAATCCTAACAATTTTGAAAACATACTGATAAGGTCACTTGACAAAACCGAAACACTGGCAAGCAGATTCAGGCATTGCGCTGGAAGATCCTTGATGACATTGAGAAGATACAAAGGACACGAAAAATCGGTGGGAAGGCAGCAAGTTAGAGGAAAAATATTACTCAAGTACATTCAGGAAATGGACAATAATTTCCCTATACTCAAGGAATCAAGAAGGGAAGCCACTGAAGACTATATGGACATCAAAAATGCTAAAAGAGTCATTTCATGGATTTCAAGTGGTGAAATGGAAATCAAGACAATAAATACAATAATTCCAAGCCCATTTGCATTTAATCTTGTATCCCAGGGATACTTGGAAGTCCTAAAGCAGAACGATAAATCAGAATTCACCAAAAGGATGCATAGGGCAGTTATAGAAAAGATAAAAGAGCAAATGGAAAATGATTATTATTATGAGTAAATTTTAAAATTATTAAATTATAATTTTTTAAAAAAGTAAAGTTTAAATACTTTATAACTAAACTAAAATACGTGAAAATTATAATAAAAAGCAATATTATAATTTAAAGAATCAATGTAAAATGAGGTGATAAAATGGCTAAAATGAGTTCAGTATTTATTGGATTCCTATTGACATTAATCGTTTATTTATTCTTTGGACGTTATGAATTCTGGGGTCTTTTAATTGTAGGATTCATTGTCGGATATATGGCTCACGAAGGAATATTCGGAGGAATGTGGAATGCAGCACTTGCAGGAGCATTCGGAACAATAGTTGCATCAATCCTATTCATACTGCTTGTTACAGTAGGTGGAACCGCATTGATGGGACCTCTTGGAGGGCTTACTGGATTCACCGTTTCTGGAGTTTCAAGCTTATTCGTGATTATCTACAATATAATCAAATACATGATAACTATGGGAATAACTGGTGCTCTTGGTGGAGCTTTAACTAAACAGAAAAGTTAAATTTTTTAAATTTTCTTTTTCTTTTCTCTTCTTTTCTTTTTATTATTTTACCATTTACAATTTTAACTGTTTTATTAACTATTTTTCTTTTTTAATCCTTCATTTTCTCGT
>NZ_CALDKF010000049.1 GCF_937898925.1 uncultured Methanobrevibacter sp.
CTGCAGTTTTTGTACCGATAGTTGCAATTTTGCAGTCTGAATTCAAATTTTCTACAAAGTCAGGATAGAACTTGAATATTGAATCGATTGAACTGACTGAAGTGAAAATTAACCAGTCCAATTCTCCAAATCTACCCATCAATTCCTTTAGTGAATCGGTATTTTCCAGTTTCAATTCCAATGTTGGCACGATAAGCGCTTCTCCTCCATAGTTTTCTATGAATTCCTTTGCAGCTTTAGATCTTTCTTTTGGTCTTGTAATAGCTATTCTCTTTACCATATTTCCACATCTTGAGATTATAATTAATATTATGTTTTTGAAATATTTATTTTTTTTAGATATTGTCATTTATTTTATTTACTAAATCCATTCAATAATTATTTTTTTAGATATTTTCCTTAATTTCGTTTAGTAAATACCATTTAATACTTATTTAAATTTATATAATACTTATATCTAAAATTATATATGTAAAAAAATATGTATAAATTTTATTAATTTATTTAAATTATAATTATCGTGATATTAATGAAAATTTTATTTTTGAACTTACCGTATGAATTCAATATAAGCCGGGCAAGCAGATGGCCTGAAAAGACCAAGTCAGGTACTTTGTACTATCCCTACTGGTTAGCATACTGTGTTGGAGTGTGTGAAAGGGAAGGATTTGATTGCAAGCTTGTTGATTGCATTACAAAGGCATACTCAATTGAGGATACAATCGAGGAAGTAAAGGAATACAAGCCGGATTATATAATGGCTGAGATTACAACTCCTACCTGTACTTATGATTATAAGGTTATCAATTCAATTAAGGAAGCTTATCCTAAAGCTAAAATAATGATTGGAGGAACTCACGCAACCATCTTGCCTGATGCAGTCCTTAACGAATGCTTAGGCATTGATTATATTCTTCGTCAGGAATATGACTATACCGTTGGTGAACTGATAAATTCTGATGATGTTTCAAATGTTAAGGGAGTTTCCTATAGGGTGAATTCCAATGGTGAGGATCTTGCTTGTTTAGATGTAAATCTATTAGCTGATTCTATTGATTTCACTGTCAAGCATACTGAAGACAGAGAGCCATTAGAAGATTTGGATAGCCTTCCTTATGTTTCAAAGGTTTATGAAAAATACTTGAACTTTGATGATTACGCTTATGCATTTGCCCAAAAACCAATGATTCAGATCGTATCATCAAGGGGATGTCCAAACCAGTGCAATTTCTGCAGTTATCCGTCTACAATGGGTGGAAGGATTTACAGGACAAGATCTGTAAGTGACCTTGCAGATGAGTTTGAATATATTCTAAATGAGCTTCCAGAGATTAAGGAAATCTTCATTGAAGATGATACATTCACTGTAAACCAGCCAAGGGTAATTGAGTTCTGTGATGAAATCATCAAAAGAGGCTTGAAACCGGTTTGGTCCTGCAACACAAGGGTTGACTTGACCTTTGAAACCATGAAAAAGATGAAGGATGCAGGTTGCAGATTGCTTGTTTGCGGTTATGAATCCGGAAATCAGGAAGTCTTGAATGAAATCAAGAAGGGAATCACTCTTGAGCAGTCAAAGGCATTTGCAGAAAATGCAAGAAAATTGGACATTAAGGTTTTCGGATGCTTTATGATTGGACTTACTGGTGACAGTCTTGAAACAATTGATGAAACATATAAGTTTGCTCAATCCGTTTATCCTGACATGTGTTTCTTCCAGCAAGCTGTACCATTCCCAGGAACCGGTTTTTATGATTGGGCTAAGGAAAACGGCTATTTGATTACTGAGGATTACTCTAAATGGCTGAATGATGACGGTTACTTGAATTGTCTTGTGGATTATCCTTATGCAGACCACAATGAGATAGAGAAATTAAGGGACAATCTGATGAGCAAGTACTATTTCTCATTTGCATATATTGTGAAAACATTCTTGGCAAATCTTGATTGGGTGGAATTCAAGCGTGTAATGCGTGGTGGAACCCAATACATTGCATTTAGAGTAAAAAAAGCTTTGAAAAGGGCAGATAATTTAGATTGATTTCCAAACTTTTCTAAAAAGAGTTTATTAAAATTTCTTCTTTTTTAGCACTATTTTTTAATTTTTTAAAAGGAGTATTTTTTGTGCTGATTTTTATGATTGTTTAAATCCTATTTTTAAAAAAAGAAAAGTATTAGTTTAAGAGTAAAAACTCTAAACTAACTTAAAATTTTTGGTCAAATTTTGACCGAAGGTCAAAACTTGATTGGATTTATTCTGCATCGGAATATAATAAACCGTATGCTCTGCTTTGTAGGAATGTAGTATATATAGTAACGATACCAGATAAAATTGCCCCAATAATTTCAGAGAAATTTCCAATTCCAGTAGCTATAGCAGATAAAACGTAAGAAATGATTCCTATAATAATGATTATTGCAAGGACTTTTACAATTCCGATTTCTTTGAGGTCATTGATTACTTCACCAATGTTCAAAGCTTCTCCTAAACTTTCGGTTTTTGCAAATCTACATTGGGCAATTACTAAAAGTATACTGAATGCAATCAATAAGATAAATCCTAAAATTAAACCTAAAGTTTCATTGATGGCAGATAGGATAGCCATTATTATGATTGGAATTATCATGTAAATTATTGCTAAAATAAATAATTTGATACCATTGATAATTTGTCTTACAGGATCAATTTCAGGAGCGCTATCTTCTCTGTTGATAGCTATTTTCACAACATCTAACATATATCCAGCAATCAGTGCGAATATTGCTATTGCAATGATGATTCCAATAATTCCCAAAATCCCTAATCCTCCGGATAATAATCCAGTAGCTTCACCAGCGCCAACAAATCCAACACCAGTAATGATTAATGCTAAAAATGCAATAATACCAAGCACTACATAGATTACAAGTGCTTTTACGTTATTAATAGGATACATTGCAGCATCACTAATAATTTCACCGATTTCCATAATTAAACACCTCTTTTTTAGTAATTCACTCATACACTATATAAAGTATATTTGAGTTGATATTAAGTTTATCTTTAATAATATATAAATTTGATGTCTTTTTTAGCTTATTTTTCTTTATTTTTGATTTTAAAAATTAATTTAATCTAATTTTTCATATTCTCTCAATAAATTTAAGTTTAATAAATTTTAAAAATAGATTTTAATTATTTTAGTTTTTTAATTAAAATAACTCATTTTTCAAAGTAATACTCATTTGGATTTATGATAATATTTTTATGAAAAATTTTCGTTAAAGTTTGAAAAAAGCTTTTGAAAGCTGAAAAAAATAGATTTTAAGTTTTTGAATAATAAAAATAAGATAAATTAAAGGATTATTCAATTCCCTTAATCTCTTTAAATACGTTAATCACATCACCAATAACGAGTATTGCTGGTGTGTTGATTTCCTTGTCAGCTATTGTTTCAAGGGTTCCGAATACGACCCTTTCATTTGGTAGTGTTCCGCTTTCAATAGCGCATGCAGGAGTTTTAGGGTCTCTGTATTTCATGATCTCTTCAGTGTTTTCCTTGATGTTTCCGATTCCCATAAGGATAATCAATGTATCTGCAGTGTAATCCCATTTAACCTGCTTGTCAGCTTTGGTTGGGTCTTCATGACCTGTAACAACTGTAAATGAGGTTGCAACTGCCCTATGTGTAATTGGAAATGCCATGCTTGTAGGTGCACCGATAGCTGAGGTGACTCCAGGTATGACTTCAAAGGCTATGTTTTCCTTTGCAACGGCTAATAGCTCTTCTCCACCTCTTCCGAATACAAATGGGTCTCCACCTTTCAATCTGATTACATTTTCATGCTCTTTAGCTTCCTCAATGATCAATTGATTGATTTCATCCTGACTCTTATAATGCTCTCCAGCCTTTTTACCTACATAAATGCGTTTTGCATCTTCTGGAGCATGCTTCAATATCTCTTCATTAGCAAGATAATCATATAAAACAACATCTGCTTTGTTTAATGCTTTCACAGCTTTTAAAGTTATTAAATCAGGGTCTCCTGGACCTGCACCTATCAAATATACTGGCATGTTATCTTCCTTAATTTATATTTTAAAAATGAGTTTGTAAAATTTTATTCAATGAATTTTAAATGGATTAAAAAAATTTAGCATATGTAGATAGCTTAAATGCTATCTAACATACCTTTAAAGAATTCAAGACCATTGTCTGAACCCAATAGTTTTGTGGTAGCCCTTTCTGGGTGCGGCATCATTGCAAGAACAAGTCCTGATTCGTCACAAACACCAGTGATTGCTTCCATAGACCCGTTAGGGTTTTCCTCTGCAAACTGAAGAACGATTTGGTCTTGGTCTTTCATAAGATCAATGTCTTGGGTGTAGAATCTTCCCTCAGCATGAGCTATTGGTATGTCAATTACTTGGCCTTTTTCAAAGTTTTTAGTGAATGGGGTCTTGTTGTTTGAAACTTTCAATTTAGACCATTCACAATTAAATTTAGGTACTTCGTTGGTAATGAACAATCCTGGGATAAGTCCGATTTCTCCAAGAATCTGTGCTCCATTACATATTCCAAGAACTGGCTTTTCCTCTTTTACAAGTGCCTTTACACCTTCAACAACAGGGGTGTTGGAAGCTATTGCTCCTGCACGCAAGTAATCTCCATAGGAAAATCCGCCAGGTATAACAATTCCATCGTAATCAGTTAAATCTTCATTATTCCACCAGATATATTCTGCTTGGCCGCCTGCAAGTTCAATAGCCTTATAAACGTCACGGTCGCAGTTAGTTCCAGGGAATCTTATAATTCCAATTGCCATTTTATCACTTTATAATCTTAATTTATTTAGAATCGATTTGAGTTTTTTATCTATTCGCATCCGCATCCGCAGCTTAAGTCCATCTTAATGATATTGATTGTGTAATTGTGGATAATTGGATTGCATAATAGCTTTTGACACATGTCGTCCACTTTTTCTCTTGCATCATCTTCTGAGTCTGCTTCCAATACAAAAGTAATGATCTCTTTTGTTTTGGTTCCTTTAACTTCATATCCTAAAAGAGCAAGGGATCTTTGAATAGTGGTTGCTTCTGGATTTAACATTCCTGGTTTTAAGGAAACTTTAACTTCAATGTCATACATCATTTTTAATCACCTAAATTTAATTTTATGCTTTGTTAGTTTTTTAGTAGTTTAATTCTAAGCCTTTCGCTTATGAATTTTTTCATAATAATTATAATTTCAGATTATTTAAATTCCCCATTTCTGTTTGTCTTCTTCAGTTAAGAGTCTGTTGAAGACTTCTTCATATGCATCAATGACCTCATCATCCTTTCCTTGTCTGAAGAGTTCCTTATCAAGCATGTCAAGGGTTTCAGCATCCCATAATCTGCAGCTGTCAGGACTTATCTCATCACCTAAGATGATGTTTCCATCCTTGTCCTTACCGAATTCGATTTTAAAGTCAACGAGAATGATTCCAATGTCCTTAAACATTTTGCTCATGACATCATTTACCTTAAGAGCAAGTTCTCTTAATGTGTCTAAGTCCTCTTTAGTAGCTATTCCAAGAGCAATAGCTATTGCATCATTCAACATTGGGTCATGGAACTCATCATCCTTGAAGTCCATTTGTATAAGAGGGGGGTTGAATGGAGCCTTGTCTTCAAATGGGAATTTTCTGATAATGCTTCCAGTAGCTATGTTTCTTACAATAACTTCTATAGGAATCATATCAAGCTTTTTAGCTTTCATTACACAAGGTTCGCATAATTCAATCAATTGTGTTTCAACTCCTGCATCTTCAAGGGTTTCAAAGATTTTTGCACAAATAATTGAGTTAATGTAACCTTTTTGGCCCATGCTTTCTTTTCTAGCGCCATCTCCTGCAGTCATGTCATCTCTAAAGTCAATTATGACTTCATCAGGATTTTCACCTTGGAAAACGCTTTTTGCTTTTCCTTCATAAAGTAAATTTTTAGAATCCATTTCAATCATCGTTTTAAAAATTATTTTTGAAAATAATTCATTAATCAGTCTTAACAATTATTTTTAAAAATTCATATAATTATAATATATAATTTTATATTTATTATCATTAATAAATATAATTTAAAATTCATTGCTTTTTTTAGTTTTTTAGTTGTTTTTCTCATATCAATATCAATTTAATAATTTTTTAGTTTTTTAGTTGTTTTTCTCATATCAATATCAATTTAATAATATTTATCCTATATTGATAATTGAATTAAGTCTTTCGTCTTTTATCCTTTGTTTTTTAACTTTCTCAATATCAATAAAAGAAAAGAATATATACCTATAAAAAGAATATATATTTAAGAAAAATGGGGATTTTTCTAAAATAGTATGTAACTTAAAAATATTGAGGATTGTTTTTATGGAAAATGATTCTCTCAATAAGGCTAACGGTGTAAATTCTAAAAAACATATGTCAAAGGAAGAACTGTCTGAATATATAATATCTGCTTATGATTCAGGTGAGACCATGATGGACATTGCAGCGGATGTTGGCAGAAGCAAAATATATGTCAGCAAAGTAATCCATCAGGTTTATGATGATGAGGAGATCAAGGTTCGCCAGTACAATAAATTAAGAGGCAAAAACAAGCTTGATTTTTCAAAG
Source organism: uncultured Methanobrevibacter sp. (assembly GCF_937898925.1). Taxonomy (GTDB): domain Archaea; phylum Methanobacteriota; class Methanobacteria; order Methanobacteriales; family Methanobacteriaceae; genus Methanobrevibacter. The sequence continues at coordinate 6,631 of NZ_CALDKF010000049.1, forward strand.
TACAAGAGCACCTCTGGAATTTATAGGGTTAGCTTTGTTGAGAACAAGAGAAATGGAAATGATTATTGGTCATACCAATATTATGAAAACAGCAAGCTAAGAAGGATTGTTTCTGTAAATCTATACAAGTTAAAGGTTATCGTTTTGGATAAAGGATTGGATTGGATAGAATTTACAGATGAGGCTCGTGATTTGGTTTTGAAATATAGGGAAACCTATGATGAATCTTCATTGGATAGACAAAACAAAACCGGATTCTTTAGAGTCACAAAACGTAAAACCAAAACAAGACAAGGTTTTACTTGGGCTTATTCCTTTAAAGAGAACAATCAGCTTAATTTTGTCAGTTCAGTAAACATCAGCACACTCAAGTCTAAGGTTTTAGCTAGAGGATGGGAATGGATTGAATTGACTGATGAGGCAAAAAGATTGGTTGAGGAAAACTCTAAAAAACTTCAAAAAATGAATTAGATCTTTTTGAATGATTTTTCTTCTTTTTTTATCATATTTAATTTACTTTTTTTAATTTTTTATTACTTAATTTAGTTAACCTCGTTAAATGATTTTTAGAAATATTTAATTAATTCATTTAAGATATATAATATTAATATAAATTTTTAGGTAAAAAATTTAAATAAAATAAACAATAAATGATTTATAATCATTATTGACTTGAAAAAATTAATTTGAATGTAAAATATAATACTTATTTCATTCGTTTTTAGAAATTAAAATCAGTATAAAATTTATTAATATTATTTCATTACTTTATTTGGTGATACTATGTGTGGAATTGTTGGATGTGTATTGAAAAATGATAAGGTGGCTCCGATTCTTTTGGATTCAATATCCAAATTGGAATATAGGGGATATGACTCCATCGGTTTAGCTACCGCTTGTGACGGTAAGATTAATCTTAAGAAGGATGCAGGCAAGATTGATGAAGTCAATTCAAAATTGAACTTCGCAGATATGCCTGGAAATTACGGAATTGCTCATGTAAGATGGGCAACTCATGGAGACCCAAGCAAGGAAAACTCACACCCACATTTAAATTCCGCAGGAACTATCGCTGTAGTTCACAATGGAATCATTGAAAACTATTTGGCAATTAAGGAAGATCTAATCGCTGAAGGATATGAATTTAAGTCAGACACTGACACAGAAGTAATTCCACACTTGCTCGATAAATTCATGAAAGAGGGATTGGATTTGGAAAAAGCGGTCCGTAAGGTCATAGGCGTTATTGAAGGCGCTTATGCTCTTGCTGCCATTTGCACAGATGAGCCGAATAAGGTTGTAGCTACCCGTAAGGACAGTCCTTTGATTGTAGGTATCGGTGAAGATGAATACTTCGTTGCATCTGACTCTCCAGCTATTTTAAAATATACCAACAATATAGCATACCTTGATAAGGGTGATATCGTCATACTCACTGAAGACGGTGTAACCTTCAAGGATGAAAATGATAAGGTGATCAAGAAGGAAATTGATGTGCTTGATTGGTCTCCTGAAATGGCTGAAAAGGAAGGTTATGACCATTTCATGATTAAGGAAATCAATGAGCAGGATGTTGCAATCAGAAACACCTTAGGCGAAAAGAAAAAGATTAAAGCTATCGTTGATGAGGTTAAAGGAACCATCAACAGAGTTGTTTTTGTTGCATGCGGAACATCATACCATGCGTCTTTAACTGGAAAATACCTTATAGAATCTTTAGTGGGCATACCAACAGAAGTCTTGCTTGCTTCTGAGTTCAAGTACTCCGCTAAGGCATTGAATGACCAAACCCTTGTAATTTTCATTTCACAATCTGGTGAAACTGCAGACACATTGAAGGCATTGGATGCTGCTAATGAAGTGTCCAAAACATTAGCTATTGTAAATGTAAGGGGAAGTTCCGCTACAAGAAGAGCGGATTATGTTATTCAAACCCAAGCAGGTCCTGAAATTGGTGTAGCAGCTACTAAAACCTATGTAAGCCAATTGATAGCCATTTACCTATTCTCTGCATTGCTTGCAGATGATGAGGAATTGCTTGAGAGATTGGAGAAGGTTCCTGATTACATTGATGAGGTTCTTAAGAAGCAAGGAATCATCCGTGAAATCTCACAATTATACAAGAGGGATAAGGATGCATTCTTCATAGGAAGAGGATTCTCATATCCAATCGCTTTGGAAGGAGCTTTAAAACTTAAGGAGATATCTTATATTCATGCAGAAGGATATGCTGCAGGTGAACTTAAGCACGGTCCTATTGCACTCATTGATGAGCATATTCCTGTAGTTGTAGTTGCACCTCCAGGTGAGGATTACAAGAAGATCATGAGCAATTTGCAGGAAGTTAAGGCAAGAGGTGCTGATATATTAGGAATTGGTGCAAAAGGAGATAAGGATTTGATTGATGAGTCTGATAACGTATTTTTAATCAATCCTGAAGTGGATGACATCTTGGCTCCACTTGTCTACATAGTTCCGCTTCAATTATTGAGCTATCATGTATCTGTAATTAGAAAATTGGATCCTGATAAGCCTAAGAACTTGGCTAAGTGTGTGACTGTAGAATAGATTCCAGCTTTTGAGAGTAATCTCAAAGCCGGACCAAAACTTTTTTTCCGTTTGAGTCTTACTTTTTTTTATTTATTTTATCTATTTTTAAATTCCCATTCCTTTTTTTAACTTTTTAAATTATGTATATTTCTTATACATAAAAAAATTTATATATTAATTTATGTATAAATATTATACAGGAAGTGATTAAATGTTGGAGGAAATTTTTGGAGATTATCCTAAAATAAAAGTTTTGGATTATTTATTAATGAATCCTTTTGGTACTTATACTAAACAGCAAATAGCTGTTGGGGCGGAAATTTCTAGAATTACATTAAATAACTTTATTGAAGAAATCATTGAAAGGAATATTTTGATTAAGGATTCTAATTCTAGACTTAGCTTAAATTTAGATTCTCCTATAGTAAAAATTCTAAACAGAATTATCGATGATTTGAATAAGATTAAAATCGATGAGGAAATGGAAAATCATGATGAGTCTTATGATATATTGGATGATGATGAATTAGATGTTGTCTTTGATGAAAATGCTTCTGATGTTGATTTAGATCAATTGGAACAGGAGATAACTTTCACTGAATATGAATCATTAAAAATAGAGTATGTGGAAGAAAATTCCACTAACTTTAAATTGGCTTTTTGTGAATAATTGTTGATGAGGTGATTGACTTTGGAAATTAAGGACATTCCAATAAAAAAGGGTGTAAAGATTAATCCTAATTCTCAACTTCTATATGCTTCTTCAGTTGGTGTCGGTGAGGATAATGATGAGATACGATTAATTTTTGTAAATAAGAAACTTGTTAATGGCGAAGATAAAATTGAAATGGTCAATGAATCTAATTTGCAAGTAATTCTAAATAGGAATGCTGCAATAGGTTTAAAGGATTTATTGAACCAATATCTGGATTAAAAATAGTTTTTTTTAAGAATTTCTTAGAGGGGTGTGTTAACAGTATTTTAAAAAGATGGTGGTTCATATGTCAAGAAATAATGAGTATGAACAGGATATTCGGGAAAGAATTTTGTTCTTTTTGTATAGAAATAGCTATTGGCAGAAAAGGCATACCCCAAAAATAAATATTTGCAATAAATTGTCGGATATTCCATGCAAATACATTAATAAAGAATTAAAAAGATTATATAAAGATGAATTCATTCGAATTAAGAAAACTAATCATGGAGAAGACGTTTTTTTAAATATTAAAAAGAAAAAAGAAATTGAAAATGAGATAAATGATAAACTAAAAAGATTATATGATTTTTGATTAAGTAATCTATTTTCTTCCACTTCCAATCTCAAGAAGGGGGATTTTGCTCATTACAAATATTAATAGCCAACTTAATCCAATTACGATTATTGAACTTACAGGTAACCAAAGGTAAGCATTGGTTTTTACTATCGGCGCTAAAAAGCCTCTGGTTGATAAGTATTGCAATAAGATGTAATGGGAGAAGTAGATTCCAAAACTGCATGATGAGAACAATACGATTGCTTCCCCTAATTTTGTCTGCCTTATCATTCTTGCATCTTTTTTAACCCATTTTGTGCTTGCATACTTAAATGCTGTAAAGAGGCCAATGGTTTCTAAAATTACAAATATGTCAAAGAAGTCTATAGGGGCAAGACCATATCCTCCAAGTCCCTTTAGGTATATCTTTGCAAAGTGGCCAGCTATACCAATAAGGAACACTATGCATCCCATAGCAAACATCTTCTTGTCGGAGTACTTGAACTGCTTGTTGTGGATATATGACCCCATAATGAAGTATCCGAGAACAGGGAAGAAGTTGAAGATTACCCTGAAATTGTATTTCATTTGAGGATAGTCAAAGAATCCAACTGTGTACAATATGGAGAGAATGAATGTAATTAGTATCAAGTATTCTGCTCCTTTCATTCCTTCTTCACGGATGAAACTGCCTATAACGGGAATGAGAAGATAAACTCCAATCAAGGACCAGATAAACCAGAATGGTCTTGAATAGTCCTGTACACCAAATGCGGTATCAATAAAATAAGTTATTGTTGGCTGGTAATGCCATATGAGAATTCCCGCAATAATGTACACTATAATCCAGAATAAAAATGGCAGGAATACACGCTTGAAACGCTTTTCAAGAAACTTCTTCACTTCATATTTTCTTGTCAAAAGAAGAGATCCGCTAACTGTAAAGAAGAGTGGAACACCGATACGTGTAAGTGAGAACACGCCACTGCAAAAGAGCCAACTGTAAAAATCGTATGAGAACAGTCTGGAAACGTGTCCTATGACCACTAGGATTATGGCAAGTGAGCGGACTTCATCCAGATACATTATACGATTGGGACTAATACTCATTATATCACTATTAATAGTTTATTCATTTCCATTAATAAAGATATTAGTATTTTTAAGAGATATGATTAATTATATGTTTCATTGAATTTATTGAATGCAGATATGATTTCATCGCTATAGTCAATCAAATCCTCTAATGAAAATCTATAATATCTGTTCTTATTCCCATAAGTTAATGGTATTTCAAATTCATAGTCGCAAACACGCCTATTTTTTCCAAGAATGATTAGCTTGTCTCTTAATTCCTTTTCAAAAATGCCCATCATGGGGGTGTTGCCAATTATCATTTTAGGAATGTTGTAATGATCAGCAGGTCCCTTTGAGCTATAATTCCCATAATTCATGAACCATGTTCTGACATGTAAGAAACTTGCATAGTATAGCCTGCTGACAATTGTTCTTTTTATTGCGGAGGGTTTTGAATCGAATTCTTCCAGATTTTCGTATAGCTCTTTTGACAATTCCAAGAAATCTATTGGCTCAAATTCTTCGAAATCTTTGGAATACATCCTTTCACCTGCTTATTAAGAATTCTTCGAAATCTTTGGAATACATCCTTTCACCTGCTTATTATGATTAAAGTTCTATAAAATGACGGATTGTTCAGCAATCTGCAGAAATAATATAAGTCAAAATTAATTTTTAATGAAAGATTGGAGAATTCACTTGAACTCAAATTCTCTTTTATGAAAAAATAATATTCCACATCTATTCCGGGCTCTTGTGAATTCTCTATCATCAAGCATTGGCTAAGATTATATTTTGGCACTGTGTTCTCTATGAAAAACTTGTGTATCTGTTTATAGTCAGTCAAATAATCATATGTTTCATTGGAGTAGATGTCATTAAAGTTCTGGGATTGTTTTAATGTGGAAAAATTTTCATTTAAGACATTTGCCTTAGCTATCATGCACATCCTATCCCTCCGCTTTTCTTAGATTGTTGACACAATTCACAATCAAATCCAAATCCTCAGGGTCTTCCACATCAATGATCAATTGCCTATTGTTTGTTTGAAGATGGTTCTTATGGATTAAAGTAATTAATCTGGCTGCTTTCTGTTCCTCTTCCACTATGAACAACAATTTTATGGGAGTGATCTTCTTATCCTTAAATTCATTTCCAATTTCCGTAATCAGATTGGAATTCAACAGGTCTTCGATTTTTATCCCTTCATTGATTATCTGCAATATTTTTCCATTATAATCATTCATTTCTTTACTCCTTATTTTTTTTTAATTTTCTAATTTCAAGTCTAAAATTTATTATATTTAAAGTTTTGCTTTATTAAACTTCGTTTTAACGAAATCAAAGCAATATTATAATCATATTGTAAAAAATAATGGTTTTGGTTAAGAATAGTTTTATATAGTAAACTTTTCTTAATATCGCATCTATGAGATGATTCAAGAATTTTCATCTAAAAATTATTTATAAGATAATGATAAATATTAAAAATAATTGAAAAGATATTAATTTAACTGGTGTATTCATGAAGTATGATTATTTGATTGTTGGATCAGGATTATTCGGCTCAGTATTTGCATATGAAATGACTAAAAGAGGCAAGAAATGCCTGGTCATTGAAAAAAGGAACCACATTGGTGGAAATGTCTATACAGAAGAGGAACATGGCATAAATGTGCATAAGTATGGTGCACATATACTTCACACAGACAATAAGGAGATTTGGAATTATATCAATCAATTTGCTGACTTCAACCGTTACACAAATTCACCTGTAGCCAACTACAAGGGCGAATTATATAACCTTCCTTTCAATATGAACACCTTCTATCAGATGTGGGGAGTGAAAACCCCTGATGAGGCAAAGGCAAAGATTGAGGAACAAAAAAGAGAAGCTAATATCAGTGAGCCTAAAAACCTTGAAGAGCAAGCAATTTCCTTAGTTGGTAAAGACATTTATGAAAAGCTTGTAAAGGGATATACCGAAAAGCAATGGGGAAGGGATTGCACTGAGTTACCTGCCTTCATCATTAAAAGATTGCCTGTAAGGTTCACTTTTGACAACAATTACTTCAACGACTTATATCAGGGAATTCCAATTGGAGGATACACCAAGATAATTGAGAAAATGCTTGATGGTGTTGAAGTAAGATTGAACACAGATTTCTTTGATAAGAAGGAAGAATTTTTAGCTATTGCAGATAAGGTTCTCTTTACTGGAATGATTGATCAGTATTATGACTATTGCTTTGGAGAGTTAGAGTATAGGGGACTCGATTTTGAATTTGAGACCCTTGACATTGAAAATTATCAGGGAAATGCTGTTATCAACTATACCGATAGGGAAACTCCATTTACAAGGATCATTGAGCATAAGCACTTTGAGAATGCTGTTTCAGATAAGACTGTAATCACTAGAGAGTATCCTAAGGCTTGGGTGAAAGGAGAGGAAGCATATTACCCAATGAATGATGAAAGGAATAGTGAATTGTTTGCCAAATATAGGGAATTGGCTGACAAGGAAGATAAGGTTATCTTCGGTGGAAGGCTTGGAATGTATCAGTATTTTGATATGTGGAAAGTAATTGAGGAAGCTTTAAAATTGGTTGAAAGCTTGGAATAATCAAATTTATAATTATTCTATTTTTTCATTTTTTTTAATTATTTTCGATTTTTTTTTTAATTGTTGTTATTATCAATGTTGTCAATTTATAATTGATAATATGGTTATTTTTATTGCATATATTTTTATTATATTTATGAGTTATATTTTTAATAGTTTCTTATTTTAAACATGTTTTATTTAATCATATTTTTAATTATTGTTGTAAACTATATAAATAATTATTTTTTCATTCTTGTTTTTCTAGATTTCTTTTAAAATTTTTCTTATTATCAATTTTATCCTATTTTTTGATAATATTAAATTTACACTTGAAACTATTATTAAAATTATTAAAATTAAAAAATAATACTAAATATTAGTTTTCAATGCTTAATAATAATTATTTATTTGATTTAAGTATATTAAATAATCATTAAGTTTATATAGTTTAAAATATAATATTAAATTAAGTATTTATTTAACAAAAATTATTATCATTTCAAGTGTATAAATAATTTAATTATAAGAATTTAATTAATCGAAGGTTTAAGCATGAAATATAAAATTTTTATCAGCAGTGTTCAAAAGGAATTCGAACAGGAGCGCAAGTTCATCAAACAGGAAATTGAAAACGATTATATTTTAAATAGGTTCTTTGAAGTCTTTGTATTTGAAGAATATTCTGCATCAGGGGTATCTCCAAAAGAATTATATTCCGAAGAGGCAATCAATTCCGATATATACATTGGTTTGATTGGTTCAGATTATGGAAGTATTTTGGAGTCTGGTATTTCCCCTACTGAATTGGAATATGATTTGTATAATAAAACCCATAATGATGCTTTAATTTATATTAAGGATGTGGATTTTCGAGATGAAAAAACCGAAAAGTTCATTGAGAAAATTGAAAAACACAGCTATGCAACCTTTGAAGACCGTTACGAATTGATTAAGCTAATTAAAAAAAGTTTAGCTGATTTCATTGATAAGAATCTCAGAAATTACAGGGCTTTTGATTCTGAAATATTGCTTGATTCCTCTTGCGGTGATGTGGATATGGATGCATTAAGCATGTTTTTCAATGTTTTGGATTATGGCCCGATTGAGAAGGTAAGGGATGAAAAGGGATTGAAAAAAGTCTTGTCTGCAATACGTGCTGGAGAAGATGTTAATGGGCAGTTCAGATTAAACACTGCAGGAGCATTGTTCTTTGCTAAGGACATATCTAAATTCAACATTGCCCATCAAGTGAAGATGGTTAGATTCTTTGATGATGAGGGAATAGCCGCTTTTGAAAAGGCAGAATATAACTTGTCTTTTTTAAAGCTATTGAAAGAGGCGGAATTGTTTTTCAATAAAACTTTGACCAGCATTTCTCAAATAAAAGGATTTGAACGAAAAACCATTCAAGAATATCCATTTGAAGCAATACGTGAAGGGCTTGTAAATGCATTGGCTCACAGGGACTACACTATAACAACAGCTCCAATAACATTCTACATTTACAATGACCGAATTGAAATAAAGAGTCCTGGCCGTTTAGTCTATCCTTTAACAATTTCTGCTCTTGAAGATAATGATCCAGTGCATAGGAATGAGGCAATATGCAATATATTTTCAAAAACAACATATATGGAACATGTCGGAACTGGAATCAAAAGGATGAAGGATGCCATGAGGGCCCATGGTTTAAGTGAGCCCGAATTTGTTGAGACTGGTGAATTCTTTAAAGTGACTTTCAGGTCCAGTGATAAGCACATTGGATTGAACAATAGGCAAAAGGAGTTCTTAAGATTCAGTGAAAAATCAGAAATTACAATAAAGGAATATATGGAAATGTTTGATATTGTGAGAAATACGGCCACTAAGGATTTGAATGACTTGGTTGAAAAGAGGATGTTGGAAAGGGATGATGTTGGAAAACAGATTATTTTTAGAAAATTGATTGAATAAGGATTGATGTAGGTATGATGTCTAATCTATATTCTGATAGAAACAAAGCAAACGTTGATGAAGTAATAATATTTGATGAACTTCCTAGAAAATTAAGGGTTCAATTTAAATTTATAATGGATGAAATTTTAAAAGATACTCTATTCGGATATAAAGATATTCATAGAATGTTATGTGAGAAATATGGGGAACTTAGTTTAGGTTCAATATATCCTTTAGGTGTAAAAGACGAAGAATCTTTGACTGAAGTGTTTACTAAAGATGATTATAATTTGGAATTAATATTTGATTTAATGGAATTGATGATAAAATATAAAGTTCATGAGTTACATGAAAAAGGATATTCTAAAGATCATAATAAAAGATATATTGCTAAAATTCAAGATTTAATCAATCTTCGTTTTAAAGAATCCTCAATGGGTTATAAGATGGTTAATGGTCAAATAATTAGACAAGATTCTGAAGTAATATTTACTGAAATAATTGAACCAACAATTAATTTAACGTATAATAAATTTTTTGAAAATGTTAATAAGGATTTTGTTAATGCAATAAAAGAATATCAAAGTGGAAAAAATAAAAATTGTTTAGTTAAAGCATTAAATTCGCTAGAAAGCACATTAAAAATAATTTGTGATGAAAAAGGATGGGGATATAATGATGGAGATGGATGCAGTAAATTAATTGATGTCTGTTTTGAAAATGGATTGATTCCATCCGAGATGAAATCAGAATTCACAAGTTTAAATAGTTTATTAAAAAGTGGAACCCTACCTATTCGAAATAATTATGCAGGGCATGGGGATGGTGGAGAGGAAAGGGTAGTTAAAGATTATTTAGCGCGATATGCTTTAAATATTACAGGTTCATGTATCCTATTTTTAATTGAGGCAAGTAGTTTATAATAGGAATCTATTCGAGGGGTGTTATAAATTGAATTCTAAATTATTAAGATATTATTTTGAAAAAGATTTATATTTTCAAAATCCTCCAATGATTATGAAAAAATTCATTGATTTTTGTAAAAAAAGAGGAGTAAAAATTGATCAATCCAAATTAGAAGAATTGGAAAAGAATAAATTGTTCTATCCAATATTTAGAGTAACAGAAATTTATAATCCTATTTATGGACAGTTTGTAGCGCCTAGTTTTGGTGAACGAGGTCATGATGATCTATTAGATTATTTCAATAAAGGCAGTATCTATATTCCACAAGATAAAGAATTCATAGAGTTTAAAAACTTCTATGATACTGAAACACAAAGCTTAAAAACTTATTCTTATTATTCTGCTTTTCAAATTTGGCCATTAATAAAAATATTGGATGATGAAAAAGTAGTTGAGCATGTAGATTCCAGATTTGAAAATTTTGTTAATTTACTTATCGCAATCCAACTTTATGCACCTTATGGAAGATCTAATTTAAGAAGAATTAATCTTAAAACTGAAAGAGACAATTTTTACCAAAGATTAGAAGAGTTTGATTTAGATGAAATATTAAATATAATCAATTTAGGTGCCGATGAGTTATACAAAGCGTATGCAATGATTTGCAGTAAATTAAGGGAATTGCTTGGTAGTGATGATATAATTCAACTTTGGAAAAATATTTCATGGCCTAAAAAAGATAAATGTATTGGACATACAAGATTGGGGATTGAGTATCTTCAATGGGCTATGATGCTAAAAAGGTGTATTGAAGATTATTTGGGGCATGAAACATTTGATGTTGATGAAGTAGATGACTGGAAAAAAGTAAGAGATGAACTTCCATCACAGGAATCTGGTAGGACACTTAGAGGAGTTAGAAATGATTGGTTTAAAAATAAACTCACAGATGAATATGAATTTAGATTAAACCGTAAGAAATTATATTATTTGGCAAATTCATTAACTTTGGATTATCATCCTCGAGTGATTGTATTCGTAGAAGGAGAAACTGAAGAGATTATAATTCCAAAGTTCTTTGGTTTATATGGTTTTAACTTTAGAGATTTAGGTTTTGAGATAGTGAATGTGGAAGGGATTACTAAATACTATTCTGGAAATATAGGATATCAAAAAAATGATGAAAAGATTGATAAGGTTTTAATTAATAATTTTAGGAATTTAATCACTTTTAATCTGAATTTATGGCAAGCTGTTCCATTTTTCATAGGGGATGATGAA
>NZ_CALDKF010000050.1 GCF_937898925.1 uncultured Methanobrevibacter sp.
GGAGAGCTCGTTGGACTTGTCAGAGCTAGTGACTTAATTAAAACTTTATTATAAGTCAAGCTTTTTGACTTGCGTCAAAAACCTTGACCAAAATCTTTCCAATGGTTTTTTAACCATTCTTTTTTATTTTTTTTCTAAGAAATTTTATATACAAAAAAATCTATATTATATTCATGGATTATTATTAGTCCTAAAATTGACTTGTTTGGTGTTATTTGAATTCTTTTTAGAATTCACTTAACATTTTTTAAGCTATTTTTCTAATTTTTTTAAGATTTAAAATATTTATATTAGTTTCAATAAATGTTTTAGTATTAATTTTTTCAATCATTTTTAATTTGAGCGATAACATGTCATCTGAGCCTATTTTAGTAATAAAGGATAATGATTCAACAATTGGAATCAGAGCAAGAGTTGGAGAGGAATTCTCTGAACATGAAATCCAATTGAATGTCATGCTTGCATACTATTGGGATAATGACCTTCCAGTTATAGAAAGCTTGATAGGCCTTTTTGAATCAGTTGTCAAAAGGACAATCAATGAAGTCCTTCCACATGAAAATCTTTTATTGAAATATGACCTTATCACAGATGACGAGATTGAGAAAGCAAGCAGATTTGAAATTCATCTAATAGAAGTGAAAGCAGATAATCAAAGTTTAAGGTTAGATGGAAAAATACTTGCTTTAAAGGGAATTTCATCAAAAGAAGAGTATTCACAAGGAATTTTAGGCTTGAAATTTAAAAAAGAGGATGACTCAAATGATGGAATAATTGTTAAATCTGTTGAAAAGAATATTCCAACTGAAAAGAAGATTTCCTTTAAGGAGTTTGCAAGGCAGCAAAGATTAAAAAATAATAATTAAAAAAAATTGAAAAATAGGATTTTTAAAATTAATAATTAATTAAAAAAAAGTAAATGAAGAAGAACTATACAGTTCTTCTAATAAATGGCAATATCTTTACTAAAGATTCTTTTGCATCTTCCTTGTTTTTATTGTTTTCAATGCTTATATTTCCATCTCTAAATATCCTAGACTCTTTTTCATCAATATGCAATTTGATGTATCCGATATCCTCAATAGTCTCAATATTGCTTATATGGTCATTTTCCTTATTTTTAAGAATCCTATCGGTTTCTAAAATATTGATTCCAAATGGCAATCTCTTTCTAAGTGTAAGATTATTCGCTCCTTTTTCAAGCTCATCATCTAAGATAAGCTCATCATCACTTTCGATTGCCTTAAGATTCAATAGGATCTTGTCATATTGGGATAATTTCAATTCTTCAACAATTGAATCTATCTTTTCCTTATCTAAAATGGTATCCAAATCACTTAATTCGATTGTAGCCACATTTTTCTCTTCTCTAAGCTTGACTACATCAGAACCTGTGATTTCTTTCACATATGCTTCACAATGGTCTATCCTATTCACCTTATCGATTGTTACGGTTTCATTAGTCTTGACCCTTGTTGCGAGACAAGTTGTGGAATTTGAGTATTCAATATTGTTTTCATCAAGGAACTTATGAATCTCATAGGTTTCAAGTTCAGCTTCAATGAATGGGCTTTCAATTTCATACTCATATTTCATGAGTATCCCAGGCCTATCATGAGTAAGGTCTGTTACATTGTTTCCATCTATGATAATTTCATATCCTTCTTCATTAGCCCTTTGTTTAATTGCACCATACATCAATCTTCTGCATACTAAACATCTTTGTGGAGCATTTTCAACAACATCACCTACATCAAGGAAATTACTTTCAATAATTTCGTGTCTTATTCCAAGTTCAGATGTTCTTCTTTTTGCAAATTCCAAAAATCCAGTTGGAAAAATCTGGTTGTCATAAGTGATTGCAAGCACATCTGCACCAGCTTCCTTTGCAAGGTATGCAAGCAATGTGCTGTCTGCTCCACCAGAGAAAGCTAAAGCTACTTTGCCATAGTCTTTAAATATTTCTTTTACTTTATTTATTTTGATATTTGTATTCATATTTGGCCTCATTAACTTAATAATAAATTCATTTATTATTAGTTTAATTTGATTAATCGCCCGAGTTCAATATCATATCAAATATAAAAAAATAATAAATTAACTATTGTTATATTATTCATTGCTTTTAAAATTTTCTATATCAACGTTATATTCTAAAATGAGCTTATTCTAAGTTTTTAATGTATTCCAAGACTTTAATTGCATCCAAGTATTTGATGTCCTTCTCCTTCAATATGAAATCGATAAGCTTGGTTTTCTTTTTATCTTCCATTTCCACTTTTGAGAATATGTTTTGATATGAACGTTTAGGGTAATAGATCTCTTTGGCAATATTGTGAATGTAATCCTTTTCCTCTTCAGTGATTATTTCTTCCTTAACCGCCAAGTCCAGTTTGTAGTCAACATTTACAAGAGCTTCGGATAATGGAACTTGATTTACTGGGTCAAAACTTAAAGCCACATCGTCATCTGAAGTAATTGCTCCAGTTCTGTACGCCTTGTAAACATAACCGATTCCAATCATGCCTAAATCATCAAGCTCTGATGCTCTTAAAGCGCCCATACTACTTCCTCCAACTACAGTTATTCCCTTGTCCAATGCCTTCATGATTTCCTTATGGGCAACTGCAGGAGTGTGGTGGAAAGCGCCATCAATGATTCCTATGATGTCTGGCTTTTCAGATATTGCCTTTAGGATGTCTCCTCTTTTAACTGGAGGCCTATAGTCTGCATCAAGTATTGTTTTAGCCTCATCTTCCAATATGGATAATCCTAAATAAACGATGATTTTTTTAGTCATGTTAAAATCTCTTAAAATTAATGATAATTATAAATTTATTTTTAAATTAATCCTCTACGTGCTTTTCTATCATATTCCAAAGCGCGATTGCCTAACCTTTCCTCATCCAATGAATAGAGCTCTGCTTTCGGAATGATTACCCTTGCAACATTGATTCCGATTTCATCTCTTGTAAGGTCAGTGTATAATATTTTATTGAATCCAACTTTCTGAACCTCTTCAATGCTTGTTTCAATGTCCTTTTTGATTGAATGTGAGCTTTTGTCTTCAATATCGCCAAGATTTATGGTTTCATCTTCCCTTTGGAAGTAATGCCTGTTCATTCTCTTCATGTGTTCATAGCCTGATTTTCTCATGAAGTCTGCTCTGATTGTGTCTTCACGGGTACCATGGATTTGGGTTGCTCTGCTTTGTGCAACTTCAGTAAGTGCTCTGATGACCGCAACTTCAGGGTTCAAGTGGGTTCCAACACCTAAAGTGAGAAGTGCCGGATCCTTAAGGACTGTATCATCAGCACTTGCAGCTATTGTTGTTATCTTCAAGTCTGCTGTAATGTCCATAAGCTTAATATCAATTCCTTGGCTATTGAACTTGTCTAAGAGTTCATTGATAATCTCGTTATCAATGCTTTCTTGGTTTATTTCTTTTTTATTTCTTTTAGTAAGTTCGAATATGCTCCATGCATCCCTTTCAACAACTTCAAAGATACCGTGCAAAACGGATTCCTCTATGATGTTTCCAGATGCAAGACCATTGGTGTTTCCTTTAAAAATAGCTATTGGACTAGGGCTCACTTCCCTTGTAGGAATATATGGGTGGAAAACAGCATTAGATGGAACATATATTGTCTCTTCGCTTATGATGTCTTCAGCTTCAATCCATTCAAGCCTTGAATTTTCAACATTTTCATTGCCGTAATTCTTTGGCAAGAGGAGGTCTTTAGGATCAAGAACATTCCTTTCATTTTTAATGTTGTTGTAAGTGTCTACAAATGTCCTCTCAGTATCGATATCCTGTCTTTCTGCAGAATACCTTTCGAATCCTTCCATCATTGCAGATGCCTTTGCCTGCTCTTTGGTAGCGCCCTTTCCTGCATAGACGCTTACGCTTCCAGACTGTGCAGTTGGACGGATAGCTGAAAATACTGGAATCTTGACTCTATCCAAGTCTGTGATATCAGTCAATCTGGTTATTCCAGCGGTTCTAAGCTTTTTCTCATTTATCTCAATTGTTTCTTTTGGGTCTTTCACTCTATGGGTTCCCTTAAAGAATTTTATTGGAATATCTTCAAACATGTTTTTTATCCTTAGCTATTTTTAAAATCTTTTTATATTTGTAATATTTATATTATGTAATTGATTATTTATAATAATTGTTATAGGATAATTTCGATCATTCGTTTAATTTTTAAATAATAAGTGATATATATTCAATTGAGGCTTTCAAATGCAAATTAAGGATAATGAGATTCATAATTTTCATATAAAAAACATATTGAAAAAATTGGAAGAGAAAGAATTGGATGCCATATTGGTGGCTAATTTCAACAATATCTACTACTTGTCCGGATACTTGTCAACAAGCTTTGCATTCATGATAATCAAGGAAAATCCAATCATATTTGTTTCTGGAATGGATATGGAAAATGCAACCAATACATCTTCCATAGATATTGTGAAATATGAATCATTTGATAAGATGATTGAATATCTAAAAGATGAGGGAATCAAGAGCTTAGCCATTGAATCAGACTTGACTGCAAGCGTTTATGAAAAGTTCAAGGACTTCAATCTCACTATCTCCAATGCAATCTCAACTGAAAGGATGATAAAATCTGATGATGAAATTGAAAAGATGCTTAAGGCAACTGATATTGCACATAAGTCACTCCTTGAATTGGATGTCCGCTCCAAGCAGGAAAAAGGAGCAGAAGAATGGGAATGTGCATATGAATTAGGCTATCTGATGAGAAAGAACGGAGCAACAGTTGAATCATTTGATACAATATTTGCATCTGGCCCTGTATCCTCATTGCCTCATTCAACTCCAAGGCAACATGTCCTTGAAACTCCAGTTTTAGTTGATTACGGCTGCAAGTTTGAGGGATATTGCTCTGACACAACAAGAACTTTCATCTACACAGAAAGGCAGGAAGAAATATCCAATATAGTTCTTGAAGCTCATGACAAGGCCATTGATGCTGTTAAGGCAGGTGTAAAAGCTTGTGAGGTGGATAAGGTGGCAAGAGATATAATAACTGAATATGGATATGGCGATAAGTTCATTCACAGCACTGGCCATAGCTTAGGATTGGATATTCATGAAAATCCTTCAGTTTCCCTAAAGGATCAAACTGTTTTGGAGAACAATATGATTATTACAATTGAGCCGGGAATCTATCTTGAAGGCGAGTTTGGAATAAGGATAGAGGATATGGTTTTAGTTGACAAAAAGGGTAGATTGATTGGTAATTTGCCTCAAATATTATAATTTTTCTTTTTTATTTTCATTTTTTATTTACACACTACTTTTTCAAGATATTTCTTATTTTTTCACCATACCTTTTAATTTTTTAATTTAAGAGGTAAAAAATATATATGCCTTTTAATATAATATTTTAATAGGTGATATGATGGTTAATGTGGGTACCACTAGGATTTATAAAAACAATCAAACTACCATTCCATCTAAAATCAGAAAGCTATTTGACGTTTCTGAAGATACAGTGATGGATTGGGATTTGAATTCTGATAATGTCATAACTATAACTTTTAAAAGCAAAAAGTCTTCAATTCATGATTTGGCAGGATTAGGCAAAAGCAAAGAGACTACAAATGCAGTGGAATTAAAGAGGAGCTTGTATAAATGAAGATTTTCGTAGATTCCTCTTTTTTAATTGCATTAGTGAATGAAAATGACTCATTGCATGAGAAATCGTTGGAATATATTGACTTGATTGAGAAAAATGACTGCTATATAAGCAATCTAGTCATTAATGAAGTCATAACTGTAATTGGAAATAAGATAGATTTGGAAACTGCCATTTCTGCATTTGATCTTATTAATGACATTTTCCATGTAATAAATGAGTATGAAATCAAGGATTTCAATTCAACTACCATGTTGATATATGAAAAACATAACACTAAATTGAGTTTCACTGATTGCAGCATAATTGTGGATATGCATTATCATAAAATTGAAAATCTTTTAAGCTTTGACAAGGAATTTAAAAAAGCTGAAGGGATAAATTTAATTTTATAATTTTTTTAATCTAATTTTAATTTTTTAATCTCATTATAATTTTACTAAATCGCTAATTTTTACTTATTTTTAGTTATTTTTTCATATAAATATGATAATGATTTTATTTTGAAATTTAAAGGGTTTAAAATCGTTATATTTAAGTATTAATCCTTAAAAATCTATTTTTAGGTTTCAAACCTATTTGTCACACGATGAATTACGAGGTTATCTTTCTTGAGTAGGGTAACTACCTTACCCCAGAATTTTCTTCTCATAATTCTCTGTCACAGTCGTTCTCATTTTGCCGAAAATCAAAAACCACTTTTCTTTGGTTAATGTTTAACAGATTTTAATAGGGGGTATCAGCTAATTTACGTGACAGAAAAATAATTTTTATGCAGTTCATTTTGGATGCTTTTTTTCATATTCTTCAAGCATTTTTTGAGCTTTTTTCCGAGCCAAATCTTCCTGAAACTTTTTCATCTGCTGCTGATGAAAATACTCAACAGCATCTTGGATAGGCCTGATTGTATATTTCAAATTGCCGTTTTGTTTTTTACCGTTTTTCAGAATTATTTCTGTCGGTTCAGTATAGATTAAACACTTATCTTCAAGTTCTCTTACATATTTAGCAACTGTCGTTATACTTTT
>NZ_CALDKF010000051.1 GCF_937898925.1 uncultured Methanobrevibacter sp.
ATACATACCTCGTACATTCCATGCAATCAGTGCAATACTTCCCAGCACTATACCCAAATAAAATCTTAACTCCTCATCCTTCCAAATATTTTTAAATTGTCTTAAAACCAACAAATAATAACAGCTAAAATTGTTACAATTATCAAAGTAATAATAGAATAACCACTATCATACCATTTTAATAATGGATTTCTTAAGTCCCAGTCAAAACTTTGACAAATGTGACCAATACTAAAAATGAATACTACTAATCCTGTTAAAATAATAACGTTTATTGTAAGCCAAAAGCCAGACTTTCCTTAATTGGATGGTCTGGCTTTTTTCGTTTATATCCTTGTTGTTATATGAAAGCACCTTTGTTTTACCTCGTATTTCACATAGCATTTCTTCTGCCTTCTCAAATCCCTAAGCACTTCACCTAAGACTTTCTTTAAAGTTACAGGCTCTACAGATTCACAGAAACGGAAGTTCTTGAACCAAGTCTTATCATAGTAAGCATAAGCTATATCAAAGGTAGTGGCATAGCAATGGGCAGAGTTCTTGACTGCATTAGGATTGCCTGACTTCTGGAGCTTCTTTATATCCTCCTGTGTTCTAAGCACAGAAGTAACAATAATCTTATTTGGATTCAAGCCCTTACTTTCTAAAGAATCCAAGAAGTTCTTGCCAATCATATCAAGTAGTTCTGCTGCTCCATCTGTCAAATATGGAATGGAGTGCGTAAGTTTAGCAATGCTATAGTGGCTATTGCTTCTAATTCTGACCAAACCATCTTTCACATCATCTGCTGCATCCCTATTCTTTAAAGGCTGCTTGATACCAAACTTAGCTGCTGATTTTAGCTGCACTCCGTTTTGGTCATTGAATAAAGAAGCATAGTTCAGTTCTTTAATCTTGACTGATTTATTCTTATAGGGAAAGAGGATAGCCAGACAAAGCCAGACTATTCCCAACAATATTGCTAATATGATTTTCTTTTTCATTTCTTACCTTTATGTCTGAATATTTGCCATTTCGTTTTATGATAGGCTTTGGCAGGTATCATATTCTTCTGTCTGAAATCAGAAACCCATTGTTTGCCGTTCCACATTTGAATATGTCCCCAGATATGTTTACCAATGGCAGGAAACACAATCAAGTCACCTTTCTGTGGAACATAGTTTTCTTTACTTACTTCTACAAAGTCCATTCTTGGGAGCAACCACGAATAGCCATAAGCAGGTAACAAGTAAATGGGACATCCACCCTCTTGCAAAGCACGCATTACGTACCAAGCACACCAAGTTCTTGACTTGACTTCTGCGTTTTTGGTAACGTATGCAGCCGCTTTCTCTTTATCTAAAGTGTAGTTGGCATTTTCAGCATAAAGCATGATGGCTACTGCTACCACAAGCAAACCAATGATAAACTTGAATATTCCTTTCAATATCTTCATTTCACATCCTCCAAATAATCTGATTCAAAAATATCTACAGGAGCAACTGCATATTGTTCCTTAGTGATTCCTCGCTTCTTCATAGCCTTTTCTATCTGTGGCAGTTTATCAGTACCAAGAATCAGATAATCACTCACTTTCTTTGGTTCACACAGTTCTATGCCTAACTGATTCTTATAGATGTCGTATATCAATTCTGAACAATAGAACTTGCCATTATCAAATTTGAAAGCCAAGTCGTATGGCTTGCCTAAATAGCTGCCATATTTGATTTTGATATTCTCTTTATTGGAACGTTTCAACCAATATTTGCCACCTTCCCCACGAGCTATGAACTTATCCAATGGAGTAACGACCAATGTTTTTAAAGTTTCAAGGACATAAGGTTTACCATTCTTCATTACTATAATTCCACAATGGCTGATTTTTGAACGTGTGGCAATTTGAATCAAAGGAGATTGTTGTGATTGCGAAGTCTGGAAAATCACGTCACCTTCTCTTACTTCTTTTACTGGGTCAGTTTGAGCAGTCATTGTTTCCATTACCATTGAACTGAATGGTAATGCAAGTATAAATAAGATGATTCCTAATATCATAAGTGTCTTTTTCATTGCAGATTCTTTTTTACAAAGTTCATGATTTCATCTGTCTGATTCACTAAAATGAAGTGTGTTTCTTCATCATCCCAAAATAAATCAGTCTTACCACCATTGTTCTTTAATGTACGATAAGCACCTTGTAATGTTCCTGATGAATGGTCTTTTCCTCCACCAATTAATAGCACTTTACTTGCAATAGGATAAGTCTGATGTATGCCTGTAGATATGAATGTAATGGTCTTAAACTTATTGGAGAAACCATTATAAGCTACATTTACAGCACTACCACCATTTGACAAGCCCATGATGTGCAGGTTGTTCTTATCCACCTTATAGCCCATATTTTCCAAAAATGGAATCTGTTTTTTAAACAATGCGTTGATATCATTCTTCGTAAAGATGCCAGACCATGTATGTGTGCCCACACTGAGAACAATACAATCTTCCAGACCTTTCAATACACCTTGATAGAGTTTCCAATTTCCTAAAAAGCCGTGCATGAAGAACACTACAGGATATTCCTTGTTCTCATCGTAGTGTTTAGGCTTTATCAAGTAAACAGATTGCGTATTG
>NZ_CALDKF010000052.1 GCF_937898925.1 uncultured Methanobrevibacter sp.
TTGGTCCTTAAGGTCTTTTATTACTTCTGCAGCATTATCTCTGATCTTGTCAACTACAGTTAAACCTGCAATTACTCCATTTTCATCACCAATGAATACCAAAGTTTTTCCTTCAGAAGTATAACTATTGATTTCATCTCTTGAAACATTGAACTCACTTCCTTCAATCAATGACTCATTTGCGGCATAGTAACGTTTTCCATCAACGGTACCGACAATTCCCTTACCTGGAATGTTCTTGAAATCTTCAATCTCATCAAAGCTTATTTCATTAATTCCTGCATAATCAACGATTGCCTGAGCGATTGGGTGAGAAGAACTGTGTTCCAATGAAGCAGCTATTCTTACAATCTCTTCTTCACTGTAAGCATCATTTATAACATTTATATCGCTTAATGCAAGCTTTCCTTCAGTTAAGGTTCCGGTCTTATCAAAGATAACCGCTTTAACATTACGCATTTCCTCTACATATGTACTTCCCTTGATAAGAACTCCCTTTCTGGTAGCTGAAGTGATTGCTGATACCATTCCTATTGGAGTGGATATTAAAAATGCACAAGGACAAGAAATTACCATGATTGAAAGTGCCTTATAAACCCAATCTACCAAGTTCTGACCAAAGAAGAGTGGAGGTATAAATGCTACACAGGCAGAAATGACTATCATTAAAGGAGTGTAATATTTGGAAATACGTTCCACCAATGTTTCTGTAGTGGATCTGTTCAATTGTGACCTTTTAACAAGAGTTACAATTTTTGAAATTACTGAGTCCTTAGCTTCTTTGCTAACCACCATTTCAAGATATCCGTCTTCATTTACAGTACCTGAAAAGACCTCATCACCGATGGTTTTTGTTACAGGAAGACTTTCACCAGTGATTGAAGCTTGGTTTATGGAAGATGTACCATATACAATATTTCCATCCAAAGGAACTTTATCTCCCGGTCTGATGATGACAATTTCACCTATTTTTACTTTGTCAACATTACGAACTTCCTCTCCATCGTCAACTTTGACTCTTGCAGTTTCTGGAGCCAATTCAACCAATGACTTGATTGAACGTTTTGCACGAAGTTCAGCATAATCCTCGAGGAATTCCGCTATATAGTATAATAATGCAACTGCCGCACCCTCTTCACCGTGACCGATAATGAATGAAGCTATACATGCAATCACCACAAGAAGTGCAGGTCCAATGGTATGACGTTTTACAAGTGAGTTATAAGCCATTACAGCTATTTCATAACCTGCTATAAGAGCAGCAATCATGTAAATTATTGTAACAATGGTCATGTCAAAAGATAAGTATTCAAGTATATGTCCTGCTATAAATAAGATTCCACTTGAAACCATGATTTGAATAGGCCTATTTGAGAGTAGAGGTTTTCCTTCTGCAATAAGGTCTCCATCCCCATGGCTGTGGTCATGTCCATGGCTATGTCCGTGGTCATGGTCATCATCTGCACAATCAGGACATGCACAAAGTGAGAAATCATCTAAATCATCATGGTCATGATGGTGATGATCATGGTCATGGTCATGACAACCGCAATCAGGGTCTTCACAAGAATCTCCCACTACTTTAGGACTGTGGTCATGGTCATGAATGTGATGTTCATGATTATGCTCATGATTATGCTCCTCTTCATCATGACAATCATCGTCATCACAGCCACATCCACAAGACTCATCATGATGCTCTTCCACATGTTCATGGTCATGCTCATGTTCATGGTCATGCTCATGTTCATGCTCATGCTCATGGTCATGATGGTGATGCTCATGACTGTGGTCATGTTCATGGTCATGATGGTGATGCTCATGATCGTGGTCGTGATGATGGTCGTGATCATGGCCATCATCTGCACAATCTGGGCAACCACATAGACTTATATCAACATCTTCATCATAATCTATCTCTTCTCTATGATCAAAAACACTTAAGTCAGTGCTTTTCTGATAATCCTTCAATAACTGCTTATTGTAATGATTTTCATTCATACATTTTTCATCACTGCAGTCAGGATCAAAACAAATATAATTGTAATGTTCAGGATTGAAGCATTCCTCTTCATTACAATCAGGATCATAACATTTATTTTCTACCATATTGACACCTTAATGATTAATAAATTAAAATTGATAATAATTTAAAAGTTTAATTGAAGAATATCCAAAATTATTCATTCAAGTGCTCCAAACCCATCTTGAAAATCATTTCAACGTGAAGGTCAGTCAATGAATATCTTGCCTGTTTTCCTTCTTTCTCAAATTTAACAATATTATGCGCTCTCAATATCCTTAATTGATTTGACACTGCATTCTGATTCAAATCTAAGGCTTCGCATATGTCACATACACATAAATCCTCATAGCTCAAAAGGGAAATTATCTTAAGCCTTGTTGGATTTCCAAAAATCTTAAAGAACTCTGAAAGGTCAGAATATTCGTCATCAGCCAAAATATGCTTTTTAGCTCTTTCTATTGAATCTTCATGTGGGTGATATATTTCACACATATCATCATTTTTATTTTCTTCATTTTGTGAATTTTGATCTTGCATTTAGAACACCTATTTATAATAATAGTTTTCACATCAACATATTTAAATGTTTTCATATCATGATATTATGATATGTTATTAAAAAAGATATGAAAATAAGAGAAAAGTAATAAAAAATTAGAAAAATAGGAAAAAATAGGAAAAAGATAAAATAATTTAACTATATGAATAAACGTAAAACAAAGAAAGGACCTATTGATGCAAGTAGGAAAAGCCCTATTCCTAAAGCAGTAATATGCTTTTGTTCATCCATTATTCCATTAATGATTAATAAAATGCTAAAAAATCCTAATATTAAGGGTAGAATATGAGAAAATATAATAATAAATCCATTTGCCATTTATATCACATTAATACTTTTTACAATTATATAATAATTTATTTCATTTAATATTTAAATTTTAAGAGAAAAAATAGCTAAAAAATAAAAAATTTAAAATTAAGATTTGATTAAAATTTGAAATAAATAAAAGAATCAGAAATTGGTGATGTTTATTTCCCCTTTATGCAAAGCAGTTCCAACCAAAGCCTTTTTGATTCCCAATTCATTGATTAAAGTAATCTCATCCTTAGTTATTCCACCGCCTAAAATGATTTTGTCCTTGAATTCTTCAAACTTGTCAAGCAATTCCTTATTGAATCCAGCTTCTGTTCCAACTGAAGAGATATCAAGCAAAATTATTTCATTTGGATCTATTCTTCTCAAGACTTCCTTGAATCCTTCCAAATCCAAGTCCATATGTTTAGTGTACAATTCATTATTCTTTACATCCACACTTACAATGATTCTTTCCTTTGGATACTTTTCAAAGATCTTTTCAAGCTCTTCAATTGATTCTAAAGTTTCAGTAGCTACAATGATCTTATAAGCGAAATCAAGCATGAACTCAAAGGTTTCAAGATTATCCACACCTACATCCACAATAACCGGCAAGATGGTGTTTACTTCCTTTATCTTATAGATGTTATGATTTCCGTTTCTTTCAATAAGGTCCAAATCAGCAATATACATCTCTTTTGCATTAGCCCTTTTCAATGAGTTGGCTATTTCCACAGGGTCAGATGAAGATGCATAAATGGTTTGCAAAGGAGTGTAAGTGTCTCTATTGCCGCTTTTACCGGATACAGCAACAGAATTCATTAAATCTAGAACAGGAATAATCTCTAACATATTTTCACATCTACAATTATTTTGTAATTATAAGTTATTCATCTAATTTAATAAATATTTCGTTAGCCAATTCCTTGTCTACAGCAAGTTGGGTGTTTCCCAATTGGAAGACATAATTAGGGAATTTTTGGATTAAGCAAATTTTAGAACCTGGAATAAGCCCTAAATTCATGATTTTTCTTAATTTACGAGCATCTTCCGTTTTGATGTGTGAAACCTCACCGGATTCTCCACTGTGACAAGAAACTAAAGGCACGGAGTACTCGTTTCCTAAATCATTATCATTATCCCCTTTAGGGATTGGATTGTTGTGAGGGCAGTTTTCAGGGTTTCCCAAGATTCTGCATATATTGTCTTCAACCTCTTCACTCATTACATGCTCAATCTGGTCTGCCAATTCTTCCATTTCGTCCATGTCAGCTAAAAACAAGTCTGCTACAACCTTTTCTGCAATCCTATGTTTTCTAACCAATGACCTTCCCAAACGTTCCCCACTTTCAGTTAGGTTAACAAAACCGTCATCAATCTTGATATATTCCTTTTTAGCCAATAATTCAATATCTTCATTATTAAATTCTTCAATGACCAATTTCTCTTCCTTTTCAAATTCTCTAACCCAAATATCACGCAAATAATGTTCAATCTCACTTTTTTCCATTTTAAACACCAAACTGTTAGAAACTATTTAATCATGCTCTTAATATATAAACGCTAAATTGTTAGAAACTATTTAATCATGCTCTTAATCTTTTTAAAGCTGTCTTCCATAAACTTATAGGATTTGGATTCCGGCAGAATCTCATATCCGCAATTGGGACATTTCACTGTTTTGCAATTAATAGGGCATGAATCACAGCTGATTCCATCGCATTTTTGAAATGTGAAACCGCAGAATTCACATTTGATTATTTGATCTTTCATCTTATTTTCACCCATTTTAAAGCCCCATCAATTTAAAATATACATTAAGAATAATAATTATAAAACTATAAAACTATAAATCTATAAAACCACATGTAAGCTAGTTAATATTAGGTTTACTATAAAACCCATTGTAAATGCAAGAACTATGCTCATTACAGCAATCAAACCAGCTAATTTCACACCTCTTTCCTTAATCATTATCATCAATTGAGCCACACAAGGCAAGAACAATGTCAATGTTACAGATGCAACAAGCAATTGAACTCCTGTCAATTGATTCTGAATTGTCATAAGTCCTGCAGCACCAAAGTCCCTTCTAAAGAATCCAAGAACGAATGAGGAACTTGTTGAAGTTGGAAGTCCAATCGCATGGACAACAGGGCTGATGCATGCAATAATCCATTGGAATATTCCACATAAGTCAAGTGCCCAAATGATTACACTGATCAATATGAAAATTGGAATCAATTCCTTGATATACATTACAAGACGTGTCCAAGTCTTTTTAGCTATGTGAGACAATTTAGGCCATCTTAAAGGAGGCAATTCCATAAAGAAGCTTGGCTGTGCACCTGGAACAAATCTTTTTGCAAGGAAACCTATGACAACAAAGTTAAATAGGATTACCACTAGCCAAATCCAGATGGCATTTTGATGTTGGGATAAGAGAGCCATAATAACCCCTAATTGTGCAGAACAAGGAATTGTAAGAGCCATAAGCATTGTAGCAATATTACGCTCCCTTCTTGTCTCAAGTGTTCTTGTAACCATTGTTGCCATACTTCCACAGCCAACTGCAAGTACAAATGGGATAACGCTTCTTCCACTTAAACCAATCTTTTTGAATCCATTATCCACAAGAAGAGCAAGCCTTGGAAGGTACCCGCTATCTTCAAGGATTGAAAATACAATGAAGAAAAGGGATACAATAGGCAGGATAATACCAAATCCATAGGTTAAACCAAGAGTGACGATACCATATTCACCAACAAAGAGATTTTGAATCGGTACCCATGGAATGTATTGGACAACAACTGCAGTTACTGCAGGGTTGATATACTGGCCAAAAATGGTGTTTTCCAAAAAGTCTACAAGAATGCCTGCTCCAAGCACTCCAACTATAAGATAAAGTCCGAAGTACAATACACAGGCAAGTATGATCAGTCCATATATTGGGTGAATCATTATTCTGCTTAACTTTTCACCTAAACTATCATTATCTTGAACGTTTACACTATCAATTGTTGTGTAATTTGATTTGATGTGTTTAGCATAATCAGCTAGCCTAAGCTTTGTCAAATACTTGACAGGTTGGTCAAATTTGGCTTTTTGAGCATCAATAACCTTTGACAAAAGCACATAATCTTCTTTCTCTTTTACAAGGTTTTCACTGTCTTCATCACCTTCAAGAAGAGAAACAGCCAAATATCTTTTAGAAACAGGATAAGATCCCTTGATGTTATTCTTTATCTCAGAAATAGCTATTTCAATAGACCTTCCATAGTCTACATCCAACAGTGTTCTTGATTCGCTCAACAGTTGATTTTCAATTGAATCATAGTTGACGATTGTATGCTTCAATTCATCCAATCCTCTGTTTTCTGCAGCTGCAGTTAAGACAATTGGAATTCCGAGCTCATGTGACAAACTTTCAGCATCAATGCTTGCTCCAATCTTTTCAAGCTCATCCATCATGTTTAAAACTAAAATGACCTCTTTTCCTGCATCAATCAACTGCAATGTAAGGTCAATTGACTTTTCAATGTTTTTAGCATCAACTACATGAACCATCAAGTCAAACTGTTCATCCAAAACCAATAATTTAGCTACTCTTTCCTCTTCTGTGATTGTATTCAAATCATAAAGTCCTGGAGGGTCTGTTATGTGAACTGTCTTGTTTTCATAGGTGAAATTACCTTCATCGATATCTACTGTGGTTCCAGGATAATTTGAAACCACTGCAGTCATACCGGTCAATTTATTGAATGTTAAACTCTTCCCTACATTAGGACTTCCTATTAAAAGAACGTTTTTGTAATATGCTTTATCATTATTTATTGATTTTTCATCATTTGAATCAATTTTAGAATTATTTTCTTTCCCCATTTTTATCTTCTCAAAAATTGAATAAAAACTACTTAATAATCTTTTACCTAAAACTAATTTTATCCCGTAATATTGGATAAAACCATAAAATATATATCTATTTTTAATTTACTTACTTAATAATGTATATATGTAAAAAATTAGACTTATTTATCGGCTAAAAAGAAATTAGGTAAACCTAAATAATATTTTATTTCCTAATTATATAAATATTTCTATAAAAAAGCTTTTTCTACAACATCATCTATAGAAATTTCACAAGATTCTTCATTTCTTTTGAAATGAGCTAAATATTCTATATTCCCATTTTTACCCTGAATCTTAGAAACATCCAAGTTCATGATGCTGTAATCATATTTCTTAAAATAAGTTATTATATCCAGAATAACATCCTTATGAACTTCCTTGTCATTTATAATCCCTTTGAATTTATCAGCTATTTCCTTACCGCATTCAAATTGAGGCTTGATGAGGAAAACCAATTCAAAATCCTCATCTTCAAATGATATCCTATCAATAATATGCTTCAATGAAATGAAGGACACATCTGAAACTATAAGGTCAATGTTTTCAAAGAGATTGCTTGGAGCATTCTTGAAGTTCAATTGCTCATAGAGCTCAACCCTTTCATCTTCCCTTAATGAATCTGCCATCAAGTCAGTTCCAACATCAATAGCCACTACCCTTTTAGCGCCATGCCTTAATGAGCAGTCTGTAAATCCTCCTGTGGAAGATCCGATGTCCATAATGTTTTTATCTTTCAAGTCCAAATTAAAAGAGTCTATTGCGCCTTCAAGCTTCAGTCCAGCTCTTGATACATACTTAATGGAACTATTGTCGATTATTTCCACTTTATCATAATCCTTAACAATATAACTGGCTTTTGTAACTATTTTATCATTTACCTTCACATTATTGGATTTGATCAATTCCTTTGATTTGGTTCTAGTGGCAACAAAATTATTGCTCACCAAATATTTGTCTAATCTCTCTTTCATTAAAACACCAATTACATTGTAAAAAAAATAGAATTTTTATAATTATAATCTATATTTTGTTCATTTTACTTATTAAAACTAGATGCTAAAAAAATATCAAATTATAAAAAAGAAACTCATTGCCATATATAAAAAGCATTACAAAAAAGTAGAAAGAGAATAAAAAAATAAAAATGGGGAGAAAAGAAAAGAGAATTCATCTCTTTTCTTATTCATATTGTGTTTAAAAATACTAGCTAAGATTAAAAATAAAGAGAATGAACCCTTAAACATATTTTATACTTTATAGTATATAAAGTTTACTTGAAAAATAATAAAATTTAATTGATATGAATAAAATTTAAAAAAATTGTGTGTTTATTAAAAATTATTAAGAAAAATATTATTTTTTAAAAAAAATATGAAAAAATAGAAAAATAAAAAATAGATTATTGATTAAAATAGAATTTTAAACAATTTTGTAAAAAAATAGATTATTGATTAAAATAGAATTTTAAACAATTTTGTAAACTTCAATGCAAGGCGAGGGGATATCTTTAAAAATACTTTTAAAATATCGCTTGGAGTCATATTCTTGTAATCAAGCCCTACGAATGCATGAATAATCTTATTTAAATCATCATCACTTAAAGAAGCATATACCTCATGAGCAATAGCTAATTTAGGAATAGCCCCTTGAGTGTATTCATCATATAAGACCTCATATTCACTTAACCTTTCTGCTGAATAATCCTTAGCCCTGACTGCCCTTGCAGCCACTTGGCCAGCAGTCTTTCCACCAAGCATTCCCAAGATGATTCCACCGCCAGTGATTGGGTCCACTTGACCTGCAGCATCACCGCAAACCAATAGGTTATCGCTATAGATTTGGCCGATCAATCCTCCGATTGGATCTCCACCTACATTAAGTTCAACTGCCTTGGCATTTTTCAAAGGAGGATAAGATTCAATGAATTCATTTAGGTATTCAATAGCTGGCTTTTTGCTTGTTGAAGATATTCCAATACCTACGTTAGCAGTATCATCTCCCTTTGGAAATACCCAAGCGTATCCTCCACCAGCAAAAGCACCTAAATGAAGCTCAATCAAGTCCATTCTCTCACAATCAACTCCAGCCATTTCATATTGAACTCCAGACATCATATCATGTGGCTTTGTAGTGGAGTTTATGCCAAATGCCTTTGCCACCCGAGATTCAGGACCATCAGCTGCAATTACAATGCGAGCCTTTATTTCAATGATTTTCCCCATATGTTCACAATCGATTACATAAAATGAACCTTCTGAGTCCTCATCTTTCATAATGGATTTTGCCAATGTCTTAACCATTATTTTGGCACCAGCTCTTGCAGCATCCATAGCCATATACTTATCAAAGACCTTACGCTCAATGATATATCCCTTTTCAGGAAGTATTGTCTCATCAAGAGTCAACCTTGTCTTATCC
The DNA here is from genome assembly GCF_937898925.1 of uncultured Methanobrevibacter sp. Classification (GTDB taxonomy): domain Archaea; phylum Methanobacteriota; class Methanobacteria; order Methanobacteriales; family Methanobacteriaceae; genus Methanobrevibacter. The sequence continues at coordinate 9,210 of NZ_CALDKF010000052.1, forward strand.
GGTGCAATTATAGTTCCCCCATTGATTCTCTGAACGGCCCATTGCGGATTAGGTTCAATCTCCAGCCATTTAAGACCATGGTCATAAATACCCTCAGCACATCTTTTAGGAGTACCTATTTCTGACTTCTTATCTATCAAAATTACACTTGCCCCTCCTAAAGCAGCATGCTTTGCAGCAGCAGAGCCAGCAGGACCTGCACCAATTACTAAAACATCAGTTTCCATCATAATTATCATCTAAATTAAGAATATTTTAATTCATACTCGTAAAAAGTTAAAATCATATTATAATTACAAGAATATAATATTTAAATTTTTAGAAATTGAGTGATGAGTAATTAATTAAATTATGAAATGAAAATAAAATAAGAAAAAATAGAATAGAAAAATAAAAAAAGTTGAAATGGTTTAATTTAGAATCTTATACCAAAGAATGATGGTTCCTCAATTAATACTTCAGATAAGTAATCTTTATCTGTTGTTACGATTACAACCAATTTATCATCCTGTGAATAAGCAAAAGAATAATATGGAGGGATTGTAAGGGTAAATGTAAGATTTCCACTTTTAAATTTGGTTACGTTTTTAGGATGATAATCTAAATATCCTTCAATCCCATTAATGGTTTCAAGGTCTCCACCAACACCTTTAGCGGTATCCTGAGTTGCTTTATGGGTAGGATTTTTAGAAACAGCTATTGAAATTGAATCGTTATCATTATCATAATTTTTTATGGTTGAGAAATATGGTACACCATCAACTGTCCTATTGTATTGTTCTGTATTGTTAGTAATGAATTCCTCAAATCCATCTGGAATATTGAAATCGATTCCATCAATTGTAACCTTTCCTATACTTGAAGTTTGACTGCTATCATCACTTCCTAAATCCAAAGCATAGACACTGCCTATGCTTACAATAGCTAAAATAGCTAAAATCAACAGAGTAAATAGTTTTTTATTCATTTTTATCAACCCAAATAATTGTTAATTATATTTATATCCTTTTTTACTTAATATAGTTATTTATTTAAATATTTTAAAAAAAATTATTTAATTTTTAATTTAATTCATTAATGATTATAAAAAAATAATAATATTCTGAAAAATTATTAAAAAATATTCAAAATAAAAAAAAGAAAAAATAATATTATAAAAAAATAAGAAAATAAAGAAAATAAATAATATAAAAGAAAAAGAAAAAAAAGAAAAATAAGAAAATATTCTTAAAATCTAATAATACAATT
>NZ_CALDKF010000053.1 GCF_937898925.1 uncultured Methanobrevibacter sp.
TGACAAGCGTGCAGAACAACAGCAGTATGGAAAAGATACGGTACATGATTTATCCTCAGAGTGACAGAGATTTTATGGAATAATCATTTTCTTCCGTATTCCTCTCTCATCATTATTCCAATCAATCCGATCTTGGAAGCAACTTTCAAGAGCAATCCTAAAGCAGCTAGGAATAAGCTGAGCAACCAGTATTGAGGCAATATGAAGAAGAATAGGAATCCAATAATCCATAAGCACCAAGAGATACCAGATATTGCTCCAACTCCATCAAGAACAACTATTGGTAATCCTCTTACCTTTCTACTTAAAACATAAATTACAATACCTCCACCAGCTACTGCACCACCAGTAAAACCAGATAGGAAAACACCATAACCTATTAACAATAATGCAATGAAATTAGGAGCAGTTGTCATAATCTCCATATCTATATTTAATGGCATTGGTGCAAATGAGGTATCTACATCTTTCTTTCTCATTTCACGAGATATTAGAATCTCGGATATAGCCATAATCTCTGCCAATTCAACTACTAGACCAGGAAGAATCAATGCTTCAGACAAATCAGTCCCTACAGCAGCTACAACAATAAGCATAGCCAAACCGACAATGTCAGTCAATATAAGAACTTGGATGTCTCTTTTCTCCATTGCAATTCCCATCAAGCCAATGAAAGCTACAATCAAACCGCCATATAAAGCTGTGGAATACATTGAGCTATAGAATGCAGGAACAAATTGTGGAATTATACTTGCAACCATCTAATCACCTGAACTCCTTTTTAGCTTGCTTTTTACGAGCTTTGCGATTGCTCATTTCAACTTCACTAGCTATCTTGTCAGAACTTGCAATAGCTCTTTTTACATCTTCCTTAATGTCTCCTTTACCTTTTTTCTCCTTTCTATCCATGGTAAAGTTAATTGCAAGCCATGATGCGATAATGAATGCCATCATAAGAATGGAAGATTCCAAGATAGTGTCAAAACCTCTTGTATAGTAAAGGATTTCATCAATCACTCCACCTGGAGATGCACAGATACTTGTTCCAAAGTATGGGGAAATTCCCTTTAGCATTTCAGCGATTGGAGTCATATATGAATTGATCCAACCCAGATTTTGTGAATTTTCAGGATATTGGGCTTCAGTAACACCAGGACTTTCCAAAATCTCTCCACCCCTATCATATGGAGCAATAGCCAAACCTGCATCCATTTGACTTTGAGGAGCTGGACGAGTGTAGATTTGGTCTGTATCCAATCCAATTGGGATTAAGAATCCAGCAATCAAGAGTAAACCTAAAATTAGAGCGAATAATCTAGGAATATTCTTCGGATTTGCCAATTTATTCCATAATTTAGCTATTCTAGGCATTTTGGTCTCCTCCCAGCATTAATTGAAACTGATTTTTAAATAAATTGATAAGCATTATACATCAGCTCCTATCTCTTCTAAACGAGAAATAGCTCTAAACAAGATCAATGTTACGATAATTGTTGTTGCAATTAAAGTCAAAAGAGCTAATGTAGAATTGTAAGTAAGCAAAATCAATGAAACTCCTACAGATGCCACTTCAGTATTGATTGTTCTTATGATTGGGTCTTTCACTCCAGGACCCCAAACTGTAGCTAGGCTTCCAAAAATGGCAAGTGCCAAACCTACGTAAACCCAAAGAGCAAGATTGAACATTATTTACCACCTTCAGAGTTTCTTGTCTCATTTTCATTGCTTTGAATCATTTTAGGAAGTGTGGAATAATCCTTCAATTTTGATTTACGCACTTCATTAATCTTAATCAAAGCAAGCAAGAATACAATAATAGACAATGGATCAAGGACTGCAGTTAAAAAAGCAACATCCAAATATTTAAAGCTGACAATAGCTAAAAACAAGCCTGCTTCCAAGATTGAAACCATAATTACCTTATCCAATGGTTTCTTTAAAAGGACAACTCCAATAGCACCTATTATCATCAAAGCAATTGATATTGTTGTCAAGTCAATAAATTCCAACATTTAAATCCCATTTCTATTATCTATAAAAATAATAATCATTAGTTTTCCTTATGCTCTTCCATATTCTTATCATAGGTAATTTCATCTTCCAAATCATTTAAGCTATATGCAATTGCATTTGCACCAATTGTAGAAGAGACAAAGAAAGTTGCAGCTAATACAAGACCAAATGGAGTTTGAATATACAATGCGATGAGTGCAGAAACACAGAATCCTATTACATTTATATAAAGTAATTTTTCTGCTCTATCTTTGGTTATTACTGCTCTTAAAGCCATTAAAATTGTAATAACTCCAATAATTTCAATAAACATAATTTAACCTTGTATTTTTTAATTTATTTAATCCAATCGACTTTACTAATCGATTTTATAAATTATTTTATAATTATTTAATATATTATTTTATTAATTTCATATTAATTATTCATATTTAGTATATCTGCCAAAGGATTTTGCTATTTTTCCAATTAATCTTGAACTTGTAGGATGGTGAATTCCTTGAATAGTGAATATTGCAATTACCATTCCACAAATGAACATCTCTGGGGTGATTCCAATGAATGAGAAGATGAATATGAGTAGTGTCATGGTCAAAGCGCCGGTTGTTCCTGCATAACCTGGATCTGCACATAATCTGTTTCCAATGTAAACAAGCAATGCAGCTATTAAACCTCCTTGAATTCCAAGAATGTAAACTCCAATTGAAGCCATCAATGTTCCTGCGGATGCATCTGGAGAACATAGGATGTTTCCTTGGAAGAATCCTCCTGCCAAATCCCCTTTCCTATTTTTGATTGAATATCCTACAGTCTCCGCCCCTTTAACACCTGGAGCTTCAGGAAGACCAAGGAATGTATCCACTATAACAAAATTAAGCCAAGAGATAACGGTTGCTAAAATCAAGCCAATTATTAGATCCATTATTCGCTACCTCCTTGAGGGTTTGGGAAAACATAATCGAATAGATACTTGACAAAAATAGCTGAAAATAATCCCACTATAATTGCAATTAACAATCCCTTATAAATCCAAAACACATTTAATGAATAAAAAATAGCTAGAATTCCTATAGCGAACACAGGAGTTGGAAATAGTGCACTTTTAGTCCAGGAAAACCTGATTGGCTTTTCTGGAAGAAGCGGCAATTTCAAAGCTAACGCTAAGACTATTGCAACTATGATAGCCACTATATAATTCATGAATAATTGAAATCCATTAGCAATTATACTAATCATAGTTAATATTATGTTATAATATAATATATATCTTTTATTACTTATTGCCAAGCCGAAAAAATAGGACAAATTTTTGATTATTTTTAAAATCGAAAAAAATTAAATCAATCGATAGGAAATAAAGATAAATTATGAACAATCTTTGAAAAAGAAGCGCTTTAAAAGGATAAAAATTTAGGCATTCCTAAAAATTATAATTATTTATGATTACACCACAAATATGAATTTGATTTATATATAAAATTTGATTTATATACAAAATTACAAAATATAAATAGTATTAAAATTATAAATCTATACTAATATAGAAAATATAATTATATCAATGATAAAATGATAGCATTGAATCATTGAAAAAATCATTTTACATTATAAATTAAAGGACCAGATATAATGGAAAATAAGGAAATTGTAGTTACTGGAGGATGCGGATTTATAGGTTCACACATTGTTGAACAGCTATTGGAAAACAACAAAGTGACCGTAATAGACAACTTGTCCTCTGGAAAAATGGAAAACCTTGAAAATCCAAATCATGAAAACTTGACTTTGATTGAAGAAGACCTTTTAGACTGTGATTTGGATAAGATTTTAAAAGGAAAGGATTACGTATTTCACCTTGCAGCAAAGGTAAGCGTGCCAGGAAGTGTTGCAGAACCTTTAGATTACAATGAGACAAACATTGACGCTACCTTGAAATTGCTTATGGCATGTAAAAACAACAATATCAAAAAGATCGTTTTCTCATCATCTTCTGCAGTTTATGGAGAAAATCCAAACATGCCTTTGAAAGAGAGTGAACTTCCTATGCCTTCATCCCCTTATGCTGCTCAGAAGGCAAGTGGGGAATTATACTTAAAATCATTTTATGAAAGCTATGGATTGAATTATGTGGCTTTAAGGTATTTCAATGTCTTTGGTCCTAGACAAGATGAAAACTCACCTTATGCTGCAGTAATCCCTAAATTCATCTCTGCAATCCTAAAAGGTGAAAGCCCTGTCATTTATGGTGATGGAGAGCAAAGCAGAGACTTTATTTTTGTAAAGGAAATAGCTAAAGCAAACATTGCAGCTTGTGAATCTGAATACAATGGAATAGTAAATGTTGCATTAGGTAAATCAATGACCATAAACCAGTTATTTGATATTGTTAGTGATGTTTTGGAATCCGACTTAAAAGTTAATTATCTAGATGAACGTCCAGGAGACATAAAACATTCATTAGCAGATATAAGCAATCTTAAAAATATAGGATTCAAGCCAGAAGAAGATAAGTTTGAAGAGCAGTTAAGAGAAACTGTAGAATGGTTTAAAGAAGAAATGGAAAAAAGAAAATTATAAAAAACGGCTATACGTTTTTTAAAACTTATTAAAATTATAAATATTATCAAGAAGTGGAAAAATGAAAATAGAAGTGTTAGACACCACATTAAGGGATGGAGAACAGACCCCCGGAATCTCCTTAAATGCAATTAAAAAATTAAGGATAGCTACCAAATTAGACGAAATAGGAGTCAATTCCATTGAGGCAGGATCTGCAATTACATCTGAAGGTGAAAGGGAAGCTATTAAATTGATTACCTCACAAGGATTGAATGCTGAGATTGTAAGCTTTTCAAGAACCTTGTTTAAGGATGTGGATTACTGCTTGGAATGTGATGTCGATGCTGTGAATGTTGTAGTTCCAACTTCTGATTTGCATTTGAAATACAAGCTTAAGAAATCACAAGATGAAATGCTTGAAGATGCTGTAAAAGTTGTCGAATACGCTAAGGACCATGGCCTTGCTGTAGAGCTTGCAGCTGAAGACTCAACAAGAACCGATGTTGAATACTTAAGGAAAATATTCAAGGCAACAATCGATGCAGGAGCAGACAGAATCTGCCCATGCGACACTTTAGGAATGCTTACACCGCTCAAATCATTCAATTTCTATAGGAAATTCACTGATTTAGGAGTTCCTGTTAGCGCTCATTGCCATAACGACTTCGGCCTTGCAGTAGCTAACACATTATCCGCTATTGATGGGGGAGCTACCAGATTCCATGGTACCATCAATGGACTTGGTGAAAGAGCTGGAAATGCAGCTATTGAAGAGGTTGTAGTCTCATTGAACACATTGTACAAATATAGTGACGATGACGATGAAAGCAAGTACACCACTGACATTAAGATAAATCAGCTTTATAGCACATCCAAATTGGTTTCAAGATTAAGCAATGCGTATCTTGCTCCAAACAAGCCAATTGTAGGTGAAAATGCATTTGCACATGAATCTGGAATTCATGCAGATGGAGTTATAAAAAACAGTGCAACCTACGAACCTATCATGCCAGAGCTTGTAGGTCACAGACGTAAGTTTATCGTTGGAAAGCATGTTGGAACCAAAGGATTGAACAATAGATTGCAAGAATTAGGCATTGAAGTAAATGATGAGCAATTGAATGAAATCTTCCTTAAGGTAAAGGACCTTGGAGACAAGGGAAAAACCGTTACAGACACTGATTTGGAAGCTATTGCAGAGCATGTCCTAAACATTGAGCAGGAAAAGAAAATCAATCTTGATGAACTTACAATCGTTTCAGGAAATAAGATCAGACCAACCGCTTCAATCAAGATGAACATTGAGGATAAGGAAGTCATTGAGGCAGATGTTGGTATCGGTCCTGTTGATGCAGCAATCAATGCAGTTAATAAGGGAATCAAGAACTTTGCAGACATCAAGCTTGAGGAATACCACGTAGATGCAGTTACAGGTGGTACAGACGCATTGATTGAAGTAATCGTAAAGCTCAGTTCTGGAGATAAGATCATATCTGCAAGAGCAACTGAACCTGATATTATCAATGCAAGTGTAGAGGCATATATTGACGGTGTAAACAGATTGCTTGAAAACAAACATTTTTCCTTGGATAAAAAGCAAGGAAAGAAGAATAAAAAATAAACTAATTTTTAAATTATTTTTTTAATTTTAATCATCTAATTATTTTAATTTTTATAATATAACATTATAGAGCGATAAAATGAATGAATATGATAAGGAATTGGCTAATTTGGATAATGTTGAAATATTAGGATTCACTGGAGAAATAGAAAGCATTCCTAAAACATTGGACCAAGTGGAAAACATTAGAAACAGCTGTTGTGATGTTGGTATTATTCAACTTATGAATGCAGATGCAATAGCTGGAAAGGAGCATCTCAAGCAAGGTGTCATTCATGCAATCAATGCATTCAAAAGAAGGGAAAATTTAGCTAAGGATTTAGGTATTGAAATTCTAATCAGAACTTCTGCTCAAAGGCAAATTTCCAAGGCATTTGACATACTTGGTCTTAGAGAAGGGAAGATGAATATAGCGGTTGTTCTAATCGATTGTCCAGATTACTTTATCGATGAATTATCTGATATGTTTGTAAGAAATGATGCTGTTTTAGAAGCGGACGAATCAATATTATTGAACTTATATGATATTCCTGAAAAAGAGTTAAAGAATATGCATATAACCGACATATTAATTGATAAAACTACTAGATTAATAGTAGATCAGTAAAAAAAAAAAAGTTATTAAAAAAATTATAAAAAATTATAAAAAAGTATTAAAAAGTATTAAAAAGTATTAAAAAGTAT
>NZ_CALDKF010000054.1 GCF_937898925.1 uncultured Methanobrevibacter sp.
TTACTGCAGATTCGACCACAAATACAAAGACATTCAAAAGGAAATCTGGGCTCATATGAAAGAGCTGAATAGGGTTTGCCAAAAGGTGGGAAATGAATCTGAGAAAAAGTCAATGAAGCTTATTTTAGACAAAATGAAAGAAGATCATGATAATTTGGAATAATAAAAAGGGTTAAAAAAAGTAAGTGAAAAATAAAAATAAATAATAAAATAAAATATAAAAATAAATTTAATTAATCTTTTCTAAGATAATTGGCTTATTCGATTGCTTGAGCTTCTTTATAGGTTAAGTATAATGCTGCAATCCATACGATAAGTGCAATGTAATTAAATATTCTCCATACATACATATATTTCACTTATTTTAAATCATCCAAACAGTTTAACATGGATTCTGTAACGGAATAAGTCTTTTGCAAATCAAAGAGATTATCTACAAGATATCTTCGGAATCTCTCACAAGCATAATCATCATATCTGAATCTTATTCCATCATATTCAATGTCCATTAAAATTAGATTTTCGGGCTCAACAACCTTGATGTATGCTCTTGGCTCACCTTCTTCAGGATCAAGCAATCTTCTTACATCATCAAGAGTAAGCTTTCCATAATTAACATCGAGGAAAACTCTCATCATCTTACGAACCATATTCCACAAAAAGCTTTCACCGTAAATGTCAACAAAAATAGGGCTATAAGTCTTGTTTAAATGAGCAAAATTATTGTTCTTATTCTTGCCATCCTCATTTATTGTTGGCCTGGATATTTTGATATCTTCAATTGTTCTTTCAGTTGTCTTCTGCTTTCTTTTTGTAAAATTAGTGAAGTTATGGGTTCCCTTAAATACCTCTGCAGTCTGCCTTAAGAGATCAATATCCAAATCCTCTTCAAAAAGGATGTAACGATACCAGCGCATTTGGGCATATCTTGGCTTGAATCCAAATCTAACCGGTGCCCAAGCAATTATCTGAATATCATCTGGCAAGCTATTGTTTATCTGATTGACACGAACTTCCTTCTCGCTTTGAAAGCTTATTACATTTCCAAGGCTGTGAACTCCAGCATCGGTTCTTCCAGCTATCCTAAACCTTGAAGCCTTCAAATCATCAATGTATCCTAATTTTCTAAGATGATAAATCAATTCCTCTTCAACGGTTCTTACATCAGGCTGTCTTTGAAATCCATGAAAGTGAGTTCCAATGTAAGCAATTTTTAAGGCAGTTCTTTTCATAACAATCACAAAAATAATAATTTGATTAAATTGATTAATTTGAAATCATTTTATTCCTAATATAATTTGTACTATTAATTTTTTTATTAAAAATATAAATATTTAGCTATTTGTTAAAAAAAATCGGGACTCAATAATTAAAAATATAAACTAAAATAACATATTATAAAATATGAAAACACAACACGATACAAAGGAATCACTAAGCTTATATGATAATTATAAAATAGGTCTTAAAGCTAAAGATACTGATGAAAAGTTTTATTTCATATTCAATGACAGAGACCTTTTATTGATTGATTATCAGCTCCCGTTACTCAAGGACTTAAGTGAGCTTAACATCAATGAAGAGGATGTTAAAAATTGCATTTACTTTGGAGAATTTTACCTTAAGGACGCTTATGCAGTTGAACTCGCTGAAGACTTTGACATTGAAGCTTTTAAGGAAGAGAATGAAGATATCAATTTAAAATTCATCAATCTTTATGAAGTTTTTGACATTAACGAAGAAACCTATTATCTTGGTGGAAGAGCCATTCAAATCATCGATTGGGAAAATAACCACCAATATTGTGGAAGATGCGGTGCAAAGACAGTTACATCTGATGTGGAAATGGCTAAAGTATGCCCTGAATGTGGATTTACAAGCTTTACAAGAATATGCCCTGCAATAATTACCACAATCATCAAGGAAGACGAAGAGGATCTTGATGAAAATGGAAATCCAACCAAAAAGATTTTGATGGCAAGACACTCATACCATGAATATCCAAGATACGCCTTGATTGCCGGATTCCTGGAAGCTGGAGAAAGCGTTGAGGAAGCAGTCAAAAGAGAGGTTATGGAAGAAGTTGGAATTGAAGTTGAAGATGTCCAATACTTCGGAAGCCAATCCTGGCCATTCCCAAACTCCTTGATGATCGGTTGCATCTGCAAATACAAGTCTGGTGAAATCAAGGTAGATGAAAATGAAATCACCAAAGCGAAATGGTTTAAAAAAGAGGAAATTGAACAACCGCCTTCAAATATTTCCATATTTTCCAGATTACTGAAGAATTTCAAGGAAAATTACTAAAGAACCATTTTAATTCATTTTTTGATTTCATGTAATTTCATGAAATCTAAAATTTACTTATTTTAAATTAAAATTTTAAAAAAAATAAAACTAAAAAAGATGTTTTAAAATTTTAGAGGTTGAGAAAATAACATCTTTTTTAGTCAAATGAGGTGTTTCATTTATTTAAACAATTTAATTAAATTAATTTAATTTAAAGAGGAACATCTTTTTTTGTAAAGTAAATATATGAAACAGCTATTCCAATTATGAAAGTAGCTAAGATTACACCATATGGAATCATCATACTTACGCTATAGTCTGCTATCTCCCCTGATGAAATCAGATAAGGACATGCCCAAGGGACATATGGAGCCCAACTTTGTCCAAGAACCAATAGATTAACTAAAGTCAAAGTTGCACCACCAACCATTGCAGGAACCATATTTGTAATGAACAATGAAATGAATACAAATGGTGAGAATGTCAAGAACAATAGGATATTTGCAAATAGCAATTCTGCAAAACTATTAATAAATAGCTGCAATGAAAATCCACTAAGTCCTGCTACAAAACCAAATGCAAGAGTTGATATGCTTGTCACCACTGTTAAGATTAAAATCCAAATTAGGAACATGACATATTTGGAAATCAAGAATTTTCCTCTGGATATTGGAACAGTCATCATAGTCTTTAATGTATGTTCATTGTATTCCCTTCCAAAAAGGTAGGAAATGATTATTGAAAACAGAAGAATTGCAAACAATGCAGACATATACATATTCACAGTGGAGAATAAAGCATCAAAGCTTTGTGTTTCATCAAAAGCAAATGTTGCAATGAACATTAAAACTGAAGGCAATGCTGCCATAAGTATGCTCAATAAGAATATCTTTGATCTTTTTAGCTTTAGAAATTCCATTTTTATAAAAGTAAGCATCTAATCACCTATATAAAAAAATAATAATATAATTCATTAAGTATTGGAAATTATTCTTGTAAAGAATTCTTCCAAGTTCTCTTCACACAAATTCACTTTTCTTACTTTGATTCCAGAACTTACAAACAAGCTATTGAACTCATCCCTTAAATCCAAATTGGAAAGCAAATGAATGGTACCTCCAATAAGCATTCCATCACTGTTTTTATTAGAATCCAAATCATCAATGTATTCTCCTAAATTCCTTCTAAAGCAGTAATCTACATTTTCCTTTAATCCTGTTTTATTCAAGAGTTCAACTGCCAAATCAATGTCTGAAACTTCAAATTCAACGAATTTGTTTAATCTATTGTGAAGCTCTTCTCGACTTATCTCATCTATTAACACACCATTATCCATGAATCCTATTACATCAGCAATGTTTTCGATTTCACTGAGAATATGGCTTGAAATCAAGATAGTTACACCATATTCACAAGACAGCTTTTTAAGCAAGCCTCTGATTTCCTTGATTCCAAATGGATCAAGACCATTTATAGGTTCATCAAGAATCAACAATTCAGGATTATGCATAATGGCAGCAGCTATGCCCAAACGCTGTTTCATTCCTAATGAAAAATCCTTGAATTGCTTGGTCTTTTCATGGTCCAAATTAACCATCTCCAAAACCATTTTCACATTTAGAGGATTGTAGTTTCCTCGAAGTTTGGCAATGATTTCTAAATTTTCATAAGCAGTCAGGTTCTCATAGAATCCAGGAGTCTCTATAATTGAACCTATGTTAGAATAAACTTCCTTTGTATGACTTTTAGGGTCTTTTCCAAAGAGAAGAATCTCACCTCCACTTGGATAAACAAGGTTTAGAAGCATACACATGGTTGTGGTTTTTCCAGCTCCATTTTTACCTAAAAGACCATAGATCTTTCCCTTTTCCACATGCATATCTATGGAATTCACAACTAAGTTTTCTGAATACCTTTTGGATAAGTTAGTTGTTTCAATAACATAATCAGTCACTATATCACCTTTTATAATAAAATAATAATAAAATAATACTAAAATAACAATTATAAAAATTTTTCAACATTTCTAAAATTGAAATAATAATTTTTTCTAAATTTATTTGAATATTATGTGCACAAAATAATCAAAGGAGGAAATTAGAAATATGTAATTAATTTTTTACTTTTGTTAAAAATTATTTACTTTTGTAAAAAATACATTACATATGTAATAATTATTTTACATCCCATATAAATGTTTTGGAAAAATCAGTTAAAATATGAAAAAATCTTTAAAAAAAAATTAAAAAAATAATAAGCACAAAAATTACAATAATAAGAAATGATTAATAGTATAAAATAAATATATTATAATGTTATAATTGTTAGATAATTACTTTAAGTTTTTTAAAAACTCTTAAAATTTAGATATAAAATATTAAAAAAGGAATCAAAATGTCATTTCAAGATAATAAAATGCTAATTATGCCTGCTGTAGACATTAAGAATGGAAAATGCGTGCAGCTAGTGCAAGGAGAACCTGGAACCGAACAGGTAATTATTGAAAACCCTGAAAAGGTTGCTAGAAAATGGGAAGATTTAGGTGCAGAAGTTGTTCATGTAATTGACCTTGATGGTGCACTTGAAAGCACAACAAACATTGAAACAATTAAGAAAGTGCTTGATGAAGTAAGCGTTCCCATTCAACTTGGAGGGGGCATAAGAAGCATTGAATATGCAGAAGAGTTGCTCAACCTTGATATTGATAGATTGATTATTGGAACCATGGGAATCAAGAACCCTGAGATAATAACTAAACTCTCTGATGAATATGGCAGCGAAAGGGTAATGATTTCCCTTGACAGCAAAGACAATAAGGTTGTCATAAAAGGTTGGCAAGAAAAGATTGACAAGTCTGCAACTGAAATAAGCAAAGAATTCCAAGATCTTGGTGCAGGAAGCATATTGTTTACAAATGTTGATGTGGAAGGATTGCTTGGTGGATTCTATGTGGATCCTGTCATAGACCTTGTAAACTCTGTAGACATTCCAGTTGTATACTCTGGAGGCGTTACAAGCTTGGATGACTTAAAGCAACTCCAAACAACTGGTGCAAAGGGAGTTGTAATCGGTTCTGCATTATACAAAGACAAAATAAATCTTGTTGATGCTTTGGAATACCAAGATATAAAATAGATCTAAAAATTAGGATTAAATTATAAAATTAAAAGAAATAACTAAAAAATTTTTATTCTTATAAAATATTATATTTTAAAATGGAGACAAAATATGAAAGTAATGGCAACAGGAGCATTTGACTTATTGCATCCAGGGCATGGATTGTATCTTGAAAAAGCAAAGGAATTAGGTGGAGAAGATGCAGTCCTTGTAGTTGTAATAGCAAGAGATTCAACTGTTAAGAAGAAAAAGAGAATTCCTGTTATTGATGAAAATCAAAGATTAGAAATGATCAAATACCTCAAGCCCGTTGATGAAGCATATATTGGTTATGATGGAGATATGTTCAAGATTGTAGAGGAAATCAAGCCGGACATAATAGCTATCGGTTCTGACCAAAATCATGACATTGCAAAGCTTCAGGAACAACTGGATAAAAGAGGAATCAAAGCTGTAGCTAAAAGGGTTAAAGAGTACAGAACAGGAGATCTCGACAGTACCTGTAAGATAATCAATAGAATCAAGCACTCTGAATTGGAAGAGAAAAACTTGGATTGCAGCAATGTAATCAACGATGACTGATAATAAAAAAAATAATTAAAAACTAATAAAAATTTTAAAAAAATATTAATTTGATAATTACTTAAAACAACAAAAAACAACAAAATCAAGGTGTGAAAATGGTAAGTGTAGCAATTGTAGGTGGAAGCGGATATACTGGAGGAGAATTGATTAGACTTCTTTCTGCTCATCCAGAAGTTGAAATAGTGGATATTACTTCAAGACAGTTTGAAGGAACTCCGGCCCATAAAGTTCACCCACATATTAGAGGAACTGATTTAGTATTTAGAAACAAAAAGCCAAGCGAATTGGATGCAGACATCATATTTACAGCAACTCCACATGGAGCTTCAATGAAAATCGTGCCAGATTTACTCGATACTGGAGCTAAAGTCATTGACCTAAGTGGAGATTACAGATTCAATGACATTGACGTTTATGAAAAATGGTATGGAATTGAACATACTTCTGACTTGAAAGGGGTTTTCGGACTTCCTGAAATCCACAGAGAAGAAATCAAAAATGCAACATTGCTTGCTAACCCTGGATGTTTTGTAACTGGCGCTATCCTATCCGGATACCCATTGTCTAAAGCAAAACTTGCAGATAGAATGATTTTCGATTCCAAAACTGGAGTAAGCGGTGCTGGAGTAAATCCTGCTGCAACAACCCATTATCCAAACATTGGAGACAATGTAAATCCTTATAAAGTAACCCAACATAGACATATGCCAGAGATTCAACAGGAACTTGGTGCATTTTCAGATGTCAAAGTATCATTCACCCCTCATTTGGTGCCAGTAATCAGAGGAATACTTACAACTAACCATTGTTTCTTAGTTGATGGAGCAGATGTCACTAGTGAAGAGGTATTGGACATCTATAAGGAAACCTATAAAGGAGAACCATTCATCCAAATATTGGAAGATGGAGAAATTCCACGCTTAAGCAGTGTAAGAGGATCAAACTATGCTCAAATCGGTTGCTTTGAAATAGATGAAACCGGCAGATTGGTCATCATTTCAGCGATTGACAACTTAGTTAAAGGAGCATCTGGACAAGCTGTTCACAACATGAACATCATGTGCGGATTTGATGAAAAAACCGGTTTGGACTTCTTTGGAATGCACCCATAATAATTTATAAAAACTTGAAAATAGTCTGAATTTGAATATTTGACAATCATGCAAATATTTAAATAGATTATTTTTAAAAAATAGTTCAAGAGGAAAAACTATGGAAAGAATAATTTTATACTATTCAGATGGAGGAAAAACAAAGGTAGTTGCAGAAACACTTGCAGTCAATTTAAGGTGTGATATCTGTCAAATCAAGGATATGAAAAAGCGTGACGGAATCATGAATAGATTTAGCTCTACCATTGACGCATTTAGAGAAAGCAAAACAGAAATCTACCCTCCAACTCTTGATTTAGAAGAATATGATACAATTTACATAGGCACACCTACTTGGGCAAACAATCCAACTCCTGCAATCATTACATTGATTGACAGATGCGACTTACGTGGAAAAGATATCGTATTGTTTACCACAACAAGCACTTCTGATGGAGAATCCGCTTTAGAAAAAATGGAAATGAAAGTCAGGGCAAGAGGTGCAAGGGTAGTTCAGCAATTCAGCGTAAAGACTAAAGACAAAAGTCTTGCTCAACTCCAAAGAGATACTGACAGCTTATTTGTGACTTTAGATTTAGCATTGTACTAAATCTATCTTTTTACTTTTTTTACTTATCTTAATTTTTATACTGATTTAAACTTTTTACTCTTTTAAATAATTTTTTCAATTTTCCAATTCAAATCGAATATTGGAATAAATGTGCTCTTTTTTACAATTTCATATCAATTTTCCAATTCAAATCGATTATTGAAATATTAATTAAGCAAACTATTTAATAATATAAACAAGAAAATTATTAATGTATAATTTTAATATAATAATTAATTATAATTTTTATATAATTATCACATATTAAGAAATTAAGTTTAATAGGTGCAAAAGAAAAATGTTAGAGAAAATGATGGAAAACCACAAGATCTTAATTGCGATTCCTATTATTCTTGCACTTTTATCATTAGTTCTTATAGGTTTTCACGGCTTAGAACAAGGTGTTGACTTAAAAGGAGGTTCACAAGCGGAATTACAGCTATTAGGTTCTGTAACTCCAAGTGAATTGGAAGACACACTTGATGCCAAATTGAACACCAACAATATAAAAGTCACAAATAATGGAAACAATAAGGTTACTGTGGAATTGGAAAACAATATCAATTCAAGTACATTTACAAGTGCCATAAATGGAAAAGCAAAGGTAATCAGCTATAATGAAATTGGTCCAGTATTAAGTGAAGAAGCTATGGGTCAAATTTATGTTGCTATGATTTTTGCATTCCTGTTTATGGCAATTACCGTGTTTGTTGTATTTAGAGAACCTGTACCATCCGTTGCAATTATCCTCGCAGCTTTGTGTGATATACTCATTGCGCTTGGAGGAATGTCAATATTCAAGATTCCATTGTCAATTGCATCTGTAGGTGCATTGCTAATGCTTATTGGGTACAGTGTAGATACAGATATTCTTCTTACAACCAGACTTTTGAAAAGAAGAGAAGGAACTGTAGAAGAAAGGGCTAAAAATGCTATGTATACCGGTTTAACCATGTCCTTTGCAGCAATAGCTGCAATGGGAATCCTATTCGTGGTAACCAAGATCCTCATGCCTGAAGCAACTACATTAAGTAATATTTCTGCAGTTTTAGTAATCGGATTGATTGGAGATATTCTTTCCACTTGGTTAATGAACTTAGGAATTCTTAAGACTTACATCGATTGGAGACAATCTAAAAAACAAGAGAAATACAATGTAGGTTCCTCTTCAAGCAAAAGCAAATCTGCTAAATCCAAAGAAGAGACTTCAGATAAAAAATTAAGTCTTAAGGATAAGCTTAAGAGGAAAACTGAAGTTGAAGATGATGAAGTGATGACTAAAATCCAAGAGGAATTGGAAAAAATAGACAATATGGAAGAAGTTGCAGAAGATATTCCAAAATCCAAAAAATCTTCAAATAAGAAATCCAATAAAAAACAAAAAGCTAAAGGCAATAAACGTAAAGCTAAAAAGCAAAAAGGAAAAGGAGGCAAATAATTATGGCAAGCGATTTATCTAAATTCTTTAAAGATAGGCAAGTAATTATCCTCTTATTATTCCTATTGATCAGTATTGGAAGCATTGCTCTTTTAGGTGTAGAGCAAGGTCTTGACTTGAAAGGTGGATCTTCCATTCAATTGCAATTGGAACATCCGGTAAATGAGAGTACAATGAAAGTTGTAACTTCCGTTTTAGACAAAAGGCTTAACCTTTATGGTGTAAGTGATGTAAAGGTAAGGTCCAGCGGAGACCAGATGGTTATAGTTGAAATGGCTGGAAAGACACCAGAAGAGGTAGAGCGGCTGATTGGAAATCCAGGTATCTTTGAAGCTAAGATAGATAATGTAACCGTCCTTACAGGTAGTGATGTGGCATCAGTTGAGTCCCCTGTTGTTGGAGATAGTGGAGAATGGCATGTGCCATTTACATTGACAACAGAAGGTGCTAAGAACTTTGCAGAGCTTGCTAAAGGAAAAGGCGGGCATGAAGTAGTGATGTATCTGGATGGAAAGCAAATTGATGAGCATCCTCCACAACTCTCTGGAGAATTAGCAGGTGGAGAGCCTGTAGCCGAAGTTGAAGTAACAGGTAGTGCAGCAGATGTTGAAACTGCAAAAGAAGAATCCAATACAGTATTCACTGTTTTAAAAACCGGATCTCTTCCTGTAAAAATCCACACTATCGGTTCCAATACAGTTTCACCGGAATTAGGTCAGCAATTTGCACAAGGTGCATTGATTGCAGGATTATTAGCTATACTTGGTATTGCATTGGTTGTATACATAAGATACAGAAGAGCATTCTTGGCAATTCCAATTTTAATCACAACAATTTCTGAGATAATAATTATCTTAGGTGTTGCTTCCATTATCCATTGGAATATAGACCTTGCAGCAATCGCTGGTTTAATCGCATCTGTAGGTACTGGGGTAGACGACCAGATCATCATTACAGATGAGGTATTGCACCACGATGATGAAAACACAAGACACAGAAGAACCAGAACCCAAATGAATGTTAAAAATGCATTGTTCATTATCTTCGCATCTGCAGGAACATTGATAGCTGCTATGTTGCCACTTGCATATGTTGGATTTGCAAGAGGAAGCAGTGGTATCGGTACCATCGCAGGTTTCGCATTCACTACAATCATAGGGGTTTTAATTGGTGTATTCATCACAAGACCAGCTTATGCTAAATTCATTGAAATCTTTGTATCTTAAGCATGATTTAAAATTAAAAAAATTATTAAAAAGAATAATTTTTATTATTCTTTCTTTTTTCTATTTTTTACTATTTTTACTATTTTTACTATTTTTACTATTTTTTCTATTTTTAAAATCTTAAAAAAATCATTTATAAAAGTATAACAATTGTTAAGTATTTATAGTATAAAAATAAATATTAATGTGAAGGGATTAAACTGTTTTAAAATTTAATAAAATATTAATTAAATGATAAAACAAATATATTTAATAAAAAAAACAACGGAGATAAAAAATGGTTATAGTTATAGGTACAGGTGCTGGAGGTTCATTAATAGCTATGGAACTTGCAAAGGCAAACATTCCAGTTACCATTATAGAAAGAGGACCATACATAAAAAGCAAGGATTCATTTGAATATTATGACATGAAATACTACGATAAGCGTTTGAAAAATACAAACAGTATCGACTTATTGAAGACCACTTGTATTGGAGGATCCACTATCGTAGCTGCAGGAAATGGTGTAAGATTACTTGAAAATGAATTCAAGGAACTTGGCATAGACATATCTGCAGAATATGACAAGATTGAAGAATTGGTTGGAATTCATCAAATGGATGATGAACATATCGGCAAGGGAACACAACTCTTTATAGACTGTGCAAATGAATTAGGATTTGAAGCAATAAGAATGCCTAAATTCATAAGGGATGACGACTGCAAACCATGTGGAAAATGTTCATTCGGCTGCCCAAGAGATGCAAAATGGAGTGGAAAGGACTTTGTTGACATAGCAATCGAAAATGGTGCAGAACTCATTACAGATGCTGAAGTCACAAAAGTAATCTTCTCTGATAAGAAAATAACTGGTGTTGAATACATTAAGGACAACATATCACAAACCATTGATTCTGATTTGGTAATCCTTTGTGCAGGAGCGGTTGACAGTGCAGTAATCCTTCAAAAATCAGGAATTGATGCTGGAAACAAGCTCTTCTTTGACCCATTTGTAAGTGTTGGAGGATATTTGAAGGACATTAACTTCAATAGCGAAGTTCAAATGAATGGGCTTGCAATAGGAAAAGAATACATTCTTGCACCTCATTTCTCATCATTTATCGCAAAATACATTAAGGAATCAAACCCTGAGGTTGAAGATAAGGATATATTAAGCATTATGGTTAAAGTTGAAGATGATATGGTAGGTACCGTCGATGAGGATGGAAACGTATTCAAGTTCAATACAATTGATGACATTAGAAGATTGGCTCAAGGCTGTGCTGCAGCAGGTTCCATACTTGAAAAGGCAGGTGTTGATCCAACAACAATGACTTCAACAATATTTAGAGGTGCACACCCTGGAGGAACTGCAGCTATTGGAGATGTAGTTGACAATAACCTAAAAACAGAAATAGATGGTTTGTATGTAGGAGATGCAAGTGTAATTCCAATGTCTCCTGGAAAACCACCAATCTTATTGATTTTAGCATTAGCTTTAAGATTAGCTAATCACTTAATTGAAGAAGTTATTTAACTTCTTTAATTAATAATAAAAATAGTAAATAAATAAAATAAAATAAAAATCAATTTATTTTTTATTTTTTTATTTTTAATAAAATAGCTGCGGATTTATTCTTTATTAACCCATATTAATTAAGAATAAGCCAACACAACAAATTAAAATACCCATTACCTGCTTTAATGTAATATTCTCACCATATAAAAGAGCACCAACAAATATCAGAACAATTGCCAAACCAATATTAGCAACAAGTGATGCAGAACTTACTTTCCAGCCTGCACGATATGCGAAGATATAACCTAATTCCAACCCTACAATAACCATTCCTAAAACAACTGAAGTCCAGTTTACATGAGACAATTCAATAAAAACATTTTCAGGTTTGACAAGAAAAACAAAAATAACGGCAGTGAAAATAGTTGCTACAGCATATGTTATCATCAATGCCCCAAAGGCATTAACATTACCTGGTGTTGATTTAGTACAAATATTATAAACTGTATTTGACAATAAAATCAATAATATAGGCCAAAGCATTTCCCACATATACAACACCAACTAAATTAAAAAAAATAGAACAAAATAATTAAAATAAATCATCACTAAAAACTAATAGAATCATCATTAAAACTAATAAAGACCATTGAAAACTATTAATCATTATTATTCAAATTGATTATAAATCTCATTTGCTTGAACCAATCTTTCACAATAATGGCATCTTACTGTAATTGGATCTGATTCAACAAGATAAAACTTGCTTTCAATAGGTTCTTCAGTGTTTGAAATACATTTAGGATTGGTGCATTTTACAATTCCATTCAATTCCTTTACCATTCTAACTTGGTCCTTTGCAACAATTTCATAATCGCGTATAATGTTAATGGTTGCATCAGGAGCTATTAAGGAAATCTTATCTATTTCAGTATGCTCCAACTCCCTGTTTTCAAACTTCACAATATCCTTATAGCCCAATTTTGAAGAAACGTTCATAGCAAGTGTTACATTTGTTCCTTCCTTCGGAAGACCTAATATTTTCAATACTTGAAGTGCCTTATTGGCAGGAATATGGTCAATTACAGTACCATTCTCAATAGGCTTAACCTTTAGTTCATGTTTAGTCATGAATAATTATATCTTTTAAATTTTATTTATAATTTTTTATAATATAATCATATTATGAATAGTTATATTTATTAAAAACAATAAAATAATAATGATTAAACTTTAAAAAAAATTAAACTATAAAAAAAATAAAAAACATTAAAAATACAAAAAGGAGTCTTAAAATGGAAGAACATATAGACTTATTTAAAAAAATATTAACTAAAATTGATGATAAGGTCGATTATGCAGACATTAGAGCAGGAAAAGGAAACAATACAAGCATAATCATGAAAGACAATCAAATTCAGGAAATCAACACAGGCCTTTCCACTGTTGCAAGAATAAGAGTATTGAATAATGGAGCATGGGGATTCGCTTCTACAAACGACTTTTCCAAATTGGAAGATATAAGTGAAAAGGCTATCAAAATTTCAAACTCACTCACCGGAGACATTGAACTTGCAGAATGTGAAATTGTAGAGGATAATGTAAAGACCGATAGAAAAATTTCTGTAAGTGACGTGACCATTGAAGATAAGAAGGAATTGATTCAGGAAGCAAACAAGGCAAGCAATGTTGGAAAGGTAGTGAGCACAACTGTCAGCTATTCAGACGGTGAAAGCCAAACCGCTTTTGTCAGCAGTGAAGGAAGTGAAATCCTTGTAGACAGCTCAAGAGTGGCACTTGCACTTAATGCCGTTGCTTCAAATGGAGAACTCATCCAATTCAACCATGGCAGTTTAGGTGGTGTGAAAGGGTTTGAAATATTGCAGGATGCAGACATTGAATCCTTTGGAAGAAAGATTGGGGAAAAAGCAACCGAGCTATTGGATGCAAAACCTGCTCCATCAGGACGCTTTACAATTGTAGCTGACAACAACCTTACAGGAGTGTTCATTCACGAAGCTGTAGGGCATGCTGTTGAGGCAGATCTTGTCCTTCAAGACGATTCCATATTGCATGATCAAATGAACAAGAAAATTGGAACTGACATTGTAAATATTTATGACGATTCAAGCTACAAGGATGGATTCGGGTATTACCCATATGACGTTGAGGGAGTCAAAACCAGAAAGAACCAAATCGTTAAAAATGGTGAGCTTGTATCATTCCTCACATCAAGAGAAAGTGCAGGCAAATTAGGAATCCCACTTACTGGAAATGCAAGGTCATCAGTCAGTGACCAACCTATTGTCAGAATGAGTAACACTTTCCTTGAGCCAGGTGACTTAAGTTTCGAGGAACTTACTGAAGACATCAAGGATGGAATTTACCTTAAGGGTTCAAGAGGTGGACAAGTTGATACAGGTAAAGGAATTTTCCAATTCAATGCAACTGAAGCATACAAGATTGAAAATGGCGAACTTAAAGATCACTTCCGTGATGTGTCATTATCCGGAAACATTCTTGAGACACTTAAAGGTGTTGATGGAATAGGTTCAGATTTCAAGCTTAGTGTAGGTTACTGTGGTAAAGGTGGACAAACTGCACCAGTCGGTGATGGTGGACCACATACCAGAATTTTGAATGCAATGGTAGGTGGAAGCAACTAATATTTATAAAAATTAATTTTATACTAATTTCATCATACCATCAATTTAATTGAAGCTACGTTCAAAATAAACGATTGATAATAAATAGTAAACAAATTGATAAATGAATATGTAGATGAAGTAGTCTAAAAATGATATTTTAGATAAATTTCTAAAAAATTTACATAAAATTTTAAAAAACATTTTAAAAAATTTGAAGGTGAAAACATGTTAAGTGAAGATGATGGAAAATATTTGTTAAGTGTAGCAAAAAATGCTATTGAAACATATGTTAAGGAAAATAGAAAAATTGACACACCTTCAGATTGTCCTGACTATATGCATGATGAACTTGGTGTGTTTGTCACATTGAACAAACACAATAATCTCAGGGGATGCATCGGTTACCCTGAACCTGTTTACCCATTGATTGATGCAGTCATTGATTCAGCAATTTCAGCAGCAATGAGAGATCCACGTTTCCCAAGTGTTAATGAAAGTGAATTGGATTCACTTGATTATGAGATTACTGTTTTGACCAAGCCACAAATCATTGAAGTTGAAAAGCCAATCGATTACTTAGACAACCTTACAATTGGTGAAGATGGGTTGATTGTTGAACGTGGATTCTATAGAGGATTGCTCTTGCCACAAGTTGCTCCAGAACACAATATGGATAAGGAAGAGTTCTTGTCTCACACTTGCATGAAGGCAGGACTTAGACCAGATGCATGGTTGGATGAAAATACAAAAGTATACAAATTCCAAGGGCAAATATTTAAATAAAGCTTTTTATAAAAGTATTAACTTAAACAATAGAATTATACTTATTAGAACTATTAAAATAAGATTAATTAAATTAGATTATTAGAATTAAATTATTAGAATTAAATTATTAGAATTAAATTATTAGAATTATTAAAAAAATTATATTTACAAAAATTACTAAAAATTACAAAAATTAAATTATTATGATTACATGGTGATAAAAAATGATGTTACCAACTATTCCAACTCCAGATGAATTATTAGATAAAGGTTTCAGAAGAGGTAAGAAGGCAGCGGATTTGAGAAGAGGAGAAAAAATGCCTAAACACTTAAAGGGCAAACGTATCGAAGAAACAAGAGTAATCACTGCTTGCCAAGTCATTAAAGACAGACTTAAAATGATTTTGGATCGTACCCCTGAAATCGAAGAATTGCCTGAATTTTATCAAGATTATATAGACATCACTGTAGGTGTGGATGATTTCAAGCAAGCATTAGGTGCACTTAATTGGGCTTATGGTATTATTACACAGCTCGAAAAGGAATACGGTGCAAAAATAAGAAAATCATCCTCTGAAAGGGCAACTGGCCTTAGAAAACAGGCTTATGGAAGAATCTCTTCAGTTGTTCATAAGATTGAAAAGGACCTTGATTTCCTTGACTTTGCAAAACAATCATTGAGAAACATGCCTACCGTTGACTTTGATGCAATAAGCATTGTAATTGCAGGTTTTCCAAATGTAGGTAAATCAACATTGCTTACTCACATCACTGATGCTGAGCCACAAGTGGCTAACTATCCATTTACCACAAAAGGTATTCAAATCGGACACTTTGAGAAAAAATGGCAGCATTACCAAATCATTGACACTCCCGGTTTATTGGATAGGCCTATTGGAGACATGAATGATATTGAATTGAATGCTATGGTAGCTCTTGAACACTTGGCAGATGCAATATTATTTATTTTTGATGGATCTGAAACCTGCGGATACCTTCTTGAAAATCAATACAATCTTCTAGAAGAGATTCAAAATGTATTTGATGCTCCTATCATCTACTTATTCAATAAGATGGATATTGCTGAGTATGATGGAATAAGACATGATTACGTACAACAGTACATTGACAAATGTGAAGATCCATTGCTTATCTCAGCTGCTGAAGGAGAAGGTATTGACGAGATTATCGATTTAATCATGAAAGTTGAAAAAAGAGAAAGAGTTGAAGAAGAAGAGGAATATGAAGATGATGAAAATTACTTTGATTTAACTTAAGTAATTTTTCATGATTCTTTTTTTAATTCTTTTACTTTCTTATTTTTTTAACTAATGTTACTATTTTTACTATTTTTAAAAAATAATTTTTCTAATATCCTCTATTTTCATCAAAACTTTTAGTAACTTTTTATTACTAAAATAGAAAAGTTTATAAATGATGAATTACTAGTATACATTGTGAATAAAAAGTATACTAAAAAATTCTAAATTTTTAAAATCTCCGAAAAATTTGAGAAAAATCTTAAAAAAATTAAGAATTTTGTATACTAAATAATTAAAATGTATACAATTCATAGAAATATTTATAAGATATGAGTTATATAGTATACATTAGAAATAAATGTACACTAAGTTTTATAAAAAATTTTATAAAATTTATAGATCATGTTTATAATTTATAAAAATTTTTATCTATAAAACATAGGTACAAATTTTATGAATTTTAAAAATAATGTAAAGGAGATATTAAAATGCCTGAAGATGTAAAAGAAGACATTGAAGTAGAATTTGAAGAAGTTGACGTTGAAGTGGAAACTTCCAAATCTGACGAATTGAAAGAAAAAGCAGAAAAATTCAGAGAAGACTTCAAAACTAAAGCTGAAGCAAGAACTGAAGCTAACAAAGAAAAATTCGATGAAACCTTAAACAAAAGTAAAGATGTTGCAGGAAAAGTTGGTGAAAACCTTAGTAAAACTATCGATGACACCATCATTGCAATGAAAGCTCTTCAAAAGAATTTCGATACCAGATACCAAGTCTACAAAGACACCGTTGCAACTGGAAATATCAGCATTGACTTAGCAGAAAACAAAGATTTCTACTACTTACAAGCTTACTTAGCAGGTATCGAAAAAGAAGACATCTCCATTGAAGCAACTAACAACTCTGTAACCATCAAAGCTTGCTTTGAAAACATCATGAAAAACATTGAAAGCAGCGAAGAAGATCCAGCAACTTTAATTGTTTCCGGCATCAAAGTTGGTGAAGCAGACAGAACCGTTACTTTAACTGAAGACATTGTCAAAGAAGAAATTACTGCAAAACACAACAATGGAACATTATTCGTAACAATCCCAAAAAGAATAGTTCCTAAAACTAAAATCGACATCGAATAAATTTATTTAATAAATTATTTCAAATATTTATCTCAACCTTTAAAAAGATTAAATTAATTTTTGAATAAAATTAATTTTTATCTTTTTAATTTTTTTAAATTAACATAAAACACAAAATTAAACACCTAACCTTTTTTAATTTTTGCAAGATCTTCTTGCAAAAATATTTTTTAATTTCCTCCATTTTTTTATTCAATTTTCAATGCTAATTTTTATAAAAATTTCTCAAATTTTAAAATATTATAAATTAATAACTGTTTTTATAAAATAAATTAAAAATTCAAGTATATTTGAAAAATAAGTATTGACAATATAGATATGAGAATTTAAGAAAATATGAGTGAAAAAAGGAAAAGGTTTAATACTAAGTAATGATATAATATTACTATACTATTATAACGGAGGTGAAAATTATGGCAATTCCTAAAGCTCCTGTAAATAGGATTATTAAAGATGCTGGTGCTGAAAGAGTAAGTGACGCAGCTGTAGTTGCATTAGTAGAATACTTAGAAGCTGACGCAGCAGCAGTAGCTAAAAAAGCAATTGAATACGCTAAAATTGCAAAAAGACAAACTGTAAAAGCAGATGATATTGCATTAGCTATCGACAAAGAATAAGTAAACTAATTATTCTTTAATTTTTTTAATAAAATTTTATTTTATTTTTTTACTATTTTTTTATATTTTTTACTAATTTTAAACTATTTTAAAACCATTTTTAACAATTTAAACATTTAAACTACTTTTACTACGTATTATTATAATAAAATAAAAAAAATAAATTTTAAAAAAAAAGAAAAAGAAGAAGTTGAAAATTAAATTTTCAAACTGTCTTGAGCTATTTTTACACCTAAATCATAAGCATCTTTTAAGTCAATGTGGAAGTGTTCCTCTTTCCTTTTAGCTTTCAATTCAGGGTCAAATGCATAGTTCTCATACTTTGAATAATCTGTAAACTGATAAGTGTCATAAACCTTTAATGAATGTGGGTTAGAGTAAACATTTTCAAGATTGCTTTCTAAAAGATCAAATGTGCTGCCATAAAGCGGAGCGCATATGTCCTCAGTAACATTCATAGTGTAAATCATTCCAATAGGCATTCTTTTAGGAGCATTGGACTCTCCACCGTAAACGAATGAAGAGAATAAAAACCTTTCAAAAAATGATCTGAGCTCCCCAGTTATCTCACCAAAGTAAACAGGACTTCCAAATATGATCCCATCAGAATCCTTCATTTTAGGAAGCAATTCCCTTAAGTCATCCTTGATAGGGCATTGCGCATAATACTTTCCACCGATTTTCTTACAATGGAAACATGATTTGCATCCTTTGAAATCCAAGTCATAAAGATGAACATTATGAATGTTTATGTCCTCTTCATCATGACTCTTTTTTAATTCATCAACAATGCCTTCACTTGCCTTTTCCAATAATTGGGCAGTATTAAATTTCTTTCTTGGGCCACCATTCACTATATAAAAATCCATAAAATCACGTTATAAGTTTTTTAAAAAATATTAAAATAAAAAATTATTATCAAAATAATCACAAAAATGAAATAAAAAATTAAAAATTAATAAATTAAAAATTAATAAATTAAAAATTAATAAATTAAAATAAAAAATTGAAAATTATAAAAATAAAAAAGATAAATGAATTATTCATTTATCAAAGATTAAAAGATTATTCATACCTTACTTTACCAATATGTCTTGTACTTCCAGGATCTTCACCATTGAAGTGTGCCAAATAGTAAACAAACCATTCTAAAGGTATTACAAGTACAAATGGTGCAAGCAATGGATTAATATCTGCATAATCCTTTAAGTTATAAATAATTGTTTTAGCTTCCAATTTGTTTTGAGAGAAATTGATAGCTATTTTAGTTAATTCATCACTTTCCAAATCAGCATCCAAGAAGATCAAAGGAACATCCTTTTCAGCCCTTTCAATCAAACCGTGTCTGAATTCTGCAGAGTAAAGCGGACAAGCATGCTTGATAGCACCTTCCATCAACATTGTCATAGCCAATTTATATGCAAGACCAAAGTTAACTCCACTTCCTAAGCAATAGAAACCCTCTTCATCCTTAAGCTCTTCAGCAAGTTTCTTATTCTCTTCTTCTGTGCTTTCCAATAGCTCTTCAATCAAATCAGGCATAACTGCCAATTGATTCAATATCTCATCAGCTTCTTCATATCCGGAAGCAGCAAATAGGATTTGATAAAGACATGCTAATTGGGTGATATAAGTTTTAGTACCAAGAATAGCTGTTTCAGTATTTCCTAATGTAATGACAGGATATTTGGCTTCCTTAATCATAGAACTTTCAGGTTCATTTGAAATTGAAACAGTGTCAATATTAAATTCATTAGCCCTTCTTAAAGCAGCTAAAGTATCTGCAGTCTCACCAGACTGGGAAGTAGCTATGAATAAGGAATTTTCACCATCATTTAATTTTTTGTTATAAACAAATTCATAACCTGTGAAAACTTCGATTCTTAAATCAGATACAGATGCCAATGCATCTCTAATAGAATAACAAGTGGAAATGGAACTTCCACAACCAATTAAATAGATAGTATCAACAGATTCGGCTAATTTAGAAATATTAGCCATATTATCCAATTCAGAAGCAAAAGTCCTTCTTAAAGCTTCTGGTTGTTCCATCATTTCATAATACATCTGATATTTCATTTAATCCCCTCTATTAGTTGAGAAATAATTTATAAAATTTACTTGAAAATTTACTTTCAAATATGTGTAAATTAATTATGTGTATTAATTACATTTAGTTAATATATTATTATATAAATTTATTATTAATACTATAAAAAGTTTATATAAGAAATTATAAAATAAATATAAGCAACTTTAATATTTGGAATTTAGGGTTTAATAGCTAAAAGAGGTAAAAAATGGAAACTAATTTAACTAAAATAGGCATGTATAAAGACCAGCAATATGAAGTTATCATCACTACAGTGGATAAGGATGGAAACTCAAATGCGGCACCTTTTGGATTAAGAGTCTTGGAAGACAATGAGGTTTTTTTAAGAATTTTTGAAGGTGGAAACACCATTAAAAACATTAAAGAGAAAGGAGAATTTATTGTAAATATCACAAATGATCCATTAATGTTTACCCTTTCAACAACAAATACAATTCCTGACGAATATCTAACTAGAATCCCTAATAAAACCAAAAATGATGAACTCACATATTTAACTGATGCTGACGCTTATTTTATATGTGAAGTGAAAAGCATAAAAGAGGCTTTAAGAGAAGATGACATCAAATCAAGTGACGTCAATTTCATCAAGTCAGAAGTGGTTGAACTTAATATAAAAAACAAATGCGTTAAACCAATGAATAGGGCAATACATGCATTAATTGAAGCATTGGTGAATTATTCCCGAATAAATATCGTTGATGAGGAAACACAAAAATATTTCCTTGAAAGATTTTTGGAATCAGAAAGAGTCATTAAAAGAGTGGGAAATGAAAAGGAAAAAGAATCCATTCAAATATTAAAGGAAGATTTGATAAATCAAGGATTTGAAATTTAAAAAAAAAATAAATTAATGAAATAAATTGATTAAAATAATCAATTTAAAAATTATGTATTAAATCAATGAATTTAAGCTTATCTGCATCAAACAATCCTTGATCACTTATTTTAAAATGAGGAATAGTAATCAATGCCATAAAGGACAATGTTGTAAATGGAGATGTTAGATTACATCCTAATTTACTTACCGCTACACGTAGCTTTCTATGTTTTTCTGCAACATAATCAATATCCCTATTGGACATTAACCCTGCTATTGGAAGCTCTAAAACTTCACAGATATCCTCTTCAGATGAGTAAGCAACAAGTCCGCCTTGGCGCTCTTTGATAATGTTAACCACTTTAGCCATGTCTTCACTATTTGTTCCTATAACTAAAATATTATGGGAATCATGTGCCACTGATGCGCCAAAAGCTCCTTTTTTAAGAT
The DNA here is from genome assembly GCF_937898925.1 of uncultured Methanobrevibacter sp. GTDB lineage: Archaea > Methanobacteriota > Methanobacteria > Methanobacteriales > Methanobacteriaceae > Methanobrevibacter. Next base: position 21,666 of record NZ_CALDKF010000054.1, read on the forward strand.
TGAATCCTTTAATGAAACCATTAGTTATATTGTTTTCACCGTATCTATTTACAACAGCAATCTTAACAACATCCTTTTTTAAATCCGGTTGGATGACACCATCTCTAACAATCAATGTTTCTTCAGATTTTTCTGTAATCAAGCTATTGTCAAAAGCCTTGATTGCAAAGACATTGGTTGTCTCATCCATCAATGAATTGGTCCAAGCCATTTCCATTTTAGCATCGAAATCTTCAGCTTTTACTTCATCCAAAACAATGCTATCCTTAGATCCAATCTCTTCTGTTTCAAACAGCACTTCACCATCATCAACCACAAGCTCTCCATGAACCCAAACTTTACTTACGTTCAAGTTTCTTAAGTCATCAACCAATGAGAAATTTGCAATTCTACCTGTCTCAATCGCACCACAATTCAAACCATAATGCTCTGCAGGATTAAATGTAGCCATTTTAATAGCTTCCTTAGGATTGATATTTAATGAAATGGCTTTTTTAATCACATTATCCAAATGCCCTTTAGACAAGTCTTCTGCATCAATGTCATCACATACTAAAAGTCCGAATGGTGAAACACCCATAGCATCATCAATGGTTTCCACAACAGCTCTTCCAGCCATTTCCTCTTCAATCAAGTAATTCAACCGATCATCATAATTCAAAAGAGCATCCATATCCTTTGCAGATGACCCTTCACGAACCATGATTTCCATACCTAAATTTGACTTTTCAATAGCTTCTTCAAAGCTAGTGCATTCATGGTCAGTTGATATGCCATAAGATGTGTATTTTTCCAAATCTTCACCAGACAATAATGGAGAGTGACCGTCAATAGGTTTCCCTAATTTATGAGCTGCTTCTATTTTCCTTAAAGCTTCTTCATCTTCCGCTAGAACTCCTGGGACATCCATCATTTCCCCAAGAGCAACCATTTCATCACGTTTCAACAATCCTTCAATATCAGAACTTGTAAGTGCTGCTCCAGAGCTTTCTAAACTTGTAGCGGGAACACATGATGGAACAGCAAAATAAAAATCAAATGGTGCTTTTTTTCCATCTTCAACCATCCAATCAATGCCATCAATTCCTAAAACATTTGCAATTTCATGAGGATCCGCCACGACAGAGGTGGTTCCATAAGGCAATACAGCTTTAGCGAAATTGGAAGGGGATAATTTTGAACTTTCAATATGAATATGGGAATCAATGAATCCAGGGATTAAAATGCCATCATAATCCAAGTCAAGGTCGTCCTCATCATCGGTGATGATTGGAATGACCTCCTTAAAGAGACCATCTTCAATAACAATCTCTGCAGGATAAATTTCCCCAAATTCCACATTTAGATATCTTGCAGTAATTATAAGGTCACCTTCAAGCTCTTCTGCATCTTCGATGATTATATCTGCAATCTCCATATCATCAATACCATCTACAGAGATTATAATTTCATTTCCATCCACATCTATAATTCTTTCATCCATATTGACACCAATTGAAAAATAATTAAAATCGTTAGAAAAATAATAAAATACTTTAAAAATTCTAAAAATGTTTAAAAATAATTAAAAATTAAAAATTAAAAAAAAGAAAAAAGAATAAAAATTTTTATTCATGTAATGCATTGTATAAAACTGGCAAGAATGCACCTACATCAGTTACAATACCAACAACTTGTGCACTACCTCTATCTGAAAGTTTAGTAACGGTAGATGGATTAATATCTACACAAATACTTTTAACTCTTGAAGGCAATAGGTTACCAGTTGCAATGGAATGCAACATAGTTGAAATCATAATGACCATATCGACTTCCTGAGCATATTTACGCATTAATTTTTGTGATTCAATAACATCAGTAATTACGTCTGGAAGTGGGCCGTCATCACGAATGGAACCAGCCAATACAAATGGCACATCGTTTTTGACACATTCATACATTATACCGCTTTTTAAGGTTCCATCTTCAACAGCTGCCTTGATTGAACCGGATTTATTGATTCTGTTGATTGCTCTCATATGGTGAGTATGACCATGAGCAACCACTTCACCGGTTTTTACATTTACACCAAGGGAAGTGCCGAATTGATCACATTCAATATCGTGAGTAGCCAATGCATTTCCTGCGAAAATAACATCGATGAATCCTTCTTTTATGAGCTGTGCTACAACACCTGCAGAACCTGTGTGAACAATAGCTGGTCCACCGACAAGAGCTATCTTTCCACCCTTTTCCTTAATGTTTTTAATCTCACCAGCCACATCATTGATGATGCTCATCATTGGCTTTTCAGAAGAAACTTCACTGTTCATGAATTCAAATACACCTTGCTTACCTCTTGCTCTTTGAGGTGGTGTGATTTTCACTCCTTCTCTACCAACAACAATCAAGTCTCCTTCCTTAATGTCTGCAATTGGCTTGCATCTAGCAGTCTTGTTTTCTTCATCTATAACGATTAAACAGTCCATTTCAATTTCATCTACAA
>NZ_CALDKF010000055.1 GCF_937898925.1 uncultured Methanobrevibacter sp.
TTTTATATTAGGATGGCAAATTCCAAACTAAAGAAAATAGACTAATAAATAAAAAAAATAATATAAAGCTACTTCAAACAACCAATCGGAATGACTTTCACTCCATCAGCCCTGGTGTAAGCCATTTCACCACCGGTTATGACAGCTAAAAAGCTTGGCTCCTCTAAGTCAATCTTTTTATTTTCAACACTTTTTTTAATCAATTTCTTTAATTTAAGCAGGTTTTCAGCTCCCTTATCAATTTCCCTGTTTCCTAACTTGAATTCAATCAATGCATACCTTCCATCACTTAAATATATTATGCAATCTGCTTCAAGACCACTATCGTCATTGTAATATAATATATCTCCATTAAGAGAACTTGAGTAAACCAGCAAGTCACGTATGCACAGGTTTTCGAATATGAACCCAAAGGTTTCAAAGTCCTTCAATAATTTCTCAGGTGTCAGGTTAAGGCTTGCCACTGCTATTGATGGGTCTATAAATTCCTTTTTGTAGGATTTTCTGATTGTGTTTGCAGAACGAATGTTGGGTGACCATGCAGGAATGTTTTGGATTACATACAATCTTTCAAGAGCATTGAGATAAGAATTATAGGTAGGCAATGAAATATCCTCGTATTCAGTCCTAATATCTTTCATGAGTGTTTTTTTAGTTGCCAATGTTGAAATGTTTCTGGCATATGACTTCAGAATCGCTTTTACCCTTTGAGGATTACGTTTAACCCCATCCACCTCTGAAACATCACTATTGCATATTATATCTATATAATCAGATACGATTGACAATTGCTGCTTTCTGGTTTTCTTGTTTAAAGATTCCGGCCATCCACCTCTGCAAGCGGCAAATATCAAATCAGTTATTGAAAGATTTGATTTTAAACCGTCAATGTTTAAATTCTCATCATCAAATAAGTCCATTAATGAAATTTCTCCTGTGGATTCACCGCTTTCATATAAACTCATTGGCCGCATCACTATTCTTTTTATTCTGCCTGCTCCTGAATGCTTGATTTTACTTTCGTCAACTGTTGTTGAACCTGTTAAAACATATGCCCCCTCTTCGTCTGATTCATCCACCAAATATCTTACGGCATCCCATAGCTCTGGTGCCATCTGCCATTCATCAATAAGCAATGGCTTTTCCCCTTTTAGGAGTTCTAAGGGATTGGTATCTGCAAGCTTTAAATAAGATTTCCCATTTACAGGATGTTGAAGTTCTATTAAACTGTTACATTGTTGCTTTGCTGTTGTGGTCTTACCACACCACTTTGGACCAGTTATGACCACTGCACCCATATACTCTAAAGATTCCCTTAGTTCCTGGTCAGTGTATCTTGGTAAATATTTTTTCATCTTAATCACTTTTTTATACTTTTCATAGGTTTAATTTTATACTTTTCATCAAATTTATTTTATACTTTTCATAATATAAATTTTATGTTTTTCACTATTTTTATTTTATACTTTTCATAAAATTTATTTTACAATTTCTCCAACTGAAGTATTTAAATTATTAAACTCAAAAACAATGAATTAGTATGATATTAATTATATAAAAGGAGTTATATAAATATTTTTAAAAAATGAATAATTACAAGTCTCTAATTAAAAAATAAACTATATATAACTATTTATAAACAAAATACAAGTTTTTTATGAAAAATTATAAATTAACCAAAGGAATTATAAAAAGATTTATAATTTTTAAAAACAAATATTATTTTAAGAAGGGGTGAAAAGGTTTATTGCTTATTTTAATTTCACTACTTTTTTTAAATTCTTCATTATAAGGGGGTAAATTATGAATGGAAGAGACAAATGTGAACTCTTAAATGAGATCAGACAAAAAATAGCTCTCAAAAACAACATAGAATTTAACATTGAAGAATGCACATTCGAAGGAGACTGCTCAGGAACATGTCCTAAATGTGAAAGCGAGCTTGAATATCTGGAAAATGAACTGAATAAAAAACAAGCAAATGGTGAAAAAATAGAACTGGAAGGAATATTACCCTTAGAAGAGATGGAACCAACTGAATTAACATGTGGAGACTTGTTTGTACCCTTTGGAGATTTTGGTCCTTCAAAACCTTTTGAAGAAGTGGAAGTTATTTTAGAAGAGGATAGCGAACTTTTTGAACATTTCGGATGGGGTCCAAATGATTACTCTCATAGATTTGGACAAAACATCGTTCGAAAATTTTTCTATGATGTAGATGAGGTGGAGGGGGATTTTGATGACTCCTAAAATCAATATTCTATCAATATCCAGGCTTAGAACATATACAGATGGGGATGGAATTACTTCACTTGTAATTTCTGCAGGATGTCCTTTAAGATGTGCTTATTGCCTTAATCCTAACACATGGGATGGAACACTCCAGCCAAAATCCATAACTGTAGATCAATTATATGAAGAGCTGAAAAGGGACAATATTTATTTTCTATCAACTGGTGGAGGAGTATCATTTGGAGGGGGAGAACCTCTACTGCAACACGAATTTATTAAAGAGTTTATAAAAAAATACAAATCAACCAAATGGAAATTCTATCTAGAAACATCTCTATCAACTGATTTGGAATCATTAAAAGATGTAATAGACCTTATCGACTATTTTTACGTAGATTGCAAAGACATGAACAAAACCAGATATGAATTATACACCGGAGGAGATTATGACTTATTTTTAAACAATTTAACTTATCTGAAAGATCATGTTGATGGAGATAAAATTAAAATTAGAGTTCCAAAAATTAAAGGATTGCATAAGAGATTTGAATTCGTGGAAACTGATTTAAAACTCAGAAGTATGGGATTTGAAAACATTGAACTGGTTGATTACATAGATGAAGTGGAAAAGTATAAGAAAATATCAAAAATAGCTATTAAGAATAGAGAAGACTTCTTAGAAAAAATTAAAAAAAGTGATTAAAATGAAAATAGTATCTTGGAACTGTTGTAAAAATTTTAAAGAAAAATGAAAAGAAATAAAATAGCAATTTTTATACTAAATAAAAATAAACTAAAATCATGGAAACAGAAATAAAAATCTGCCCTCAATGCAACAGACTATACCAAGAAAAAGAGGAATGCCCAAAGTGCAATATAGAACTGGAATCACTAGAAGCATATGCACAAAAGCTAGACAAGTGCCTTGAGTATAGAAGAGGACTTCACATAGATTACATAGACCCATCATATGCTGAAGAACATAAGAAAGAGGGAATTAACAATTACTTCAAAGCATACATGACCTTGCTTAGGGTAGACCCTCTAAACAGGGAAAAGTATCTCTATGGATTGGTAAAGGTCTATGACATATTCGATGGCGGATATGACTATCTAAGCAAGCTTGACCATAGGGTCGTTTTAAAAATACTCGACCGCCTTTTGGAATACGATCCAGACAATGAAGATTACCTCTACATTAAGCTCCGTTACCTATTCTACAAGGAAAGAGAATATAAGGAGGCATTGAAAATTGCCAATAGGCTACTCGAAATGGACAGCGAAAATGAAGACTACATTTCCTTCAAGGAAGCTGCATTGGAAGAGATAGGTGAGGAACCAGATGAGAAATACTTTAAGCTAATGTTTTAACTGGGATGAAAAAAAACATTAATCTAAATCCATACCCCTCCCAACCATAATGCTCAAAATCTTCATCCAAACCTCTAATCAATTCCTTCATAGAATAGTCTAATAAAAATATGCAAACAGGAAATGCAAGATTCACCCATGTAGCATACCATTCAAGAATAATAATATCACCACCAATCAAAAACAGCTTACATTTAATAAGTAGGAATAATATATAAAGATTATCATTCCAAATAATATTTGAGGGGATAAATCATGAACTACTGTTTCAACTGTGGAGCCAAACTAATAGAAAAAGATCAAAAGTTCTGCATAAAGTGTGGAACCAAATTAGTTGAACACGAAGAGAAATACAAAGACTATCTAAAAGAATCCCACAGCAAGTACAATAAAAGGGAAGGGGAATCCTATAACGATTACCTTGAAAGAATCAACTCACCAGTGAAAAATAAAATAGCTACTGAAGAGAAAGAAGAAGATTACATTGACTATGACCCTCTCAAAACATATAAGGAAAACAATCCTCAAATAAACTATCCTAAATCAGAAAGAGAAGATGATGATTCATATGAGACAATAGCTGATGAAAATAGAAAAGAAGTTATTGTAGAGGGCATGTTCGGAAAACCTTCAGTGTCCACAGAAGGAAACTTTATAGTTGAAGGAATGTACGGCCGGCCTAAATACTACATCGATGGAGACATAATCAGGGAAAACAATCAATTCGGAAGGCCAGCATATAGAATAGACGGCAACTATATAAGAGAAGGAATGTATGGAAGGCCTAAGTATTATATTGATGGTGATTTGATTAAAGAGAACAATCAATTTGGTAGAGTGGTTGGTAGAAGGAAAAAATACTAATCAAGCTTTCAAGTAATCCTCAACAATACTATCTAACTGATTTTTAATCATTTCAAAATCCTGATTCAAGTCAAGAGTCTTAACACTTATTCTATTACCGCTCATTGAATAATCATGGTCTGGCTGTATCTCTTCCCTAGTTCTAGCATACAATAGCATACCAGAGACTTCATTATCCACTTCAACTTCCTTGTTTTTAACATAAGTGAATATTTGATAGAGATTATGTGAATGAATGGTTCTTGTATCAAAATAGCTTTGAGTGGTGTTTGAATAGTATTTGGCATCGATAATCAAGATCTTGTCCTCATATTCCAATGTGATGTCAGTCTGCATACGAGGCAACATTTCACTGAAATCATCATCCAATTGCCATTCTATTTGAGGAGAATATGCCTTTAAATATTTATGTTCTTTTCTATAGTAATTTAAAATGAATTTCTCATACAATCTATTCATAAGCTGATTATCCAAGAATTCCATTAGCTTCTTCTCACCTTTTTTCTCAGACTGCAATAATCCCTTGAGAGTAAGGTTGCAAATTCCAATAATCATTCTGTAATCCTGATTATTTCTATCATAGCGAATTTGCCAATTAATTGAATTTGTATCTAAAGTATCTACATCACGGAAGTATAAAAGAATATTTTTTATACCGCGTCTTTGTATTTTAGTTATAGGTGCTTTTAAAAGTATAGTTAAGGTAGTCTTTATTATTTTATTTAAGTCACTATTCACGGAAAACTCATCGTATATACAGTTCAGTTTCTTGTTGATAAAATTAAGTTCATTTATGGACTCTGTTATGTTGATTTTTCCTCTGATGGAACTGGTTGTTTCATCCACTTCAATGTAGTCTCTATAAAGACCTTGCTTGATCTGCTTATTGAGAGCAATTATAAGAAGTTCACTGAATAGCTCATAGATATTGTCAAATTCTTCTGAAGCTACCTTCTTATACTCTTTAAAGTTCAAACTGTAAAATGCATAGCTCAGCATATAGTAGATGTTTTTAATTGGTGGGGACATAACTCGCCTATTCTTTTAAGGAGTTTCTAAGTTTTTCACTCCATTCTTCAACCTTATCTGGTTCATCGAACCAATATTCCTTAAGAAGAGGAATGATTTCGTATTCAACAATGTAATTTAATTTTTCTTTTACTTCACCATCATTTAAATTACAGAAGAAACTATGTCCAATACGGAACCCTTCTCCAAGGGTTTCATCATCTTCAATTGTGCTATTTAAATCTTTCATAACATCAATCAGATTGTTAAATGAAGAATTATCAACTTCATTTTGGTAGTGGATAAATCCAGATGAATCGAATCCTGGTTTCAATTCAAAGAAAGCAAATCTACGTCTTAATGCATAATCAATCATGGCAATGGATCTGTCTGCAGTATTCATTAAACCAATAATATAGAGATTTTCTGGTATATGGAACTGTTCATCGGAGTACAATAGCTGAACCTTTTCTCCTC
>NZ_CALDKF010000056.1 GCF_937898925.1 uncultured Methanobrevibacter sp.
CAAAATCAGCAAGCTGAGAGAGGGCTGTCGCCGCCCTATCCAGAAGGAATGAAACGCTTCCCTTTTCGCTTCCCTTCAAAGCCTTATAAACGAAACCTGATTGCTTTAAGATACGCTCGCTGTTTTTTATCTTAACCTTTTTATCAACGAGCTCCTCTTCTTCGCCGTCGTAAAGCTCAAGAGCGTTGATGTCCTTGATCTGGTATTCAAGCATTTCGGTATATCTGAGCTTTTCCTGCTCTTTCTCCAATACCGTTAACGGTTGTTGAAACAGCACTTCCTCCTGCAAGCAATCCATAAATTGAGTTTATTACAGCTAATCCAAAGTCATTATGACAGTGCATAGCTATTTGGACATCAGTCACTTTTCTAAGTTCCTTAATTAAAAAGGTAATTCCTTGTGGGGTGATTGCTCCAACGGTATCTGCAATATGCACTCTGTCAGCACCATAGCTTTCTGCTTTTGAGTAAACTCTTTTCAAGAAGTCTAAGTCAGTTCTTGTTGCATCCTCTGCTGAAAATGCTACAAACAATCCATGGTCTTTAGCATATTCAATGGATTTCATGCAGATGTTCAATGCTTCTTGCCTTTTGATATGCATCTTATGTTCCAAATGAATGTCGGAAGTTCCCATGAATGTAATGATTCCATCCACATCACAGTCAAGAGCTCTGTCAATGTCTCCTTTTTTGGTTCTTGCCAAACAGATGATTTCAGCATCCAATCCTTCATTAGCTATTGCCTTGACTGCAGCTGATTCCCTATCTGAGACGATAGGGAATCCTGCTTCAATCTGATGGATTCTTAATTGATCAAGCTTTCGGGCTATTTCCAATTTGTCATCCAGTGAGAAACATACTCCAGGAGTCTGTTCCCCATCTCTTAAAGTTGTATCATAAATAGTAATATCTTTTGGGAATTTGTATTCCTCTTCCTTGTTGAAAGGACTTGTATAATATTGCATTTTTTTATCAACTCTTTGTGTCTTTTGTATTTTAGTTAGTTTTATGTTTTTTTAATATTCTTAAATTTAATATTCTTAAATTTCTTTAGTTTAAATTTAATATAATAAGTTATGTATTTTTGTTTTATAAACTTTTTTATAATTTTTCAAGTGATTGAAATTTAATTGTCCAGTTCCTCTAGCAATTCCAGGTAGGAAGTTCGCTCAAATCCGTCTGTAATTCCTAATTTTTCAAAGAGTTCAAATATGCTTTCCTGTGCCTTTGAATAGTCAGAATTGTCATCTAAGCTTATTTCTATTTCCATATATGGTTCAAGGCCATGGACATTGTCCAAGCTGATTTCATAGTTTTCATATTTGTAGTATTCACGATCCTTCACAACAGTTCTGACTTCCTTGAAACCTAAATTCTCAAATATTTTAGAAGCTTTGTCAGCATCTTCTATTTCCATTTCAACCTCTTCTCTGGTTTTGCTTTTTGCATCGATTTTAGGGCCTTTGTAGGTAATGAACAAGTTGTGATTTTCATCTGATTTTGTTTGTCTGATTCTCAATGCCTCATCGGTTTGTGCAAAGTCACGGACTGGACTATTGAAATACCTGTCCTCCTGATGTTCGGTTTTGACCTTTATGGCATTTATCTCATCAAGCATTTTTCTCATTTCATCAAAGCTTTTTATTTTTGCTTTCACTTCTACTTCTATCATAGGAATTTCCCACTATCATTAATATTTTCTAACTCTTTTCTAAGCAATTTTCTAAACTGCTTTTAAACATTTTTTAATTTTCAATTCAATTTTTATATTTGTTTCAAATACCCTTATAAATAATCCTATTCAGTTTTTATTAATACTTTATATACAAAAAAGTATTACCATTTATATGCTTTATAAGCATTAACTTTATATACTATATAAATGATATATTTTATTAGTAAAAATTTTAATAAAAAAATTATTAATTTTAACTGATTTTTATTGTCAATTTTCTTTATTTGTCAAAACTAAAATTATATTAATTTTTTAAAATATTTACTTACTTTTTTTAAATAATTTTGGAGGTAATAAATTGACCGATGTTGATATAAAAATAGAAAACATTGTAGCTTCTGCAAGCATTGGTAAAGACATTGTTCTTACCGAAGTGGCAAAAGCGTTAGAAGGTGTCGATTTTAACAGAGAACAGTTCCCAGGATTAGTATTTAAACTTCAAGATCCTAAAACTGCTGCTTTAATTTTTAGTTCCGGTAAACTTGTATGTACTGGTGCTAAATCAATCGATGATTCAAAATTAGCTATTAAAAAAACTGTCGATCTTATGAGAACTATTGATACTGAAATTCCTCATGAGTTTGATATTAAAATTCAAAACATTGTTGCTTCTGCAAATTTACAATCTACTTTAAATTTAGAAGCAGTTGCTTTGGAATTGGAAAACACTGAATACGAACCAGAACAATTCCCTGGTTTAGTATACCGTTTATCTGATCCTAAAGTTGTATTATTATTATTCGGTTCCGGAAAAGTTGTTTGTACTGGAGCTAAAACCAAAAAAGACGCTAGGTTAGGTGTAGAAAATGCAAAAGCTAGACTTAGCGAATTGGACTTAATATAATTGGTGATATTATTGATTAAACTTGTAGTATTTGACTTAGATAATGTTATTATTGATGGTGAGGGCATAGACGAGATTGGAAAATTAATTAATATTGAAGATCAAATTGCAGCAATCACTGAGCAGGCTATGCAAGGTGAAATTGACTTCGAAACATCCATTAAGAAAAGAGTAGGACTTCTCAAAGGAGTTGCTACTGACGATATTAGAACATTAGCTAATGAAATGCCTCTAATGAAAGGAGCTGAAGAAACTGTTTCCTCATTAAAGGAAAATGGTTTTGAAGTAGCTATTATTAGCGGTAGTTTTGATATAATCGCCGATACTATTAAGGGAAAACTTGATGTGGATAACATATTCACAAATTCATTAGTTGAAGAAGACGGGATCTTAACTGGTGAAGTCACTGGGCCATTAGTATCTGGTTCAAAATTAGATGTTCTATCCAAGCTCATCGAAGAAAAAGGTTATACCTTAGATGAATGTGTTGCTGTTGGAGATGGAGCAAATGATATCTCTATGATTGAATCTGCTAAATATGGAATTGCTTTTAATGCAAAACCTGCTTTAAAGGAAAATGCAGACATTATTGTAGAAACCCGTGATTTAACTGACGTTTTAAATGTCATCATTAATTTAAACTCTGAAAACACTGAAGGAGATGCTGACGTGGATAAAGAAGTTGCTGTAGAAACTGAAGTAGTTGAAACTACTGACGTAGTTGTTGAAAACCAAGAAGAAGAACAAGTTGCAGACGCAACTGAAGAAGTAGTTGAAGAAATCGAAGAAACAGAAGAAGTTGTTGAAGAAGCTGAAGAGGAAGCTGCTGAAGAGGAAGCTGCTGAAGAGGAAGCTGCTGAAGAGGAAGCTGAAGAAGTTGAAGAGGAAGAAGCTCCTGAAGCTGAAGAAGAAGTAGCTGAAGAAAAACCTGTTAAAGAAGCAAAACCTAAAAAATCCAAAAAGAAAAACGCTCTTCCAGAACCTGATTTTGATTTAGCTGACACCATTGAAGGTGTAAGAGCTCAAAAAGATGAAAGAGAAGAACGTATTGCTAAAGTTGCTGATGAAAGAGAAGCATTTAACAGGGAAGCTAAAGAACAACGTAAAATACGTGATGAATTAAATTCTGAATTAAAAGAAAACTTAGCTAAAGCTATTGAGTTCAGAGATCAACGTAATGAAATCAACAAACAAGTTGAAGAAAACAAGAAAGCACGTAATAAAGTCAATGACGAAATTAAAAGTCTTGAATGGTCTTCTGGTAAAAAAGATAAAATCAGGATTGAAGCTGAAATCAAAAAGATTGATAAAATTATCGAAACCAGAGTTTTAGACATTAAAAAGGAAAATCAACTTGTTAAAAATGCAAATGATTTAAGAAAAGAACTTGCAGAAATCAAAGAAGACGATAAAGTCAAAGAAGAAGCTGCTGAACTCAAGAAAAAATCTGAAGAATTCCACGCTAAAGTAGTTGAACTTTCAGAACAAGCACAAGAAGCTCACGAACAAATGCTTTCTTACTTCAGAAAAACTGATGAAATCAGAACTGCTGCTGATGAAGCACACAAGTTATTCATCCAAGCTAGAAAGAATGCTTCTGCAAAACATGAAGAATTTAAAATGATTTTAAGTGAAATTCATGTAATCAATAAAAAGTTAGGAAGCAACAAAAACAGAAAACGCAGATCTGATAAATCTGGTGGTTCTTCTAGCAATAAGAAAAATCGTGAAGAAAAAGAAAGAGCTGAAAGTATCTTTGATAAATTCAAAAACGGTAAGAAATTATCTACCGAAGAGCTTTTACTCTTGCAAAAATACGATATTAATTAATTAAATTATATTTAATTAATTTTTATTTTTTCTTTTAATTTCTTTTAATTTTCTTTTATTTAGTTTATTTTATATTTTTTTAATTTACTTTTTTTATTATTTTATTTTAATTCTTATTTTGTTTATTTTTCATTTGAGCTTATTTATTCTAGTTATTTTCCAGCTGATTTTTTAATAGATTATAATAGATTATAATAGAAATATAATAGAAATATAATAGTTAAGTAAATTTATATAATAGTTAAATCTAATTTTATTATAATTGTGATGGAATATCTTAAAAATAATATTGTGGGGATACAATGGCAGAAAATGAAAATAATGATAAAAAGGAAGAAAAAATAGAAGTTTGCTACACCTGTGGAAAGGAATTTGACATGAACAGCGATGAAGGCGCTCATTACCACTATGGAAAATATCCGATGTGTGGATATTGCAGCAATTTCTATGGTTTTTATAAAGAGGATTTGATGGATAAAAAATAATTTTAAATCATTTCTTTTTTTATTTTAGAATTTAATTGATTATAATAACCATTTTTTAATTTTTCACATCTATTCTAATTTTACTTTTCATTTTAATACTATATCTGTCTTGAAATAGGAATTGTTCAAAAACGAAAATATTAAATATAATGGTTATGTATAAAGTATTTATGATTTTGAATAATTTGTAAATTTGAATTTTTCAATTTATTTCATTAGATTTTATAAAAATTAGTTTATAGAATTCTATTTTTCATAAGCTTTTTTGATATTTGAAAAAGCTTTAAACAATTTTATTATTAATTTATATTTAATTTTTATTTATTATGTGATAACATGCATGAAGTGATTATTTCAGAAAAACCGAAATCTGCTGAGAAGATAGCAAAGGCTCTCTCTTCAAAAGCCCAAAAGAAAAAATACGGCAGGAAGATAAGCTATTGGGAATTTGAGGAAGATGGAAAAAGGACCACTGTTTTGTCTGCAGTAGGTCACCTTTACTCTTTGACATCCGCTACTTCAAGAGACAGATTAGGTTTTGATTTAAAATGGGTTCCGGCATATGAAGTTGAAAAGAATAGCGGATATGTTAGGGATTATGTTTACGCTATTAAAAAACTCTCTAAAGATGCAGATAAATTTGTTCATGCTTGCGATTACGACGTAGAAGGAACATTGATTGGTTATAATGCATTGAAATACGCTTGTGGAAACAATGCTGAAGCGAAAGCATCCCGTATGAAATTTTCCACATTGACCAAAAAGGACATTGTAGAGGCATATAACCATATGATTGATATTGACTTGCACCAAGTGGATAGCGGTATTGCAAGGCACATGCTAGACTATTACTTTGGTATGAACATATCTTCCGCTTTAATGAAAGCTGTCAGATCATCCTCTTCAAGTCGCATAAGCTTGTCTGCAGGGCGTGTGCAAACTCCTACTTTATCCATTTTAGTGGATAGGGAAAAGGAGATACAATCATTCATTCCAGAACCTTATTGGCAAATCAAGGCCAAATCTGATTTTGACATTATAGCAAATCATGTTGAAGATAAGATCTTTGATGAGGAAAGGGCTAAAAGAATATTTGATGAATGTCAAGGTGCTGATGCAACTGTAACTAATGTAAATGTTAAGGAAACCATCAGAAAACCTCCTATTCCATTCAATTTAGGCGGTTTGCAATCTGAAGCACACACTGTATTCGGATTTTCACCTAAAAGGACTCAAGTTGCAGCTCAGAACTTGTACGTTGGAGGATACACTTCCTATCCACGTACCTCATCCCAAAAGCTCCCCGAATCATTAGGATTTAAGGAGATTTTTGCAGGTCTTCTTAAGGATGAAGAGTTTAGAAAGCATATTGCTGATTTGCCTGCAAAATTAAAGCCAAATGAAGGTAAGAAAGAGGATGCAGCACACCCAGCTATTCACCCAACTGGCGTATTGCCATCTAACTTATCTCCAGATGAGGAAAAAATCTATCGTTTGATTGTTTATAGGTTCATAAGCGTCTTCAGTGAGGATTCCAAATTGGAAACTATGAAAGTTGACTTGAATGTTAACAATGAGGAATTTGTCTTTACAAGAAAAAGGGTTTCTCATGAAGGATGGCTAAAGCATTATCCATTCAAGAAACAGGAAGCTGATGAGTTCCCTCCACTTAAAAAAGGAGATTTCCTAAAGATTCATGAAATCATTTCAGAGGAAAAGGAAACCAAACCTCCTGCAAGATACAACGAAGCTTCTCTCATCAAGGAATTGGAGAAAAGAGAGCTTGGTACAAAGGCTACCCGTGCAGATATCATTGCAAAGCTCTATGATAGAAAATATATCGATGGCAAAAAGATTGAAGTCAAGCCATTAGGTGTTCATATCATCGATACATTGAAGCAATACTGTAAGAACTTAACCAGTGAAGAGTTGACCCGTGAATTTGAAAGGGAACTCGATTGCTTATCTGCTGATAAGATTACAAAAGAGGAAATTCTTGCAAATGGTGAAAAGGAAGTCAGATCAATTCTTAAGGATATTAATAACAACCAAAAGGAAATTGGTTCAAAGCTTTATGAATCCTATCAGGAATCCAATGTCGTTGGTGAATGTTCCTGTGGTGGTAAACTGCTTAAAAAGTATTCAAGAAGGAATAAGCAAACATTTATCGGATGTTCAAATTTCCCTCAATGCAGAAACACTTACTCACTTCCTAAAGGCGCTAATATATTGAAATCCACTTGCCCAACCTGTGGTTTGCCTATGATTTCAATTAAGAGAAAAGGTCAAAAGGGAAGGGAACATGTTTGCCTTGATCCAAATTGCGGTAAGGAAGTAAGCAAAAGGCGCGCTCCAGAAGTCGTCGGAAAATGTCCTGAATGTGGCAGAGACTTATTGAAACGGTCCGGAAGATTTGGTGAATTTGTCGGATGCAGTGGCTTCCCACAATGTAGATTCAGTTGCCAATTGAAGGATTTGGACAAAATATTACTAGAAAAATCAGAAGAATTAAGTAAATGATTTGATGATTATTAATAAGAATTAATGATTCTATTTTTTCTATTTTATTTTTCTATTTTATTTTTCTATTTTATTTTTCTATTTTATTTTTCTATTTCTTTTGCATTGACTATTTTTCTTTATCATTTTCTTTATCATTTTCTTTATCATTTTCTTCATCATTTCCTTTATTATTTTCTTTATTTTTTTAAACTTTTTTTTAATTTATTCTTATTTCTTTTTCATTTTTTAACCAATAATTTTATTCGCATATATTCAAATGTTCATAATATTCCTTTTTCCTTTATATAGAATATTAGAAAATTATATATGTATATAAAATGTATATTTAATTATTATTAAATTTAAATTGATTTTTATTAACATTGGTTTAATAACAATCTTTCAAATCTTAAGTTTAATAATTTTAATTCAAAATAATTATTTGCAATATATTTTAAAATATATTTAATTATTTGTTTTACAAGTCGTATGCTGTTGTTTTATGAAAATGAGATAATTTAAGCGCTTTTATCTTTCATGAGATGATTGGTTACTGACTATGAATTATATTCGAATATAAATTTGTAAAATGTACGAGGATTTTATATGGAAAATCAGAAAGTTAAAACAATATTAAAATCTGTGGTTATCATAGCAATATTGTTTGTTTTGGTTTTTGGTCTTAGGGCTCAAGCTGCTGATATTGGCGGAGTTCCAAATGAACTTAAAGCAAATTATATGGATGCTGATGGTCTTCCTTATTTCAGTGAAATGGACTCATACTTTAACTTAAGGATGACTCAGGATTATATGGATCATGGATATTTTGGTGATACTTTAGTAAATGGTTCTGGTTGGGATATGCATTCATACTATCCATCAGGAAGGGATGTAGGGTCCTATCAGCCGATGATTGCATATGTTACATCATTCTTATATGGAATAGTGAATATGTTCCAAGACATGTCCCTTAAGGAAGTGGCATTTTGGACTGGTGCATTAATTTCATCATTTGCTGTTATTCCTGTTTACATATTCACAAGAAGAATAACCAATGATTATGGGGCAATTGCAGCTACCTTGATTGTAGCTTTAGGTCCTAATTATATTACACACACATTTGCAGGATTTTTCGATACAGATATGTTTAACGTAACCTTGCCTTTATTCTTCATACTCTTCTTTGTTGAAGCGGTTAAAAGCGATAAATTGGTTCATAGGGTAATATTTGCAATTTTATCTGTTATCACTATTGGTATTTATTCCCTTTCATGGACTGGGTATATGTTTTATCCTGCGGTAATGATAATTGTGATGATAGTGTTCTTCATATTATGTTTCTATCTGGACATTGAAGTATTGGAACCATTTAAAAATTATAGTAATAAGCTAAGCTGGTTGGTTAACCAAAAAGAATTGTTCCCAGTAGTTTTAATTGTTGTTTTAGGTGCTATCGGCTTATTGTTCACAGTTGGAATAGGTGGTATACTAGACGCTATATCCGGCCTTACTGGAGGTTTCTCACTTTTATCCACTGCAAATGATGTATGGCCTAACGTATTTATTTCTGTTGCAGAGATGCAAAGGCCTAACCTTTTAGCTGGTGGACTTCCAGGAGCATTTTTAGCAAACACAAGCGGTATCATAAATGGGGTTGGTGGAATAGTTGCATTCTTCGGTGTTTTATTGGTCTTATTCACTTTCATACAAAGATTGCTCAGATTAAGATCTGTAAAGGTTAAAGGAGATTCATCAAAACCACATAAATCTAAACGTAAAGCTACTTCTGTAAGAAAAGAACAAGACAGATTCAGAATTTCCCTTAAAGACATTGGTTCTTTCGGTTCAACTGATGAAATCAATAAAAGCAAACGTTTGAATGTACTTTACTTAAGCTTATTCCTTGTATGGATTCTTGCATCTGCAGCAGCAGTAACTCAAGGTACAAGGTTTATTCAGGTATTGGTTGTTCCTATGGGTATCTGTGCAGGTATCTTTGTAGGATATGCAGTTGATTATGTCAAAGCAAATGTTGATGATGACAGAACTTTATTCTTGATAGCTATTGTATGTTCATTCTTGATTGCATTCCCAATTAGTCAAATAGGTTATGCTGTTGATAATGCTTTAATGATAGGTTCAATCGTATTTGTTGCTCTTGTAGTTATTTCTGGAGTATTCATCTACCTTAGAAAATCTATTAGGGACTCAGATGTGTCCATTAAAAAGGCATTGGTTGTTGTATTGATCACTTTAGCTTTAGTGTCTCCAACTGTTTGTGGTGCTTACCAGACTACTGCTCTCACAGTTCCTGGTTCAAGTGACCCAATATGGAATGCTATGGACTATGTTAAGGAAAACACCACTAACGATACAGTTATCATTTCCTGGTGGGACTTCGGTTACCTATTCCAAATTGCATCTGACCATCCAACTTCTTTCGATGGGGGTTCTCAGTCAGGGGACCGTGCATACTGGGTAGGTAAAGCATTGACTACTTCGGATTTCGCCCAATCTAAAGGAATCTTGCAGATGTTGGGAACTACCGGTAGCAATGCTTCTGAGTTATTATGCAATTACACAGGAAGCAATGTAACTGCAGTTGATGCATTGGACAAGACATTAGGCATGAGTAGGGAAAATGCTAAATCAACTTTAGTCAAAGACTATAATTTAACTGAAAGCCAAGCAAGTGCTGTTGTAAAACAGTCACACCCATCCAATCCGAATAATGTTGCATTTGTTTTAAGTTCAGACATGATTCAAAAAGCTGGATGGTGGTCCTACTTCGGTTCATGGAACTTTGATACATTAGACAGTACTAACTATCAATATTATGTGGCTCCAAATTATGTTACAATCAAGCCTAACTCTCAAGGCAGCATTACAGTTTTAAATGAGAGCAATGTCTTATACAATGCTGAAGTAAAAAGAGGATCTAATGGTACTAATCAAACCACTGCTCAAATGACTGCTGTTTGGGCTAACAATGGTAGTAAAGTCAACTTAAACGGTACTGATTATAACCCTCTCAAAGCAAGTAATCTTGTTGCTATTGAAGACGGCTACTTAACTGTAAACAAGACCTTGGATAAAAACGGAAATTTCACATTATACCTTTTAAGTTCCGATAATGAGTACACTGCCATATTAATGGATAATGAACTTAAAGACTCTGTCTTTACCAGATTATTCCTATTAGGTGGTGTAGGCCAAGACACCTTTACAATAAGTGACATGCAAGATGGAGTTGCTACTTGGACCATCAATAATGGTGCTTCAAGTTCTGATAACGCAGATTCTAATGCATAGTGACATAACGTTTAGTTATGTTTAAAATTTAAAATGGAGTTAAGGTTATAATTAAAACTGTCCATTAGTTTTTCTTATAACTCTTTAACTTTTTTCTTTTTTTTTTAATCATTGCTATCTTTTTGCAATTTAGTTTCTTATTTTACCGCATATTTTATATGTTAAAAATACAAAATTTATATTATAATAAAATATTTGCATTTTTCAATTTTCTAATAATGGCATCATAAAATTGATTATTAGATGATTATTAGATGATTATTAGATGATTATTAGATGATTATTAGATGATTATTGGATGATTATTAGATTATTTCAAAATTAATTCTTATTTCGTAATAAATTATTTATTGGGGAGTTTATGTCTATAGAAGAAAAAATAAAAGCTATTGAAGAGGAAATTCAAAAGACACCTTATAATAAAGCTACTTCTCACCATATAGGTAAATTAAAGGCTAAGATTTCAAAGCTTAAGGAAGAACAGATTAAAAGAAGTAGTGGTGGATCCAAAGGTGAAGGGTTCCACATTAAAAAGAGTGGGGATGCTACAGCGGTTTTGGTAGGTTTCCCATCTGTAGGTAAATCTACATTGCTTAATGAATTAACCAATGCTGAAAGTAAGGTTGGAGCTTATCAATTCACTACTTTAGAAATTATTCCTGGAGTTATGGAATATAATAATGCTCAAATTCAAATTTTTGATATTCCCGGAATCATTACTGGTGCTGCTGGAGGTAAAGGTAGAGGTAAAGAGATCCTATCTGTTGCAAGAACTGCAGACTTGATTATCGTGGTATTGGATACACTTAATCCGCAGCATTTGAATGTTATCTTAAAGGAGCTTGATAATGTAGGTGTAAGGCCAAATCAAACCAAGCCAGATGTTAGAATCAAAAAGACACGTAAAGGTGGAGTCAATGTTTCCACAACAGTTCCTTTAACCTATTTGGATGAGAAAACCATCAGATCAATCATCAATGAATATGGAATTCACAATGCAGATGTATTATTTAGGGATGATGTAACAATTGACCAGTTCATTGATGTTATTGAAGACAATAAGTCCTATGTCCCTATGATGATTCTTTTGAATAAGGTGGATTTGGTTGACCTTGATTATCTAAAGGAACTTCAAAAGGAAATTCCTGAATTCATACCTATTTCTGCAGATAAGAAACTCAATATTGATGCGCTTAAAGAGGAAATATTCGATCGTGTAGACTTAATTAGAGTTTATTTAAAACCACAAGGTAGAAAAGCGGATATGGAAGATCCATTGGTTATCAGAAGAGGATCTACAGTTATTGATGCATGTGAAAAATTGCACAGAGAGTTTGTTAAAAACTTTAGGCATGCTAAGATTTGGGGAACTTCAGTTAAATTCCCAGGTCAAAAGGTAGGTCCAGACCATGTCTTGGAAGACGAGGATGTTTTGCGTATAATCCTTAAGAAATAATATTGCAGTGTTTAGCATGTCTATTTTAGATGATTTATCCAAAGATACAGTTATTTTCATTTCAGGCACTCCTTGTACTGGCAAAACAACTGTTGCAAGTGATTTGAATGATTACCTATCTAGCAATGGATTTCATTCAAGACTCATTAAGGTAAATGATTTTGCAATTGACAATGACTTGGTTTTAGGTGAAGATCCTGATAAGCTTTATAAAGTCATTGACATTGATGGATTGAATGAATGCTTGAATGAAGAAATCGATCAAAGAAGCAATTGCATTCTCATAGTGGAAGGTCATTTATCTCATCTTTGTGAAGGTGCAGATAAAATGATTGTTCTTCGTTTAAATCCATCCATTCTTAAAAATAGGCTTGAAGAAAGGGATTATGCAGAGTCTAAAATTCAAGAAAACCTTGAAGCAGAATCATTGGCGGTCTGCTCAGCAGAAGCTTATGAGATTTATGGTGATAAAACCAATGAAATAGATGCAAGCGACAAGTCTGTTGAAGAGATTCGAGATTTGATAATAGCTATTGCATCTGATAAAATGGATTGCCCTGTTGGTTCAATTGATTTTATGGAATGGCTTTTGGAATAATTTTTTCATTGTTATTCCCATATCATTTTCATATGTCTTGAACCTTAAATTTTAAAAATAATTAATTTATTCCTACTATTTTTGTCTTATTTTTATAATATTATATATAATATAGAAAACCTTTTTATATAATAAAAAACATATCTTATCTTAATATTCCTCTTGTACTATTATATTATAGGAATATTTATTTAATTACTTTATTTTTACATTGCTTAAAATGTGATTTCTCATCAAAATCTACTTTTATTTAAGCAATAAGTTATTTTAAAGAGTTATACTATGTATGAGAGGAGTATCTATGGCTAGAGGAAAAAAACCTGATTGGATGATTGAGATAGCTCAAGAAAGGATGAATATTCTTTTTAATCGTGCAGAAAAGGAATATAAAGAACATCCTGAAAGATCTCATCGTTATGTTGAGCTTGCTCGAAAGATTTCCAAAAAGTACAATACAAAAATTCCTCAAGTCTGGGGACGAAGATACTGTAAAAATTGTTACAAGTTTTTGGTTCCCGGTCACAACTGCGCTGTCCGGCTAATTAATAATGAAATTAATATTTATTGTGGCGAGTGTGGCCATATCATGAAAATTCCTTACATCAGGGAAAAAAAGTTAAAAAGGAGAGCTAAAATTGACTCTTACACTTTCAAAAAAAGAGATTATGAATGAAGCTCGTTCCGCTATGACAATAAATATTGGAAAAGCTGGTGTTAATGACAATGTTATTGAAGAGATTAAACGTCAGTTAAAATCCAATCCTATTATTAAATTACGATTTGCTAAAAATGTAGCAAGAAATAAAGATGATTTAATAAGCAACATTGTTGAAGGCACTAAATCCCAACTTATTGACGTTAGAGGAAATGTTGCTGTTATTTATAAAAAGCAATCCAATTAGATTATTCGCTTAGAGTTACAGACACCAGTCTTAGGTGAGTAAGAGAATTGGATTAGACACATATTAATTGGAGAAAATTATATGACAACTGTATTTGATGTTCCTGCAGAGTTATTAATTAATACTGTTGCAGATGAATTTAGAGATAATAATGATAAAATTGTTGCCCCTGAATGGACAAAACTTGTTAAAACTGGTGTTCACAAAGAAAGAAAACCAGAAAACATCGACTGGTGGTATGTAAGATGCGCTTCTATCTTAAGAAGAGTTTATATTGATGGACCAGTTGGAGTAAGAAGTTTAAGAACCTTCTACGGTGGTAAAAAAGACAGAGGAGTTAACCCTGAAAAATTCAGAAAAGGTAGTGGCTCTATTGTAAGAGTAGCTTTACATCAATTAGAAGATGCAGGTTACGTAGAAAAAGTCGATGCTGGAAGAATTATTACTCCAGAAGGTAGATCTTTCTTAGATAATACTTCTGCTGAATTAATTAAAGATATTCCAGAACTTTCAAAATATTAGGTAGAATTAATTAGAATTAATCATGGAATATTTTTGATGATTATTTAATGGTTGATTCAATGAAAAATATTTAAATTAATGGGGTTTTTATTATGAGTGAACTTGATGAAATACGCAAAAGACGTATGGCTGAATTACAACAACAAGCAGCTATGAATGCTGACCCACAGCAATTGGCTCAGCAACAAATGCTAGAGCAGCAAGCGGCTCAACAAAAACAAGCAGAAATGGAAGCTCAGTTAAAGCAAGCTATGAAACAGATTTTGACTCCTGAGGCTCGTGGAAGATTAGATAATCTTAGATTAACTAAACCTGAACTCGTTCAAAATATTGAAATCCAATTGCTTCAATCAGCTCAAGCAGGTTCTCTTAGAGGAAAAGTAACTGATGAACAGCTTAAAGTTTTACTTAAAAATCTCATGGGTCAAAAAAGAGAAATCCACATTACAAGAAGGTAATTGGATAGTGATTTGGTAAAATGAAAGCTTGTGTTCTTTATAGCGGTGGCAAAGACAGTTCATTGATGGGAATTATCCTTGACAAATTAGGATTTGATGTTGAACTCGTTACTGCTAACTTCGGCGTTTATGATTCATTTCATCCAGCTCAAAAATCTGCAGAGTCCATTGGCTTAAAGCATAAGGTTTTAGATTTGGACATTTCCATTCTGGAAAAAGCTGTTGATATGATTATGGAAGATGGATTTCCTAATGATGGAATAAAGTATCTTCACGAAGCTGTTGTTGAGGAAGTTGCAAATCATTACGAACTTGTTGCCGATGGCACAAGAAGGGATGACAAGACTCCTAAGCTCAACAGAAATCAAATCAGAAGCCTGGAGGACAGAAAAGATATTCAATATATGAATCTTGATAGTTTCGGCTACAAGACCATCAATTATCTTGTGGATAATCTTTTTGAATTGAAGCATGAAAAGAGCAACAAGGATACCAGTTCAGATTATGAGGTTGAAATCCGCTTATTGATTGATAAAAAAGGAGGAAATTCCTCAGATATTTTCCCAGAACATTATCAAACTAATGTTATTGGACTAAAGAAATAAATCAAACCGGATTTAAGTTGTTATCGATATCATTTAAAATTAATTAAATTATTTTTCAAAATATCAAATTTATTATATTCGCGGTGAAAAAATGAGTAGAAATAAACCATTAGCTAAAAAATTAAGAATGGCTAAAGCTAATAAACAAAACAGAAGAATCCCTATTTGGGCTTATTCTAAAACTCAACGTAAATTAAGATACAGACCTAAACCTAGACATTGGAGAAGAAATGATCTTAAAATATAGGGGTGTTTAATATGGCAGAAGAATTAGAAAGAACTTATGTTATTCCACTTAGAAAAGTTAAAAATGTAAAAAGAACTATCAGAGCTCCTAGAGCTATCAGAGAAGTTCAAAACTTTTTAATGAAACATATGAAAGCGGAAGAAGTTAAACTTGATGCTTCTATTAATGAATTTATTTGGGAAAGAGGAATTCAAAAAATTCCATCTAAAGTAAAAGTAAACGCTGTAAAAGATGAAGAAGGTGTTGTTAAAGCAACTTTAGCAGAAAACTAATTTTGCTATGACTATATTTAATCATCTTTTCAATCTATTAAGAATTAAAATTTATATAAGGAATAAAATATGCTTAAAAGAATAAATTTAACTGGAAATCCTAATTTAGGAGTTTACATATCCGTTAATGATGAAGTAGCTATTGTTCCTTTTAATCTTCCTACTGAAATGGAACCTGTGATGAAAGAGGCGCTTGAAGTCGATTTGATTAGAACTTCCATTGCAGGATGCAATTTGAATGGAGTTCTCGCTACTGGAAATTCTAATGGTTTTGTTGTTTCTCCACACACAACTGATAGGGAAATGGAACTTTTAGAGGATGCCGGGCTTAATGTTGCAAGACTTCCTGGAAAATATACTGCAGTGGGAAATATCCTTGCAGTAAACGATTATGGTGCTATGGCAGGTCCAAACATTAAGGAAGAAACTATCAAAGTCATTGAAGATACCTTAAAGGTTCCTGTAGAAATATACCAATTCGCTGATTCCAAAATTGTCGGTTCAGCAAGTATAGTTACCAATAAGGGTGCTCTTTTACATAGAGATACCTTATCCAATGAACTTGAACATGTTGAAGAGTTCTTTAAGGTTGAAGGAAATATTGGAACTGTATGCAAAGGTATGCCTCTTGTAGGTGCATGTGGTATCGCTAACTCTAATGGAGTTATGGTTGGAGAACATACCACTGGTCCTGAAATGGCTAGAATCGAAGAGGCTTTAGGCTTTTTGGATTTCGGTGATTTTTAATTTCATCATAGTTTAAGGATATGTTGTGTTAATTGATTATTTTCATTAAATATTCGATTATATGTCAGATGATTAATTATAGTATTATTAGGAAGGGATTCTTATGTTAACAAAAATTTATAGAATTAAAGGTAGTTTTGTAATGGGCAGTGAAACCCAAGTTTTCACTAAAGAATTCAAAGCTATCAACGAAGAAGACATTTATGAAAAACTTTATTCCATTTTTGGAAGTAAACATAGAATAAAAAGAAGTCAAATTAAAGTTGACTCTATTGAAGAAATTTCTGAGGATGAAGTAGAAGATCCTGTAGTTAAAGCAATTCTCTAGAGGATCAATCATAATCTTAAGGTGTTAAAATGGAAGACCAGCAAAAATTACAACAAATTTTAGCTCAACTTGAAGTTTACAAATCCCAATCTGAGTTATACCAAACTCAAATTGATGCAGTTCAAACTTCTCTTGCTGAAATTAAAATTTTAGAATCTACATTAGATGATATAAGTGGTAAAGACACTGTTGAGACTTTAGTACCTCTCGGTGCTGGCTCCTTCATTAATGCAGAGATTAAAAATGAAAATAAAGTTATTATGAGCCTCGGTTCTGGTGTAGCAGTATCCAAAACTTTTGAAGAAGCTAAAGAAACTGCTGCTCAACAAAAACAAGAGCTTGAAAATACTTTAGACAAGTTATTTGCAGATTTACAACAAATCACCAATATTGTAGCTCAGCTTTCTCCTCAAGCTGAACAATTAATGCAAAAACTTCAAGCTCAAGGAATGATGTAAGTAATAATTTATTTTTATTGGGTTAACTAATAGATTTTTATCTATTATTCTTCTTTTTTTTAACTATTTTTTATTTTTATTAAATTTTCTTGTTTTATTTTATTTTATTTTTTCATATGTTTTGTAGCTGTTTTTTTTAGATTTTAATAACAAAATTCATATTTTATTAAAATAAGTAAGTTTATAAATAAGTAAGTTTATTAATTTTTAAATATAAAAATAATTATTGATAAAAATATTTAAGAAATATTTTAAAAATATCTAAAAAATTTAAATTATAATACTTATTATTAGGCAGGGATAAACTTGTTTGATTCATTAAAGAAAAAATTTGCTGATGCAAGTGGTAAATTAAGGAATAAAGTCGAAGATGAGGCTAAAGAAGAGAATAATGTAGAATTAATCGAAGAGCCTAGCGAAGAAACTTTTGATGAAATTGAAGAATCTGAAGAGATTGAAGAATTTTCAGATGACGAAGATATTTCAGAAGAAGAATTGGATGAAATGCTAGATGCTGCTTTAGAGGAAGAGTCTGAAGAAGATTCAGATGCAGATAAAAAGGAAAAATCAGGATTCTTAGGTTTCTTAAAAAGAGATAAAAAAGAAGAGGCTGAAGAAGATTCAGATGCAGGTCTTGAAGAAGAGGAAGAATATGAACCTGAAATCGAAGAAGCAGCAGAAGAGTCTGAAGAAGATTCTCAGCTTGAATCAGTTGAAGGTTCTGAAGAAGAGATTCCAGAAGATGAAGTGGAAGAAGAAAAAGAAGAGGAATCTAAAAAATCTAAACGTTCATTCTTCAGACGTAAGAAGAAAGAAGAATCTGATGAATCTGAAGATGAAGATAAAAAGGAAAAATCAGGCGGATTCTTATCATTCATTAAGGAAAAGTCAATATCTGAAGATGATGTTGAAGATATCCTATTTGAACTTGAATTAGGTCTTTTGGAAGCGGATGTGGCAATGGATGTTTCAAGTGTTGTTGTCGAATCAGTTAAAAATGACTTGGTTGGTCAAAAGATAAAAAGAAGCAGTGATATTGAGGAATACACTTACAAAGCTCTTAAGAATGCAGTTTCTAAAATCATTGACATTGAAGGAAAATCAATGACTGAACTCCTTGAAGAGAAAGTTGCTCAAGGTGAACCTCTTGTTGTAATGCTTGTAGGTATCAACGGTACTGGAAAAACCACCACTATCGGGAAGCTTTCTAATTATTACATTAAAAAAGGTTACACTCCAGTTATTGCTGCATCAGATACATTTAGGGCAGGAGCTATTGAACAGGTCCAATACCATGCAGATAATTTAGGCGTTAAATTGATCAAGCATGAAAAGGGGTCTGACCCTGCAGCAGTAGCATTTGATGCAGTCCAGCATGCTAGAGCTAAAGGAAAAGAGCTTGTATTGATTGACACTGCTGGAAGAATGCAAACAAACACTAACCTTATGGATGAGATGAAAAAGATCCGTAGAGTTTCTAAACCTGATTTGGTCGTGTTTGTAGGTGATGCATTAACCGGTAACGATGCAACAGAACAGGCAAGAAAATTCAATGAAGCTATTGATATAGATGGTGTCATACTTACCAAGGCAGATGCAGATTCAAAAGGTGGTGCTGCACTTTCAATTGGTTATATCATTAAAAAGCCAATTCTATTCTTAGGTATGGGACAATCCTATGATGACATTAAGGAATATGATGCTGACTGGATGTTAGAGCAGATATTCTCTTAAATTCATCATTTTTATTTTTTTATTTTACTCTTATTTTATTAATTTTAGTTAATTTTTTATAATTTTTCACGTCTAATTTTTAATCTTATTTTAGTCTTATTTTATTAATTTTAATCAATTTTAAAGCTAAATTTACTGAATTATAAAGTTAAATTTATATATTAATTTTATAAATATATTATATATTAATTAAGTAAAATTTTGTTTAATATTTCACATAATATATTAAATGCTATGTTTTTACTTATTATGTTGAACGGTTTTTAATTTTTATTTATAATCTAAAATATCTTATTTTGGATTTTTTTAAATAAAATTTCTTCCAATCGTTTAATTCGTATTTTTTTAATTTTTTATAAAAATGGTGTGATTATGGAAATGAATAGAAATTTAAAAATTGGATTGATTGTAGCTATTTCTGTAATAGCTCTTTTCGTTTTATCCTTGCTAATTACCAATGCACCAGCTGGGGACGATAATGCAGTTCGTTTCGGTATTTTAACTCTCTTACCGCCTCTTGTGGCTATTGCTTTAGCATTCATAACCAAAGAGACTATTTTATCTTTGTTTATTGGGGTTTTCGTTGGAGAATTTATGGTTTCTGTTAACGATTTAAACATTATCAGTTCTGCTATCAATGCATTTTTAGCAATGGGTACTCAAATTATATCTTGTATGGCTGATCCATGGAATGCAGGTATTATCCTTCAATGTTTACTTATTGGTGGTATCATCCAATTAGTAACAAAGATGGGTGGTGCAAAAGCTTTAGCAGATGAATTTGCTAAACGTGCTGACACTCCTAGAAAAGCTCAATTATTCACTGAACTTTTAGGTTTATGTGTATTCTTTGACGATTACGCTAACTCTTTAATTGTAGGTCCTATTATGAGACCTGTTATGGACAAACTTCACGTATCCAGAGAAAAATTAGCATTTGTAGTAGACGCAACTGCAGCTCCTGTTGCAGGTATTGCTATTATTTCTACCTGGATTGGTTTAGAACTCAGTTTAATTACTCAAGGTTTCCAATCCATTGGAATGAATGTAAGTGGATTCGGTATATTTTTACAAACTATTCCATTTAGATTCTATAACATTTTAATCTTAATATTCATTGTTATCTCTGCACTCACTTACTATGAATTCGGACCAATGAAAGAAGCAGAGAAAAAAGCTCGTGCTAGAAAAGAAGATGAACCCGTCGAATCTCTTGAAGCAACCAGTTTTGATGATGTTAAACCGGTTGAAGGTATTAAATTATCCGTTTGGAATGCAATTATCCCTATTGGTGTATTGATTGTCGGTGCGCTTATTGCATTCTACTGGAGCGGTTATACCACTATCTTAGGTGGAGAAGATCAAGCTTTAATTACCTTAATGAAAACCTCTCCATTATCATTCAGCGGCATATTTGAAGCATTAGCAGCTTCTGATGCATCTGTTGCTTTGTTCCAGGCAGCATTGCTTGCTTCCATTGTAGCTATCCTCATGGCAGTGCTCCAAAAAATCATGTCCATCGAAGAAGCTATCAGTGAATGGGTAGGCGGTATGAAAACTATCGTTATCACTGGTGTAATCTTACTCCTTGCTTGGTCCTTAGGTGGAGTTATTGGTGAATTAGGCACTGCTGATTATTTAGTAGGTGTATTGGCAGGTGCAATACCTATATTTATCTTACCAACATTAATCTTCGTTTTAGGTGCTTTGATTTCCTTTGCAACAGGTACTTCATATGGTACTATGAGTATTTTAATGCCATTAACCATTCCTCTTGCTTGGGCAGTAAACCCTGAAATGGGCTTTGTAATCGTATGTACCAGTGGTGTATTGACTGGAGCTATCTTTGGTGACCACTGTTCACCAATTTCAGATACCACAATTTTATCCTCTATGGGTACAAGCTGTAACCACATTGACCACGTAAGTACTCAGATATACTATGCAATATTCGTTGCAGCTATTGCTATCATATTCGGTTACATCCCTGCGGGATTCGGTATCCAATGGTACATTTCAATCCCTGTAGCTATTGTAGTGATGTACATCGGATTAAGAGTACTTGGTGAAAAAGTACCTTTTGATGAAGTTGCTTAAATATGATTTTTACTTAAATGGTTAAATCCATTTAAGTTCTTTTTCTTTTTTATTTTTATTTTTCAATACATTATTTTTTATAATTCTAATTAACCCTATTTTTTATCAAAATACTTAATTATTTTAACAAGTTTTATTTACTAGTTTCAAGTAATATATTCTTATTAAACTTTTATTATAATTTTATATTGTTATTATAATTTTGTACTGTTATTATATTTTTATTATTTATATGTGATTTTTATGGCGTCTGAAAAGTCTGTGTGGGATAGTAACATTGCCTTTGTTTTGGCAATGATTGGTTCTGCTGTTGGTTTAGGTAATATTTGGCGTTTCCCAAATGTTCTTTATTCCAATGGTGGGGGATCATTCATGATTCCTTATATAGTATCTCTATTTATTTTAGGAATCTCCTTTGTTTTAGTGGAATATGCAGTAGGATTTAAATTCAAAACATCCTTGTCCAAGATATTTTTCACCATCAAGTCTAGATTGGAACCTATTGCTTGGTTCATCATATTGGTTGTATTCTTAATCACAACTTATTATGTTTGTGTAGTTGCTTGGGACTTGATATATGTTGCTTTGAGTTTAACCAAGGCATGGGGTGCAAATCCTGATTTGTTCTTTACAGTTAGTGTTTTGCATGCATCTGATTCCCTTTCAGGTATTACTGCTATTGTTCCATGGGTTTTCATATCTGTTTTCCTTGTTTGGTTAAGTTCATGGGCTATTGTTCAAAAAGACTTGAATGAGGGTATTGGTAAAGTAAGTAAAATACTATTGCCTGTCTTAGTTGTAATTGTAATTGTGATTGTTGCATTTTCCTTGACTTTACCTGGTGCTTCAATAGGTTATACTCAGATATTCACTCCAGATTGGTCTGCATTAACCAATTTGAACGTCTGGTTAGCAGCATTCGGTCAAATCGTATTCTCACTTAGTTTAGGCATGTCCATTGCACTTACCTATGCAAGCTACCTTCCTGAGGATTCCAAATTAACTGACAATGCTTTGATTGTAGCATTTTCCAACTCTGGATTTGAAGTGTTCAATGCAATTGGAATCTTCTCAATCTTAGGATTCATGACTTTAACCAGTGGAATTCCATTCAACGAATTGGTTACTGAAGGAACAGGTTTGGCATTTGTTGTTTTCCCAAAGGTATTTAATGTAATGGGTCCTTGGGCATCTGTTATTGGACCATTATTCTTCTTATGTATCTTATTTGCAGGTTTAACTTCTCTAATTGCTCTCCTTGAAGTGGCTTCATTTGCAATTTCTGAAAAATTTGGCTTTTCAAGAAGAAAATCCGCAACTTTGGTATGTGTTGTTGGATTCTGCATATCCTGCTTATTTGCAACTGCTGCAGGAAGTTATCTCTTAGGAATCTTTGATGCATTCCTAAACAACTTTGCATTGCTATTCGGTGTATTCCTTGAATGTATAATATTCGGTTGGATATACAATTTCGATGAGCTTGTTGAAGTCTTAAACAGCCATTCATCCATTCAAATGGATCCATTCTGGAAGATTATTATCAAATATATACTGCCTGTTTGCATATTTGTATTGTGGGCTCAAGGAGTTTACAGCACTATCTTAACTGGAGACACTACAAGCCATATGATTATGCTTGCTTTAGCTATTGTTCTTGTGGTTGTTCCAATAGTATTCACTCTATTGCCTGCAAAGAATGAGGATTATTACAAGCCAATTCAAGATGATTAAAATTAATAATCATCTTTTTATTTTTTATTTTTACTTTTTTCTTACTATTTTCACTATTTTTACTATTCTTATCATTTTAGGCATTTTTACTTTTTCCATTATTTTTTCTCATTTTATATTTTTCATAATTTTTTTTTAAAATAAGCAAATTTTTTAAATAATTAAAACTTTAATATATTATATAATAATAAAATTCTAAAATTAAATTATTTATGAGATGTAATTTAAAATAAAAAAATGATTATTCTTATTGATGTGATGTAAGATGGGTGATGAAATTATAGGAAATAGATGGGATAGTTCAACAGGCTTCCTAATAGCTATGATAGGAGCCATTATTGGGCTGTCTGGAATTTGGAAATTTTCTTATCTTATGTATGAAAATGGTGGAGGAACATTCCTCATACCATATATTTTAGCTATTGTAATCATGGCCATCCCTATTTTAGTATTGGAATTCGGTGTGGGTTTCAAGTTCAAGTCAAGTCTGCCTAAGGTATTTTATAATATCAAGTCAGAGTTTGAAATCATAGCATGGTTTATAGTGTTCTTGATTTTTATCGTGCTGATTTATTATACATGCATAATGTCTTGGGACCTTATCTATATTGTACTTAGTTTATTTAAAGGATGGGGCAGTAATCCTAGTGTTTTCTTTACAACAACATTGCTTCACAGCACCTCCAATCCATATGGGCTAACTTATCTTGTAGTTCCTATTGGAGTAGGCTTGATAGTAATATGGGGTTTGATTTATTTATTCTCCCGTAAGGAAATCAACAAGGGAATCTTGACAATCAGTAAAATATCTTTGATATTGTCCTTTGTATTGTTGATTGGCATGTTGCTTTTTGCTCTTCAATTGCCGGGCTCCCGTACTGGAATAATGGCATTGTTCAATCCAAATTGGTCTGTGCTATTGGATTTGAATGTATGGATAGCGGCATTTGGTCAATTGATATTCTCATATGGTTTAGGATATGCAATTGCAAGTACATATTCCTCTTATTTGGATGACAATGCAAAACTGATTGACAATGCATGGATCATTGTTTTGGTAAGTCTTGTCTTTGAAGTGTTGGTTTCAGTTCTCCTATTCGCAATCATGGGATATATGGCATTAGGAAGAAATATTCCAATCACCAGCTTAGTAAGTGATGGATTTTCATTGATATTCGTTGTTTTCCCTAATGTATTCAATATAATGGACCCATGGGTTTATATGGTTGCTCCAGCATTTTTCTTGCTTATATTTGTTGGAAGCTTAAGCACTGTCTTAGCATTAATCGAACCATTGTCCAATGCAATAAGCGAAAAATTCGGATGGACAAGGGATAGGGCTGTCAGGCAGCTTGTTTTAGTTGGTTTGTTCCTGTCATTCATATTTGCAACTGGAATGGGTGAATACCTTTTAAGAATTACAGACTCATTCATAACTCAATTTGCAATTATATTGGGAGTTCTTCTTGAAATAATCGTTTTAGGTTGGGTTTTTGATATTGAAGACATACGTTCAGTCTTAAATGGCAATTCCTATATTAAAGTGGATAAATCTTGGATAATTACTATTAAATTCATCCTTCCAATAATTTTGACCATTATTTGGATTTTAGGGGTTTACAATTTAATTCTTGTTGGAGATAGACAAAGCTTGCTTGTACAGTCAGTTATCGCTTCAATATTTGTGCTTGTTCCTTTAGCTTTAACAGTTATCCCTTATAATGGAGATTATTCTCTTGATTTCTCCGATAATAAAGGTGGAATGAACTACTTCAAGGAAAAGGAATATGTTGAAAAGACTATTGATGATTATGCAGAAGAAGATCATAATTCATTATTTGATAAGAACGGTTCATTTGTAAGTCCTTATAAGTCCTTAAGGAACAGGTTCAAAAGGGAAGATAATGATGGTGAGGAGTTTGAAGATGCTGTTGATGAAAGCAAATCAAAATCCAGAAGATTGGATAGGTTTGGAAGTTCAAGGTCCAAATCAGGTAAAAATGTCTTAAGGAATGTTGATTTGTCATCTGAAGAGTTTGATTCCCCTTATGATGAAGACTTTGATGATAAGTATAATCGCTATGATTATGATGATTCAGATTATGGTGCAGAGGATTCCCCTTCAGATAATGGCAAAAGGAAATCAAAATCATTATTTGATAAAATAAACATGTTCAATAGGGATAAGGGCGAATCTGATTTGGATGATGAATTTGAAGATGTGAGCTTTGATGATGATTTCGGTGGTGGAGATTACATAGCCCCTATTAGGGATGAAGAAGACACTAAAAAACCAAAACATAGATTTAAAAGCTCTAAGGATGCAGACGTTTTTGACAATTTGGATGATTATGTTGAAAAGCCTAAGGCTAAGGCCAAACCTAAATCCAAATCAAAAGCCAAAGTTAAGTCCGAATCTAAGTCTAAGGCTCTTAAAAAACCTAAAGTTGAAGAACCGCCGGAAGAGGAGTATGAGGATTTCAGTGATGATTTCTTTGATGATGGTGTATTTGGTGATGAGGGATACGAATCACTTTTGGATGATTATGTTGAAAAACCTAAAACTAAACCTAAATCATCTAAAAAGAAATCCAAATCTGTTAAAAGAGAATCAAGTGAGGATGAAGATAGATATTATGACTATGAAGGAAAAGGGGCAGATTCTGTTTTCAATTTAGATGACTAATCCACCAATCTTTTTGACCAAAACTTTTTCCTAAGTTGTGAGTATTTATTTTTATTTATAATTTTTCATCTTCTTTCTTTATTTCTATTTTTATTTTTTTCATTTTTTATATAAATCTAACTATTTTTATAATTATTTTATAATTATTTTATAATAATATATATAAAGATGAAAACATAATTAATAATATCTTAAAGAAAGGTGTATTATATGGATAAAAAAATGGCTATTCTAATAATTGCTGTATTTTGTTTATTATGTGTAGGTTCATACTTGATATTTGAACCAGGCAGGGATGTCACTTATCATCAAGTCAATTTAACAAATTCATGCTCTGCTAAAGTTCCAGTAACTGATCAAGTGTCCGAATATACCGATAATCTGGACATTCATTATTATTCTGATTACGATTATGGTCTCAACATTACCAGCTTTAACAATGGGTCCCCAGTTACAGGATCACAAGGGCTTCTAAGATTTAACAATATTAAAAAAGAAGTCTTAGGTACTGAAAAAGCAAAAAATGGCAATTTCACTTATTATAAGAACAATAAGCTTGGAACTTACACTGTATTTGTTGAGGATAAAATGTCAAATAACTTTATTTTAATGTCCTCAAAGGATTTAACCATTTTAAATACAGTTTATGATAGTTTAGAGGCAAGAATCGTTGTAAATGATTATGAGTTGCAACAGATGTATTCAAACAATACCTCTAACAATTCATCTCGTTATTATTAAGCTTTCAATTTTTTTAATTTAACATTTTAATTTTAATACAAACTTTTTTAAATTTTTTAATTTTTCATCCAATGTGATAATATGAATACTGCAGAAGCATTAATCAAATTGCTTGAAGATGATGGTGTTAAACATATATTTGGGCACCCTGGAGAACAGATACTCCCTTTTTATAAGGCTTTGAAGGATTCTTCAATAGAGCATATTTTAACAAGGCATGAACAGGGAGCGGCTCATGCAGCAGATGCATACGCTCGTTCATCAGGCAATTACGG
Organism: uncultured Methanobrevibacter sp.; assembly: GCF_937898925.1. Classification (GTDB taxonomy): domain Archaea; phylum Methanobacteriota; class Methanobacteria; order Methanobacteriales; family Methanobacteriaceae; genus Methanobrevibacter. The sequence goes on from NZ_CALDKF010000056.1 coordinate 26,566, forward strand.
ATTATGCATTTCCACTGCAGGTCCTGGTGCTATGAACTTAGTTATGGGAGTCGCTACTGCCTTTAAGGATTCTGTACCTCTTCTTGTCATTACTGGAGATAATGATTATTCCAAAAAGGATGAGGATATTTTTCAAAATTCACCAATCAACAGTGTTTTTGAAAACATAACCATCAAGAGTTTTCATCCTTATTCTGGAAAATCAGCTATTTTTAATTTAATTGAAGCTTTAGTCATGCTTCACAAATATCCTAAAGGGCCAGTTCATATTAACCTATCAAAAGATGTTCTCCTTGAAGGCATTGATTTGAATGATGTTGACTTGAAAGAAATGATTGATTCTTTTAATCATGATATTTTTGAGGGTATTGATTCCAATTTGGAAATATTTGATGAAAAAATTTCCAGTTTTGATGATTTCCATGAATTGATAGATGTCTTTGATAATCACTTCATTTATTATGGTGGAAAATTAGTGTTGGATGATGATTTTTCTAAGAATTTTAACTCTTTTTCAAAAAATAATGCGAGTGATGTAGATAACAATATCGACTTAGCTATTGATAAATTCAAACTTTCACGAAAACCATTAGTCGTTGTAGGAAATGGTATAGTTTGGGGTAAAGCTATCGATAAATTAAGCATTTTTGTAAGTAAAACATGGTCACCTATTGCTACTACTTTTCACTCTAAAGGAATCATCAGTGAAAGCGATAAATTGAACCTTGGCATTGTTGGTCTTAGGGGAACTTCACTTGCTAATTATGCATATGAGAATTCAGACTGCATTCTTGTTTTAGGTGCAAAATTATCTGAAAGGACAATTGCATCCTGCGGGTATGATGATGTCAAGGATAAGATAATCCATGTGAATATTGATGATGATTGCCTTAAGGGTAATATTGACATTTCCATGGATGCATCAGACTTTTTGGATTTATTGCTGAGAGAAATAGAATCTAAGGATTATAAGAATAATGAATTTATATTGTATAATGATTGGATCAATGAAATTTACTCTCATTATGAAGAGTTGATTGTTGATGGAATTGATGATGTTGAGGATAATTACATTCCATTGAGGCCACCTTATGCAATCAATAAGATAGTGAATGCATTCAAAGGTAGCTATTTCCTCTCAGATGCAGGAACTCATACAACCTGGACAACCTTGCTTTCCAAAAATGATAGGTTTGGAAAACTCTTGTTTTCAGGAGGATTTGGGCCAATGGGTTATGGTTTGCCTGCTTCCATTGGTGTAGCTATTGCCCATCCTGATGATCAAGTCGTTGTCATATGTGGTGATGGAGACATTCAGATGGTCATTCAGGAATTGGCTACCATTAGGGAATATGACTTGAATGTGAATATTTTCATTATAGACAACTCTCAATTAGGCATCATTCGCCAATGGGAAGAAACAGTTTATGATATGGATAAATATCAAATTGATCTCTCAAATCCGAATTTTGCCAAATTGGCTGAAGCTTATGGAATCGATTCAATGAGAGTTGAATCTAGAGATGATCTTGATTTGGCTATTGATGAGGCGTTTAGTTCCAATCATCCATTTTTGGTTGATGTATGTGTATGTGAAGAGAATATTCCTTTGCCTAAATAAGATTTTCAACTATAAAATTCCTATCCCATCTTTTTTCAATTTTTAGTTTTTTCTCTTTCAAGGAACTCTTTTAATAACTGGTTTTTATTTTTTTCAATAAATAGGGTATATTTTTCATCAATTGATTCAATTTGCCAGTCCAATTCACTATTATTTTTAGTTTCTAATAGGTAAGCTATTGGTTCAATGTCTAGATGGGATATAGAATTTTCAGTGTTTTCATTATTCATCAATTTTTTTAGCTTATCTATTTTGCTTTTGGATGGGTTCACGTCAATTGAAATGATGTCTACTTTGAAAATAAAGTATATGTTATCATTGAATACAGGAACAGCTTCGCTAAACTCGTAAAATGTTTCTTTTTTAAAGCTATTCATTATTTCCTTTCCATCCATTTAAATCACTTGTTTTTTTGTTTAGTTATTTTTCTTCTTTTTGTGAATTGTCACTTATTGGCTCTTTTTCTTTTTTATCTTTAGATTTCTTTTGTCTATAGAGTTCTTTAATCAGTTCTCTAATGTTCTTTTTAGTTAATAAGACTAAACTATAAATCAATAAGAGCAGAATATTTATTTTTAGTTCTATCTTTCCTTCAAAATCAGTTATTATTTCGTTAAATCTAGGCTCTACACTTAGTTGTGTTGGTTTGGAGCGGTTTACAATAGCGCCTATTGACCAGATCCAACTTGCTATTTTTACAGTGGTTGCATGGTCGCTAAGACCAATTATTAGATTTCCTTCAAGTTTCTTTAAATCGATTGCTTTTAGAATATCTTTCAAGAAGCTTTTCAGTTCCTCTTTGGATTTATTTAGCTCTTTTAAGAGGGGTTTGATTTCTTCATATTTCTCTTTCAAACCTTTCTTATCTTCCTTGTTTTCTTCCTCTTCTTCTCCAGATTCAGATTTTTCTTCAGATTTTTTCTCATCTTCCTCTTCAGTTTCTTCTAAATCTTCATCTTGCTTAGGCATGATGCTATCGATTATTTCTTTAGTGCCTTTTCTTGTAAAAATAGCTATTTTTAGCATAGTTACTTTAAATTCATATTTAACTATGCCTTTCTCTTTTTCAACGGTTAAAAATAGTCTTATTCCGTTGTATAAAATTATTAAAAATATGAGGATTAAGGCGATTAGGATAATTAAAAAAAGATTGAAGTTCATTTCATCGCCTTTTCATATTGTTTTTAGTTTTAATATTTTAATATTTTAATATTTTTAATTTATTTTTATTAGATATATCTTATAGATTGATGATTTATTTATTCCTCATCATCCACTTCAATGTCTAATCCATCTTCAACTTCGTCAACTATGTCTTCAGCTTTTTCCTTAATTTCTCCGTCTTGGATTTCAACTTCAGTAACATCGTCGACATTTATGTATTTGTCATCTTTATTTTTTGATGGGATGACATCTTTTAGGATATCGGTTAAAATCAATCCTAATTCGTTTAAACTTTTGTTAGCATTATTTCCTTTTGATAAATTTATGGTTCTGATTCCATCTGCACCGCTGTTTCCTTTTGATACAACGACCATGGTTACAGGTTCAACACTTACACCAGCACCAGTAGCGGTTATTTGTTGTCCAGCTTTCTGTTCTCCTATACCGAACCCTATTGCTGCTTTAGTTACTGGAATCAATATTTTATCTTCACTTTCAATAGGTTCTCCAACATAATTGCTAATGTGGATAAGTTTTCTTAATTCTTCTACAGTTGATTTAATTGGTGCTTCATCAATCATTATTTAACTCCTTGTTTTTATCAATATTCTATAATTTTTAATTATGGTTTGCTATTAACATATAATATATTATATTTTTTTAATATACTTTTTTTACTATTTACATTTATATGTTGGATACATTGATATGTTAAAAATACATTCCATATGTTAAAATTATATTACATTCTATATAAATGTTTCTAAGCTTGAGTTAATTTTTTGAAAAAGAGATGCTTGATTTGAAAATTTAAAAGTAAAAATAAAATTAGTAGTAATACAAGAAAAATAAAAAAAGAAAAAAAGAAGAAATGGGTTTAAATGTAATGATCAGCAAGAGCTGCTACACCTGCACCTGCATCTTCAACTAAGCCTAATCCTTTTAAGGTTAATCCTAATGCAGTAAATGTAATAGCCAATTCTTGGTAATTGATTACACCCATGTGTCCAATTCTGATGATGTTTCCTTTAAGATGGTCTTGTCCACCAGCTAATTGAACTTTGTATTTGTTTAACATGGTTCCTCTGATATCATCGTCAGTTACACCTTCAGGGATGTTTACTGCAGTTACAGTTGCAGAGGATACAGCTTCATCAGGGAACAATTCGAGACCTAAAGCTTTAACAGCATCTCTTGATGCAGCTGCTGCTTGGTGGTGTCTTGCTACACTGTTTTCAAGTCCTTCTTCATGAATGACTTCAAGTGCTGCTTTTAATCCGTAAATCAATGAAACTGATGGGGTGTAAGGAGTTTGAGCAGGAGTTTTGTTACCGTTTGCTCTGTATTTAGGCATGTTTAAGTAGTAGTTGTTAGGTTCAACTTTTTCACATGCTGCCCATGCATCGTCATTGAAGGTAATAGCTGCAAGTCCAGGTGGTGCAGCGAGACATTTTTGAGATCCGGTTACACAAGCGTCGATGTGGAACTTGTCTACATCAACATAGTCTCCACCTAAGGATGATACAGTGTCTACAATGAATAATGCATCGTGGTTTTTCATGACTTCCCCTACTTCTTGAATAGGTGCAGCCACTCCAGTGGAGGTTTCGTTGTGGACCATGGTTACTGCCTTGATGTCTTCATCTGCTTCTAAAGCTTCTTCCACTTGGTCAGGGGTTACAGCAGTTCCCCATTCAACATTTAAAGGGACTGATTCAATTCCGTGGTAGTTTGCAATTTCTGCAAATCTTTCTCCGAATTTTCCTCCGATAACATTCAATACTTTGTCTCCTCTGTTAACAAGGTTGGAAAGAGCTGCTTCCATTGCAGAAGTTCCTGAACCAGTAAGGATGTAAGAATCATTTTTGGTTTGGAAAGTTTTAGACATTAACTGAGTGGTTTCAGTATAGATTTCTCCGAATTCGTCTCCTCTGTGGTTTACAACAGCTTTTCCCATTGCTTGCAATACTCTTGGGTCAGCGGTTGTTGGACCAGGGAGCATTAATAATATTTCGTTCATTTAGTTTCCTCCAATTAAAAATTGAGCTTGATAAATTGAATTTTATTAGTTTTTATAAAATTAATAAGTTATAGATTAAATTAAATATTTTTTAAAATTATTTAAATTCAAGCTTATAGTAATCTTTATTATTTATACTTTTTAAATATTGTGCCGGCACTTTATTTTCTTATTTTTTTCTTTAGTTTTTTGCACTTCATTTCTCTCAAAATTACTTAAGTTATTCACGGTAATTTTTATAAATGACTTTATAAAGAATATAAATAGAGGTTTTCTTATGAGCTTTAGAACAAGAAGGGTATTGTTTTCCACTCCACTAATTGCAATATTTGAGTTTTTCCTTATGAAATACCTGTTTTTGTTGTTCGGCGGATTAGATGACTTGTACATATTCTTCTTAACTGCATTGTTCATTATACTGAACACTGTTCCTATGCTCTTTGAAGAGAGAAAATCAAGATTCATCACACGTCTTCTGGATGGAATATCTGGAATTTGGATTTGGATGTCCTTGTTTTTCTTCTTTGATATCGTTCTGATTTATGCTCTTGGAGCTTTCATGGAACTTCCATTTTATGTTATTGTTCTCTTGCTTCTCTTGGTTCCTATAGTAACAGTCTATAGCTATTGGCATGCTCATAAGATCATTGTTCATGAGAAAACCATTGAATTGGACAATATTAACCAAGATATAAACATTCTTCATCTTTCAGATGTTCATTATGGTTCCATTAGGCATAAGAAACATATTTTGGATTTAGCGAATAAGATGAAGGAAATAGAAAATCGATGCGATTTGGCCATCATTTCCGGAGACCTTGCTGATGGGTCCTGCATTGTTGAAGAGGATGATCTTCTTCCTTTGAAAGATGTGAATATTCCTATTGTATTCACTCCAGGAAACCATGATTTTTATCCGGGAATTGAAAATGTTTACAATGCATGCAGGAAAGCAGGAATTATTATATTGGACAATGAAGGAAGGTCATTCAAGGATTTGAACATCTTTGGATTGACTTACAGTTTTGATGAAATTGAAACTGTAAGTGCTGATGAATTATTGTCCTTTGTTGATGGTGCTAAAGTCAATGTCATCAATTACCATGTTCCTCAAAATTGGGAGGAATTTTCAAGCTTAGGCTTTGATATCCAATTGTCCGGCCATACCCATGGAGGACAGTTTTATCCAGTTGTTTGGATAGGAAATTTAATCATGTATAATATGGGCTTGTTTAAAAAGAATATTGATGGAAAAGATAAGTATTTGCATGTTACAACTGGTGTAGGTTCTATGGATTATCCCTTTAGATGGGGAACCGATTCTGAGCTTGTTATTTTAAAATTAAGGCCTAAAAATTAAGCAATCTTTGTATTAGCTTGTCAAGTTTCTAATTGTTTATGTGATAAAATGAATAAAAGAATTGTAAAAAGAAATGGGGATGAATTGTTTCCACTTGGGCTTGGAGCAATGAGGCTTGCCACAAAGAACAATTCAATTGATAAGGAAGTCTCAAAGGAATACATTCTATATGCAATTGAAAATGGAGTGAATTTCATTGATACCGCTTATGCCTATCATGGTGGAGAAAGTGAAACATTTTTAGGGGATATCTTAAGTCTCACGGATTCTGAAGGAGTTAAGTATAGGGACAGAGTAAAGCTATCCACTAAATTGCCTTCCTGGATGGTAAGGTCCAGAGAGGATATGGATGCATTTTTAAATGAGCAGTTAAGAAAGCTTAAAACAGATTCAATTGACTATTATTTTGTTCATAATGTTGACTTGTCAAGTGTAATGAGACTTAAGGACTTGGGATTGTATGAGTTTTTGGAAAAGGCAAGAGCTGATGGAAAGATAAGGAATATGGGATTTTCCTATCATGGATCTCCTAATGAGTTCAAAACATTGCTTGATGATTTTGATTGGGATATGGTTCTTGTCCAGTACAACTATTCAGATGTCAATGCTCAGGCAGGAATTCGTGGAATCCAATACGCTTATGAAAAGGACATTGCAGTGTTTGTCATGGAGCCTTTGAAAGGTGGAATTCTTGCAGGAGAATTGCCTGAAAAGGTTCAAAACCTATTCGATAGTGTTGATTCCAACAGGTCTGCTGTTGATTGGGCTTTTAGCTGGATCTTGAATCAAAAGGAAATCACATGTGTTCTATCTGGTATGGGCTCTCTTGATCAGATCAAGGAGAACATGGCAATTGCAGGCAGAGTTGAAATCGATTCATTGTCTGAAGATGAAAAGGATGTATTGAAGCAGGCACAGGATATTTTTGACTCAATGATGAAGATCAATTGTACAGGTTGCGGCTATTGCTTGCCTTGTCCTAAAGGAGTAAACATTCCAGATTGCTTTAAGATTTACAATGAAAAATACTTATTTAATAAGAAAGGAATTGGGCCTATTTCCAATGCCATGATGAATTATTATATGGTTGTTGGAGGAGTGGCAAACAAGCAAGCGAGTGCTGGTCTTTGCAATCATTGCGGAAGATGCAAGAGATTATGTCCTCAGTCATTGGATATTCCAAATGAATTGGATACTGTAAAGTCTGAATTTGAGCTATTTGGATTCAATTATCAGATTAAATTTGTTAAAAACATTGCAATGCCTTCAATAAATAGGATTTCTAAAGTTTTTGACTTCTTTAAGAATTCTTAATTTTCTTTTTTTATTTTTCATTTTTTCATTTTAGGGGAAGTTTTTTTCTTTTTTCTATTTTTTCATTCTATTTTTTTATTTTATTTTCCATTTTTCATGAAATCATTTAAGAATTTATAAGTATTATTAAAAATATAATATTATCAAGAAAAATTATTCTTTAAAAAAATTCTAAGAGGCTTTTTATGAAAACTATTTTAATATCCAATGATGATGGTGTTCTTGGTCCAGGTATTTTAGCTACAAAGCAAGCGCTTGAGGGCATTGCAAATACTGTTGTTGTAGCCCCTCAGGAAAACAATAGCGCTGTAGGCCGTAAAGTCAATATAATGAAACACATGTATTTGGACAAGTATGAATTGGCTGATGGTAGCGAAGCTTATGGATTGTCTGGAACTCCAGCGGATTCAGTTAATGTAGGTGTTAATTATGTTTGTGATGAAAAGCCAGATCTTGTTGTAACTGGAATCAATCCCGGAATAAACATCAGCAGATTACAGATTACCACATCTGGAACTGTCTGTGCAGCACTTGAAGCTGTAGGTCTTGGAGTGCCAGCTATTGCATGCTCATTGTTCTTGGATGACGATTGCTTCAAGCAGGATGAAGAGGGCAATTGGTACGTTGATACAGATTATAGCTTTGCTCAAGAGATTCTTGCTAAAGTGGTTAAGAAAGTGTTGGATGAAGGTCTTCCAGAGGGAGTTGATCTATTTAACTTGAATATTCCATCCAAGCCATCATCTGACAAGATTAAGATAACAACTCTTGCAGATAGGATGTTGGACTTCAATATTCTTGAAAGAGTGGATGATGATGGAAACGATACAGTAATGAATGTTCCTCAACTGGTTGAAGATTATGAAGAGGGAACAGATGGATATTGTCTTTTGGTTGAAAGAAGACCTAGTTTGACTCCTTTAAGTGTCAGTTTTGGTGGTAAAATCAGTAATTTAGAGGATTGGGAATTTTAATTTTTAAATTATAATCATAATCATTAATTATTAAGGCATTAATTATAAGGTGTAAATATGGATTTTAATGAATGGGAAGGATGGTATAAGGAAATCCTTGATACTCTCGGATTTTCAAGAGAAGGTGATGAGAATACTGCAGCATTGTTAGATAAGATTCTTGATGAAAAAGGTTGCTTGACCATTGAGCAATTCTTTGATGAAATGATGGAGAAAAAAGACACTTCAAAATTCATTGTTGTTGGTGCGGGTCCTTCCATAAAGAAGCATATTAAATATGTAAAGGAAAATTATGACTTGAATGATTACCTTATTGTTTCTGCAGATGGCGCTACCACTGCAATGCTTGAAGATGATCTTGTTCCAGACATTGTTGCTACTGACTTAGACGGCAAGATGGATGATTTGTTAGCTGCAAATTCATTAGGGTCTTATTTTGTAATCCATGCTCATGGAGACAATGAAGAGCTTATTAATACCTACACTACCCGTTTTGATAAGATTCTTGGAACCACTCAATCCAAGCCTATAGGTCATTTATACAACTTTGGCGGATTTACTGATGGTGATAGGGCAATGTTTTTCACTCTTGCATTAGGATGTAAAGAAATGGTTCTTGCAGGAATGGACTTTGGAACAACTGTAACCAAATATTCAAGACCTAACATTGAAGGGCCAACAGGTCCTGCAGATGAGGTTAAAACCAAAAAGCTAATCTTTGCAGAGAGATTGCTTGCTTGGATAAAGGAAAACACTGATGTAAAAGTGATTAATTTAGTTGATATTGACAAGTAATCATTTTTCTCACTTTTTATTTTTCTTTTCCATTTTCCTTATTTTCTTATTTTATTCTTTTATTCCCTTATTCTCTTTTTTCAATAATTTTTATGAATTTTCTTTTTTTATTAAAATTTGTATGTCATTATTCAAAATTAAAGAACTTTTTTATATAAGTTAACATATAATAAACTATATGGCAATAGAAGATATTTTGATGGGAGATGAAACATTATTCCAAAACATAAATGCATTTAATCCTGATTATATGCCTGAAAACTTTAATTTTAGGGACAGCCAAATGGAAGGGATGGCTATGTGCATTAGGCCAGCCATTCAAGGCGGACGCCCTACCAATTCAGTGATTATGGGATCATGCGCTACAGGGAAAACAACAGCGCTTAAAAAGGTTTTTGAATTGGTTGAACACACCACTGATAAGGTGGTTTGCTGTTACATTAATTGTCAATTGCACACAACACGTTTTGGAATCTTTTCTCAAATTCATAAAAAATTATTTGGACATCAACCTCCAGAAACAGGAGTTCCTTTTTCAAGAGTGTATGAAAAAGTCATGAACAAGCTTTCTGCTGACAATAAAGCATTGGTTGTTGCTTTTGATGATGTTAATTACTTATTCCAAACCCAACATGCAAATAAAATATTTTATGATATTTTAAGGGCTTATGAAGAATTTGAAGGAGTAAGAACAGGTATTTTTGCAATTCTTTCAGATTTGGAATTCAGATATGCTCTTGACAAGAATGTAAATACTGTATTCATTCCTCAAGACATTACATTCCAGCCATACACTTACTCTGAAATATTCAGCATTCTTCAAGATAGGGCTAGAGCGGGATTCTATCCTGGAGTGATTTCAGATGAAATCATTGAAGAAATAGCTAATCACACCATTGAAGTGGGAGATTTAAGGGTTGGAATTGACCTTCTTAGAGTATGTGGTAATATTGCAGAAGCAAATGCAAGCAGATCCATTACTTTAGAGCATGTTGAAGAAGCAGTATCCAAACAAGGTTCCATTAATTTGATGGAAACTATCAATTCCTTAAATGACATTGAAAGGACTTTGCTAAGGGCAGTTGTTGATAGTGATGAAATATTGACTGCTGGTGATTTGTCTAAACAGTTTAAGGAAGAGGCAGGAGTTAGTTATGCTACATTCAACAGGACTCTTGAAAAACTTGAATTCTTAAGATTGGTGGACACTAAGTTCACTGGAAAAGGAGTTAGGGGAAATTCAAGAGAAATCATTTTAAGATTTTCACCTGAGGATATTAAACGCTGCAATCTTTAGATTTAATATCCTACTTTTCAAACTTTTAAAAAAAGTTTGATCAAAACTGTTTCTTTTTTTTATTTTTTTATTATTCTTAATTAAAATTCTATTTTTTATTATTTTCAAAATGAATATAAAATCATAAGTCTAAAATAGCTCTAAGCTTAAAGACACCATCATCTTCTTTTACACACATCTTATGAAAAGTGATAGCCTTAACTTCAGATTTTGGGCTATGAACATTCCAATCTATTTCTTCACCGCAAGCAAAACAAGTCAATTTATAATTTTCTAGATTGGAAGACTCATCATCAACTATTTTTTCAATATTCACTTTAAAATCAGAAAAGAATAGGAACTCTGTATCCTGAAGGAATAAGAGCTCTTCTAAATAATCATATAAAAGAGAAACCAAATCCTCTGAAACTATTTCAAATTCTCTAGATTCATCTTTTTTTACCTTGCTTATGTCTGTTATAACATTGAACATAGCGAGCCCTGCATTTTCGTATGCTTCATTTAGGGATTTCCCATAGGCATGAAATCCAATGTCTGCAGTGACATCAAAATAATCATATTTATTAGATTTTGATTCATTATTTTCCATAGCTATGCACCAATATTATTTCATTATTAAGTTTATTATTAATTCTACCAATTAATTATTTAATTTTAATATTATATAAACTGCTTGAAAACCAATTGGAAAATTGTTTTCATTCCCAAATAAATACACTTGAAATCCAACCCCATATTAGTTTTCAAATGCTCTCTTTCTCTTTTTTTATATATGCTTTAGAACTTAGTAATATTACAGAGAGAAAATTTATAAGAAAACTTAAATTAAAATGAGGTGAAAAAATGATAAAACATACTAACAATAATTGTGACTTAAGAAGAAAAACCAGTATTATGGATCCTATGAACTTCCACAACCTTAGAATTGATTTTAAAGATTGCATGGTAATATTTGTAGTTCTTACAGTATTACTTTTATCTATTTTAGCTGTTAGCGCAGCTCCAAGCCCAGAAATGATGAGCTGGGTATAATTAAACAAATGAAACCAAACCCATTGTTTATTAAAGGATGTAACCATATAGGATAAAAACTACTAAAGATTTATGAATATTATCGTGCAATTTCTTAAAAAAGAAACATCTCATAAATATTTAGATTTTATAAATTACATAGTTTACATCCTTTAATCAATGTGTTTTTAGAATTAAAATTTTTATTTTTATTTTATCATTTTTTAAACACTAAAAACTCAATAACCATCATTTAATCCTTTACACCATACATCAATTTTTGCTTTTTTTAGATTCATTGAGATTATGAAATTTCTTAAACCATTTTTCAAATATTCCTTTTCTTGATTTTGTTAGTTTTAATTTTAACAATTAATTTTAAATGTATTATAAAACATAACTATAATATTATATTAAAAATTATATGGAATTTAATTAGAAGTTATATTAAATATAATTGAAATTCATAATTTTTATACGAAAAATTTTTATACAAACTTATTATTTAAATTGTTATTTTAACTTATTCAGTGATATTTATGTCAGTTAAAGAAAATCTTGAAAAGGTAAGAGACAATGTATGGGAACTCCCAAGCAGTTATAAAAAGGAAATGAGAGTTCCTGGAAGATTGTATCTTGATGATGAATCCGTTAAGGATATTGAAGAGGGAGCTCTTGAGCAAGTGGCAAATGTAGCTTGCATGCCTGGTATTCAAGGTGCGTCAATAGCTATGCCAGACATTCATTTTGGATATGGTTTCAGCATTGGTGGTGTAGGAGCTTTCAATTACAATAATGGTGTCGTAAGTCCGGGTGGAGTAGGTTTTGACATTAACTGTGGAGTTAGAATGCTTAGAACTAACTTGACAGAAGATGAAATCAAACCTAAGATTAAGGAACTTACTGAAGTATTGTTTAAGAACATTCCATCAGGTGTAGGAAGTAAAGGTCAAATCAGACTTAAGGATAATGAGATCAATGAGGTTTTAGACTACGGTGCTTGGTGGGCTGTAGAACGTGGATTCGGTTGGGAAGACGACCTTAAGTTCTTGGAAGAAAACGGTAGAATGAAGGATGCTGAATCCGCTGTTGTAAGTGATAAGGCTAAAAAGAGAGGAATTCCTCAATTAGGTTCATTAGGTTCTGGAAATCACTTCCTTGAAGTTCAAAAGATTGAAGAGATTTATGATGAAAATGTAGCAAAGGCATTTGGTCTTGAAGCAGGATCAATAGCCATCATGATTCACAGTGGTTCAAGAGGTTGTGGACACCAAATCTGTTCTGACTATTTAAGGCAAATGGATAAGGCTTATAGAAATTATAAAATCAATATTCCTGATAGGCAATTGGCTTGTGCACCTATTGATTCCAAAGAGGCACAAGGTTACTTGAAGGCTATGGCTGCTGGTGCTAATTATGCATGGGCAAATCGTCAAATGATGTCCCATTGGGTTAGAGAATCATTTGAGGAAGTGTTCTCCCGCAGTGCTGATGATATGGGCATGAGCACCATTTACGATGTTGCACACAACATCGCTAAAAAGGAAGTTCATAAGGTAAAAGGTTCCCATATGGAAGTTCTTGTTCACAGAAAAGGAGCTACTCGTGCATTTGGGCCTGGAAGACGTGAAATTCCTAAGGAATACAGGGATGTAGGACAACCTGTATTGATTCCTGGAACTATGGGTCCCGCTTCTTACATTTTGCATGGTACTGATGTCGCTATGGAAGAGACTTTCGGTTCAACCGCTCATGGTGCAGGAAGAGTCTTATCAAGAACTGCAGCTAAAAAACAATTCACTGCAGAAGGAATCGAGAAGGAATTGAATGCAAAAGGAATTCATGTAAAAGCAAATTCAGCTCCTGTTTTAGCTGAAGAGGCACCTGGTGCATACAAGAATGTTGATTCAGTTGTCAAAACATCTCACGATGCAGGAATTGCTAAATTAGTTGCAAAAGTTGTTCCTTTAGCAGTTACAAAAGGATAATATTATCCTTTTCTTATTTTATTTTGAATTTTTGATTTATTTATTAAAATAGTTTCTTAATTTGTTAAAATATTTTATACGTTTGTTAAAATGTTTTATTAATTTATTAAAATAATTATTTTTTTATTTTTGTTGAGGTTATCATATGATTGGAATTATTGGCGGTAGTGGAGTAGAGGAAATAAGTGAATTGGCGGATTCAACTGAAACTAAAGTTGTTGAGACTGAATATGGCTCTGTTGAGGTTTCCCTTTTAAGCATTGGGGATAAGACAGTTGCTTTCTTGCCAAGACACTCTGCAGGTCACACTTGCCCTCCACATAAAATCAATTTTAAGGCAAACATTATGGCACTTAAGGAGTTAGGAGTCACTCAGATCATGGCTACAAATGCTGTAGGTTCACTTGATTTGGATATTGGCCCAGGATCTATAGTTCTCCCAGATGACTTTTTGGATTTCACTGTAAATAGGGATAGGACTTTCTATGATAATGAGGTTATTCATATAGATATGACTGAACCCTTCTGTAACAGATTAAGAGGAGCTATTTTGGCTAATTCTGGATGTGTAAATGGGCCTGTGGTTGATGGAGGAACAATTGTATGTACCGAAGGACCAAGATTTGAAACTCCTGCTGAGATTAAAATGTTTGGCATACTTGGAGGATCAATTGTTGGCATGACCACCTTGCCTGAAGCGGTTCTTGCAAGGGAAAAGGAAATGTGTTATGCTCCTATAGCTGTTGTTTCCAATTATTCAACTTCCATTTCCCCCACTAAATTGAATACTGATGAGGTTTATGGGATAATGGCTAAAAAGAAAGGGGAATTAATTAAATTATTGTTCAACACAATCAAGGAATTGTCAAAAGAGTGTGATTGTGAGTGTCATCACATTTTAGATGATGCTCATATGTAGTTAAATTTTTTTTATAATTTTAATTAATTTTTTATTTTTAACTATTTTTTCTTATTTTATTGTGCTTTTTTTAGCTTTAATTTTATTTTTTTCAATAAATTCAAAACCTTTATATGCAACCAAGTTTATATAATTGTTACCATATCAACCACATAATCTAAAATTTTCAAGCATGTTAAAACGAGGGTGTTTTCATGTTTGGATTTAGTTATTATAGATTTAATGAAGGGGGCATGAACCTATAATTGTGGTTGATTACACCAATAGATCATCATAATAGAGTTTCATCATATTAAATCACTCCTATATTTCGTTTGTTCATAGTATCAACTCATTTGTGCCTTTGTATTTTGTTTGCATTTTTTCGTTATGATGATTTTTTGGGAGAACTTGGTTGGGATATTATTTAATAGGTTTCAAGGGGGCTTATTTTATAATGGGGTGGGTTGTTCTTATTTAACGTATTTTGTTGTCGAATGAATTTTCATCTGTGAGGTGTTTTAATGAATGATTTTGGTTTAGTGCAATTGATTTGGATTAAGAGATTGGTAAGTGAAACAGCTAGGATAAATACTTTAATTGAATGCAACAGATTATCTGAAAGAGACGTGAACAGATATAAATCTGTCATTTCAGCTATTGATGACTTCTGTGCATTTGTAATTAACTCCCAAAACTGGAGAGATGTCAAAAATATCTCAAGCATTGTTGATGAAGTTGAAATGGTTTTGTTCCAACATTTCTATGAACAGATAGGTGCTTTTGAAGATGAGGAAGTTCATTTGGATTTATCTGGTGGTGATGAAGTCAATCTCAGATTTGAAAATCCATTCATTGAGAATCAAAGGTTTGGTGTAATTGATGATAATGATTTTGAAAAGGTTATCAATGGGCCTGTATTGGAAGGGGATATTGTTGAAATCCCTAATGAGTTTGAATTTGAAATAAATGATGAAAATCCATTATTGGAGCTTTTTGACATGAAACCTGATGAGTCCCGTGAGATTTCTGTAGTGGATTTTATAAAGATCCTTACTCAAAATCAAGAAGGCCTCAGTTTCACTTTGGCTCCAGAAGCATTTCCAGATGAAGAGGATATCTTAAGTGAAGATGAGGAAGTTTCATTGGAGGAATTCATTGCACACCTTATTGATTTCAGCTCTTCAAAAGGCAGGGACTTCGGCATATTTGATTATAATGATGATTTTGATTAAATGAATTCATCATTTCTTTTTACTATTTTTTACTTATTTTAACTTGTTTTCACTATTTTTTCACTATTTTTTACTTATTTTAGCTTGTTTCAATTATTTTAAATTCATATCCTAAATTCAATTCTAAATTCTACTTTTAGTTTTCATTCATATTTCGCTAATGAATATGTCTTCTATTTTCACATCAAACTTATGGGCTATTTTAAAGGCAAGTTCAAGTGATGGATTGTATTTGTCATTTTCAATAGCCACTATGGTTTGTCTGCTGACTCCCAATTCATTTGCCAATTCCTCTTGGGTAATATTCTCAATGGCTCTGTAAATTCTTAGATTATTTCTCATATTTGCCCTCTTTTTTATAATTTGATTTGAATTTTAAAATATTATGTAAAGTTATATTTACTTATTATATAAATATATTTACTTTATGTTAAATATTATTTACTATTCCTATGTATTTATATAAGATTATGAATATATATTCAAAATGTAATTTGATATAAATAAAAAATAAGGTAGTTGATAATATGGAAAAAGCTTTAACTTTAAAATATACTTGTAAAGATTGTGGATTCACTTGGATTACCTTAAATGGTGAACACTCAATCTGTCCTAAATGTCACAGTGAAAATATTGAATTTCTAGAAGAAGTGAAAGATTTGGATATTGATGCAATTCTTGCTCATAATAAAAGGAGAGGTGGATGTTGCGGATCAGCACGTGGAAAAGGTCCTTTAACCTGTGGTAAACCTATGCCTGATCATGCTAATCCTAATATTCCACATCATAGCCATGATAAGAGAACTTGCTGTGGCTACAATGAATAAGTGATTCATTCATTGATTTAATGCTCATTTACCTTAAAACTAAAAAAAATGGATAATTAGTATTCAATAGTCAGTTATTCTTTCCTTTTTAATACCTCCTATTTCTGTTGGATATTAATTATCCCACTCAACCAATTTTTTCTTTTCTAATTTTTTTTATCAATTTTTTTAATTTAATATCTCGCTAACTTTTTATTTTTTAATTAAATTTTTATTTTCTATCCCTTTATTGTTAAATTCACTAAATTCACTATTTTATCTATTTTTTCTAGTTTCCAATTAAATAATAAAATATTTATTATAAAGATAATATAAATTAAAATATAAGACATTTAAGTTAGTTATTCTATAATACTTTTAATAATTAACTCATAAATTATTAGATTTATTGGATTTATCAAATAATTTAAATTATTTCTTTTGGAGGATTTTGAATGAATAAAAGTGATTTGAAAAGAGACCATTATATGTTGAAAGGTCCCCTTGCTAAGCAAGGTTATGACTGGTGGTGGCATTCTTTAACAGCTTACAATAAGGAAACTGGTGAACCAAGACCATTCTTTATAGAATACTTTGTATGTAACCCAGATTTAGCTGAAGATGAACCTACCTTAGGTCAAGACCCTAAAAACATTGAAGCGGGCAAAAGACCTTCTTACTGTATGTTAAAAGTTGGAGCATGGGGTAAAGAGCCTAAACAGATCCATAATTACTATTCCATGAAGGATTTCTCATGTCCTGATGACAAATTGGACATAAAGGTTGGAGAATACAGCTTGACTGAAACCCACATGACTGGATACTGTAAAGTAACTGAAGAGGAAGCACGTGAACATCCGGAATACATGTGTGATGCAGGAGAAATGAAATGGGACTTGGATATTGACAAGCAAATCGCTTTTAATGTAGGTTATGGTGCTAACAGTTTCTTTAGAAAATTAAATTCATTTGAAATGTTTTGGCATGCTGAAGGAATAAAGACCCAATACAGCGGTACCATTGAAATGGATGGTGTTGAATATGAAGTCATTCCTGAAAAATCCTTTGGATATGCGGATAAGAATTGGGGAGCAGACTTTACAAGCCCTTGGTTATGGATTTCCTCATGTAATCTAACAAGTTTAATCACTGGCAAAAAGCTCAATAATTCTGCTTTTGAAGCAGGCGGAGGAAAACCTAAGGCATTTGGAATTTCCCTTCCTCGTAAACTATTGATTGGATTATACTATGAAGGAAAAATGTATGAATACAACTTTGCAAGATTCTGGAACAATGTCCATCAAGAGTTTGGATTTAAGGAAGGCAAGGAAGAAAATGAATGGTTCATTAATGCAAGTAATTGGAACAGCAAAATTGAATTGAAACTATACTGCAAACGTGATGAAATGTTGCTTTTCAATTATGAGGCACCTACCGGTAAAAAACTTCATACCCGTCTTTGGAATGGTGGAAACGGTTACGGTGAAATCAAGTTGATGAAAAAGGATGGAACCTTGATTGACCATATCAAAATAGAAAATGCAGGTTGTGAATACGGAGAATATGATGATGACAGAACACATAATGTTATAGATGATAGATAAGTCATCTATGGCATTTATTTTTTTATCATATCCATTCCTTAATCGATTTAATATTTATTATTTTTATAATTTTTATATTATTTCAGTGTTTTATGATTAATTTTATTTCTAGAGAGATATTATGTTATTTAGTGATATAATTGCATTGATTATTGTTTATCTTTATGTAGTTGTCATATTCATATTGGCAGAAAAGGTTTTAAAGAGCAAGGCGGAAGTTTCACGTAAGTTTGTTCATATCATGGTTGGTAATATGATATTTGCCATGCCATTCTTCTCAGACCCTTCAATCTTGCTTTGGTTTATCACATTGCCTATAACAATTGCGCTATTCTTCTTGACAGAGTACTCACCAATCACAATCCATAATAGCGTAACTGAATCAGGTCATGCATTGGGATTGTTCTTCTATGCAGGTATTTGGTCAGTATTGCTTTTGATATTCCCAATTTTATTAGATCCTAATTTGCTTTGGATTGTAGCATTAGCTATTGTTCCTTTAGTATACGGTGATGGATTTGCAGCGCTTGTCGGTGCAAAATGGGGAAAAATCAAATACCATGTATTCGGTGGAGAAAAAACCATTGCAGGTTCCCTTGCAATGCTTGCAGTAACTGCAGTTTTATCCGTATTCGTATGGGTATTTTATGGTGCAATGGGATACACACTTCCAGAACTTAATTTCTGGTACATATTGATTATTTCTGCAATTGCAACTGTTGCTGAAGCTATCAGTTATGGCGGTATTGATAACCTTACTGTACCTTCTGTAACCGCGATTTTATACTATTTGGTTGCAACTGTATTATAAAATGTTATCACTTATTGTGATAACCTTTCTTTTTTTGTTTTTGTTTATATAATCATTCTTATTTTTCAATCTCTTTTTATCGATATTTTCATTTTTTGGAAGTTCTATAGTTCATATTTTTCAATGCTTTTTTGGGTATCAGGAGTTTATCCTCATTCGATTAAAAAAATATGCATTTGTTGAAATTTTTTGCATTTTACTAAAATATATTCATTTTGTTTATTTATTTATATCATTATTAATTGTTTGTTTATTTAAAAAGAAAATTTTATATAAATTATTCAATAAATTAACTATTAACAACCCATAATTTTTCAAAAGAATTCTACTTTCCATTTATTCTTTTATTTTTTTCATTTTTCATTTTTCATTTTTGAAAATTTATGGGTTAAGAATATAGGTGATATTATGGCAAGATTAGAAGATAAAGTTGCAATTATTACTGGCGCTACTGCTGGTATGGGTAAAGCGATGGCAGAACTCTTCTCTAAAGAAGGAGCTTCCGTAGTCTTATTTGCAAGAAGAGAAGAAAGATTGCAAAATTTAGTTGCAGAAATTGAAGATGCTGGTGGAAAAGCTGTCTATTATGCAGGAGATATTTCCAAACAGGAAGATATTGATGCATTAGTGGACTTGGCTATTAATGAATATGGCAAAATCGACATAGCTATCAATAATGCAGGAATTATGGATAACTTCAAGACTATTGTAAATGTTGATGATGAAACATGGGATAGAGTCTTTAATGTAAATGTAAGTGGCCCTATGAAACTTTACAGGGCGGTAATTCCTAAAATGCTTGAAAATGGGGGAGGTTCTCTTGTAACTGTTGCTTCCATTGGAGGTTTATACGGTAAGGTAAGCGGTACTGCATACACTGCATCTAAACATGCTGTGATTGGTATGTCCAAAAGCACTGCTTGGCTATATGCTAAACAAGGCATTCGTTGCAACGTGATTGCTCCTGGAGGAGTAAACACTGAAATTGCTGCAACTATGGATCCTGCAAAATTGGATATGGAAGGATACGGTGCATGTGCAGCATTTGTTGAAATGAATCCAAAAACTGGTGAAGCAGAAGAAATTGCAGATCTTGCATTATTCCTAGCATCTGATGAAGCATCACTTGTAAATGGTGCTGTAGTCACTGCAGACGGAGGATGGACTGCTTAAATTAGTTTTTAATTGATATTGCTAGGGTTAATGTTCATTTTAGTTTTTAATCAGATTTGCCATGATAAAATGTTCATTTATCAATAGTGATTTTTAATATTTTTCAATTCTACATTTTTTTATTTTTTTATTTTTTTATTTTTTTATATATGTATGATTTTAAATTAAACTGGGTGTTAATGTGGAAGGAGATAGTAAAACTATGAATGTTTGTGTCATTACTGGTGGTGGCAGTGGAATGGGTTTGGAAGCTGCAAAAATCATTGGTAAAAATCAAAAAATTGTATTGGTTGGCCGCACTGTATCTAAATTGGATAATGGTATTGAAGAGTTAAAATCTCTTGGCATTGATGCAGTAGCATTTCCTGCAGATGCAAGTGATAGGGATTCAATTAAGAAATTAGTGGACTTTTCATCTGATTTGGGGGATATTAAAACTGTTATTCATGCAGCAGGCGTTTCACCTCATATGGATAATCCTGAGATGATATTTAATATTAATGCGATAGGCACCATAAATATCGACGAAGAATTTGGCCCAGCTATGGCAAAGGGAGGAGCAATTCTAAATGTTGCATCAATGGCGGCATATGCAATGCCTCCAGATCAAGTCCCTGCTAATTTATATAAACTTGCTATGGAAAATGTTGAATCCTTAGCTAATGGATTTAAACAAATGATTTCAGCGATTCCAGGAGAGGAGGCAAATGGTTTCGCTTATAGTGTTTCAAAGAACTTTGTTTTATGGTTTACTGAAAAAATGGCTTTAAAATATGGTAAAAATGGTATTAGAGTAGTCTCTATTTCTCCAGGAACTTTTGCAACTCCTATGGGCGAAATTGAAGGGGAAGAGGCTGAAAATTTTGCAAAAATGGGCGCTCTTGGAAGAGTTGGAGATCCTGTAGAAATAGCTAAGATGATGGCATTCATGGTAAGTGATGAATGCTCCTATCTCACTGGAACAGATATTCTGTATGATGGAGGTTCTATTGCGGCTTTACATGAAATGAGGGGTTAAATTATAATGTTTAAATTTGTTTTATTTTAAGGTTTTTAAATTATTAAATTAGATAGTAACTTTGATTTAAAAATGTTGGTGATATTATGATTAGTGTTATTGGTGGAACTGGACCTCAAGGTCTAGGTATTGCAAAAAGGTTAGCTTTAGCAGGTGAACCTGTTATTGTCGGTTCCCGTAAGGAAGAAAAGGCATTGCAAGTTGTAGAAGAGACTATTGAAGAATTGAAGGATTATTCCATTGCTGAAATTAAAGGTATGGCTAATGAAGACGCAGCAAAAGCAGGGGATGTATTGATCATCACTGTTCCTTTAGCGGCACAAAAACCAACTCTTGAAAGCATTAAGGAATTCTGCAGCGACAAAATCATATTGGACGCTACTGTGCCATTGGAAACTGCAATCGGTGGAAAGCCATTCAGATTCATTGACTTAATGGAAGGCTCAGCTGCTGAGCGTACTGCTAAAATCCTTGAAGGTACTGGCGCAAAGGTAATCTGTGCATTCTGTAATATAAGCAATTCTCACCTTGCAAACATTCCAGAAGACATCGACTGTGACTGCTTGATTGCAGGAGATGACAAGGAAGCTAAGGAAGTTGTTGCTGAAATCATCAATAAGATTCCAGGCGTAAGAACCATTGATACAGGTATTTTGGAAAAATCCAGAATCATTGAAAGGATCACTCCTCTTCTCATTGGATTAAACATCAAATACAGATCTCATTATGGAGGACTCAGAATTACAGGTATTCCAAAATTGGACGAATAGTTTCTTTAAAATCTAAATATCTCTTAAAAATTTTTCTCAACCTAAAGTTAGATAATTAGAAAGTTACCCATTCCCTCTTTTTTTATAACTTTCTATTTATTTAACTTTCATGTGTTTATTTTAAGTCATGTCTGTTTATAATTGTAATTGGATATTATTTAACTTTTTTATATCATATATTCTAATCACATTTCATAAATTTTTTATATTTATTCTAACAGATTATAATATAATAAACTTGGAAATAAACTTATAATTTTATTTTTTTATTCTATATCTATCTAAGGATATTATTTTTTTAGATAATCTTTATCTTTTCATTTTCATGATTTTCAATTTATGTTTTTGAGGGATTAAATTGCTTAGAAATTTTGATGCAAATCGTATAAAGGACATACAAAAGGAAATTAAGTTTCTGACAAACTCAGATAACCGTTTGGAAATTTTGTATTGCCTCTACAAATCTCCTCACACATTAAAGGAAATTCATGAAAAGACCGGTTTGAACAATAGTTCCATTTCCATAAACATTTCAGATTTGGAAAATAAGAATTATGTAATAAATAAGAATGATGTATATTATTTGACCAACTCCTCTAAAATGATTTTGACAAATATCTTTTATCTGAACAAGTCAATTAATTTCTTCGATTGCAATGCTGATTTCTTGAACTCCCATAAAATCAGCAAGTTAGGAATAAATGCATTGAAGGATATGTCCTATATAGGAGATTCTCAACTAGTTGAAGCAAATCATTTAGATATTTACAAAGTCATTCGATTATTTAAGGACTTTAGTTTAGGATCCAAATCTATTAAGGCCATCTTTCCATTTATGCACCCTCAAATTAATGACCTCTTGAATGGTTGGTTCAGTAACGATGTGGATGTTAAATTGATTTTAGAAAAGAGGGTTTCAGATGTTTTCATTGATGCTGTCAGGAATTTTAAGTTTGAAAAGGATTCCAAAAGCGAAATTTCAGTAAAGATCTTCGAGGAAGCTCTTGACTTTGCATTGGTTGTCACAGACAAGGGGATCATTCTAGGATTCAATAAGGAGGATGGGAAATTTGACCAAAATGCAGTTTATATATCTGAAGATGAGGATGCAATAGTTTGGGGCAGGAACCTCTTTGAAGAATATGAAAAGTTATGCAGCGAATACATTTCATTGAATGAGTTAATGGAGGAATCTTGAAATGAGATTTAAGTTATTCAATGTCTTGGATTTCTCTAATGAACAATTTGATTTGACAAGATATATTTTAACATCAGAACTTCGATTAAACCTTATTCTAGACTTATATGATGGGGAGAAAGTTTTTGAAGAGATTCGTTTGCATTTGGATAAGAACCCTGGAAATCTGATAAGGGGATTGAACGAATTGGTTGAAAGGAATTTGGTGGTCAAATATGACAAATCCTATTCATTGTCCAATATTGGCTATCTGATTGCTTTGAATATTATAAACTTATTTGATAATTGGGATGCAATCAATAATCATCATGACTTTTGGCAAAAGCATACAGTTGTTTCATTTTCGCCTGAATTCATGAGAAAGATTAATATTTGGAACAATTCTAAGCTAATAGAATCTGATAATGTTGACATTGCAAAGACCTTTAGGATATACTCTGAGAAAATAAGGCAGTCCAAGGATATCAATATTGATTTGCCATTCTATTCAAAGATGTATGTAGATTTAATTTTGGATGCGCTTTTGAAAAACGAAGGTCATTTAAAGCTAATCACTAATGAAACCATTTTAGATTTGATTTATGAAGAGGACTTTGAAAATATTTTTGATTCTTTAGTTAAGGAAGGCAGAATTGATGTTTATTTAACTGAATATAATCTGGAATTGTTTTTCACTGTATGTGATAATTTCTCTTCATTGTCATTATTCTTTGATAAGCAACTGTTTGATGACTCTGAAATGCTTTTGATTGAAGATGAAGATGATATTGAAGATGCTTTAAGGATTTTCAATTCATTTATTGAAGGAGTAAATATCATTAATTGATTCCCTTTTTTGAAAATGACTTTTTCTATTATTTTCTTTTCCCATCTTCTTCCAACTTCCTTTTGTTTTTATTCATTCAAATTATCTTATGCTTTCCTCATATTTTTTTACTAAAATAACTAAAGTTTATTTTTTATTTAATCCTTTTATTTTAATTTTAAAAGAATATAATTATTTCTTTAATAATAAAAACAATTTTAAATTTTATTTTTTTAAATTAAACTATTTTAAACTATTTTTTATTATTTCAACAAATTTTAGATTAAAATAACTTTTTGTTAATAAAATCGAAACCTTTATATACTATGAAGTGCAAGTATTATTTAGTTACAAAAACTAACTAAAAGATTTACATTAATAATTGTTGATAAATTTTTAATAAATTCTTTTAATTCTTTATTTGGTTAATTAAATCAAGTTATTATGATTAAAACGGTTGAATAATTGAATTATTGGAATTTAACGAGAATTAATTCTTTTAATTATTTATTGATGATTAATTTGTATTTATTTGGTTATTTAAATAAATTGATGGTCTTTAAATCTTTAGTTTAATTTTAATGTATTTGTTGAAGTTTTTAAAATTTCATTTGTTTGTATTTGACCAATCCTTTATTTGGATTATTGATTAGATTCAAGCATTAAATAAATAATTTTAAAATTAATTCTAAACAATTGATATTTCTGTACCATCAATGATTATTAATGGTCTTTTATTGTTTATTGTAACGAAAATTAGCTAAGCAAATCTTAGTTAAAGATCCAATTAGCTAATTATCATATTTATCTATTCATTACTATTCACAAAAAATAAAAGGAGTTGAAGATTATGGCTGATGTAGAACTTAAAATCAAAGTTGCAGAAACATTATCTCAAAAAGACGTTGGTAAAAATATAGCTAAACTGGATATGGAATCCATGTTTAAATTAGGTCTTAAGGATGGAGACTTAATCGAGATTATCGGATCCAAACATACTGCAGCTGTTGCAATTGCTTCTCAATCTGACATGGAATCAATCATAAGGATAGACGGTACAACCCGTAAGAATTCAGGTGCTTCAATAGGTGAGGAAGTTACCATCAAAAGAGCAGAAGCAAAAGAAGCTAAAAAAATTGTTCTAGCTCCTATTGATGCAAGAATCAGGATTGGAGGAGATTTCAACAGAGCATTCAGAAACCAAGTAATGGTTCAAGGGGACTTGATAAATACTGGCATTAAAACTCCTCAAAGAAGATCTGTTGGCAGTGGGTTCTTTGATGATATCTTTGATGACATCATGAATGTTCCAGGCATTGGTGCAATGAGCCAAATCAAGTTGGCAGTTGTAAGCACTAACCCTGGTGGTGTCGTAAAAGTCGGTCCAAACACTAAAGTGGAAATCAACGAGGAACCGGTAGATGTTTCCAAATTGGAAGGTGTATCCAATCTTGTAGATATCAGTTACGATGACATAGGCGGTTTAAAGGATGAGGTTAAAAAGGTCAGGGAAATGATCGAAATCCCTCTTAAGAAACCGGAATTATTTGATAAGTTAGGTATTGCTCCTCCAAAAGGAGTATTGATGCACGGTCCTCCAGGTACAGGTAAGACCTTGCTTGCAAAGGCAGTAGCAAATGAAAGTGATGCTCACTTCATTGTAATCAACGGTCCGGAAATCATGAGCAAATATGTTGGTGGATCTGAAGAAAACCTAAGGGAATTCTTCGAGGAAGCTGAAGAAAATGCTCCATCTATCATATTTATAGATGAATTGGATGCTATTGCACCTAAACGTGAAGAAACTCAAGGTGAAGTGGAAAGAAGAACTGTTGCACAGCTATTGACCTTAATGGATGGGCTTAATTCCAGAGGTCAAGTGGTTGTAATCGGTGCAACAAACAGGCCGGATTCCCTTGATGGTGCACTAAGAAGACCTGGTAGGTTTGACCGTGAAATTGAAATCGGTGTTCCTGATAAGGATGAACGTAAAGAGATCATGGAAATCCACACAAGAGGAATGCCTCTTGCCGATGATGTTGACTTAGATGATTTGGCAGATACAACCCATGGATTTGTAGGTGCAGACCTTGAAGCATTGGCTAAGGAAGCAGCTATGAGGGTTGTAAGAAGAATCATTCCGGATTTAGGTGCTGATGATGAGATTCCTCCTGAAGTATTGGAGAAACTTGTAGTAACCAAGGATGACTTCAAGTCTGCTCTTAGAGAGATCCAACCATCTGCACTTAGGGAAGTTCTTGTTCAAGTTCCAAATGTAACCTGGGATGATGTCGGTGGATTGGATGAAGCTAAACAGGAATTGAAAGAAGCTGTCGAATGGCCTTTAAAATACCCAGACAAATTCAAGGAATTTGGTGTAAGACCACCTAAAGGTACCTTATTGTATGGTATTCCAGGTACTGGTAAGACCATGCTTGCAAAGGCAGTAGCAAACGAAAGTGAAGCTAACTTCATTGCAATCAAAGGACCTGAACTCTTGTCCAAATGGGTTGGTGAGTCTGAGAAAGGTGTAAGGGAAGTCTTTAGAAAAGCAAGACAAACAGCTCCTACTGTAATCTTCTTTGATGAAATCGATTCAATCGCAAGTTCAAGAGGTGCAGAAGCTGGTGATTCTGGAGTAACCAAACGTGTCGTAAATCAATTATTGACTGAAATCGATGGTCTTGAAGAATTGGAGGATGTTGCAATCATTGCAGCAACCAACAGACCGGACATCATAGATCCGGGTCTCATGAGGCCAGGTAGATTTGACAGACACATTAAGGTTGATGCTCCAAACGAAGATGCAAGACTTGCAATATTCAAGGTACATACCAAAGACATGCCTCTTGCAAAAGATGTCAAGCTTAAGAAATTGGCTAAAAACACCGAAGGATATGTTGGGGCAGACATTGAAGCTGTATGCCGTGAAGCTGCAATGCTCGCTTTAAGAGAGAACATTGAAGCGACTGAAGTCTCAGCTAAATTCTTCGATGAAGCTATGGATAAGGTGAAGCCAAAAAGTGTAAGTGATGAAGAAGAATTGATTCAATACTACTAATTGGATTAATTCCTTTATCACTTTTTTCCTCCTTAATTAACATATTTAATCGCTCAAATCAAATAAATCACACATAAAACACAAATCAAAACACAAAACACACTATAAAATCAACTTAAAACACTAAACATAAGATCAAAACATAAAACACACTCAAAATTAAATTAAAACACTAAAAACACCTATAATATATGCAATGGATTAGAGAATAGATTTTCATACCTTTTATCTATCTTTAATCCATTTCCTCTGTTTTTATTATTTTTTATTATTTTTTAATTTTTTCAAATATTATTCCTTATTTTTCTATTATTTTTCTATTATTCTTCCATTATTTTCTTTTCATTGATTTTCATTAAACTTTTTATTTTCAAAAACCTATTTATTTAATGAGGAATAAATTAAGTATAAAGTTTATAATTTTAACAATTGTTAATAATTGGGGATTATTATGGATAAGCATGTAATTGAAGCTTTAGGAAGAGCTAAAATAACAGTTCAAGATGGAAAAATAAGGAATAATATCCTACCCCAAGTTTATCTGCATGATCACTTGCCAATTCTTGAAAACAATCAAAAAGATGACGAAGTTTCATTTTCCCAAACTCATTACATTGATAAGTTTTTATTTCAAATTTTTCTTGTAATTTACTCATATTAAAACCTCTTAAATTTATAAAATAATTTTATTTATAAACATAAATTTTGTAAAGAAAAATATAAAATATTATGTAATATTACTTATAAAATTCTTTCTAAATATCAGTAAAAACTTGAAGTGGCTGAGGTATAGCTGGATTTGACACCGAACCCAGCTATTCTTGATTTCGAGCGTTGTTAGCGAGAA